>NZ_CABDUX010000002.1:1200000-1547766 GCF_901411515.1 Raoultibacter phocaeensis
CGAAAAACCGGGGTACACGCTCATCACGAGCACCATGTCCACACCTTCGATGTACGGTGCAAGGCTTGAAACGGGCGTATCCGGCTTGATGCTGAGCGCAGCTTTCGCGCCTGCGCCGCGAATCGTCGCAAGCGCCTGCTCGACCTCGCCTGCACCCTCGTCGAGCGCCTCGAGGTGCAGGGTGAGGATATCGGCGCCCGCATCGATGAACCACGGCAGCTGCTCGAGCGGATTCGATATCATGAGATGCACGTCGAGGGGAATCCGGGCTATCTTCTTAAGCTGTTTGACGAAAGGAACCCCGAGCGTCAAGTTGGGAACGAAGTGACCGTCCATAACGTCGACGTGCACGTATCCCGCGCCGCCTTGCTCTATCATGCGGATATCGGATCCCATGTTCATGAAGTCTGCCGACAGTATCGAAGGCGCTATCTGTACTGGTTCAAACATGCAAGGCATTCCTTTCCTCTCGGATAAGCCGATTGTAGCGCAAGCGCCGCCGCGCTCCTGCTGATTCGATCCTTTTGAGAAAAAGCACACGTCGGCGTGCAGAACCGTCACCGGTTCGTCACGCACACGCCGCAGTCCTGCACTATAATCACCGTATCGTTTCCGAAAAGAAAGCATACCATGGCTGCCGCTCATCCGACGTTCTTCACGTACGCAACTCCGGTCGGGCACCTCACCATCGCTTCGGATGGCACCTCGATCACCGAGCTCGCCTTCGGCGTACGCGAGCTTTCGGGGGAAAAGAAGCCAAGCGAACTCACGAACCGCGCCGCTAACCAACTCCAGGAATACTTCGCAGGCAAGCGAACCGTGTTCGACCTTCCCCTCGATCCGCACGGTACACCGTTTCAGAAACGGGTATGGACAACGCTCCTTTCCATTCCCTACGGGCAAACGCAAACCTACGGAGATGTCGCGCAAGCCCTCGGCGATCCGAACGCCGTGCGTGCAGTCGGCGCCGCGAACAACCGAAACCCTCTTCCGATCCTCATCCCCTGCCACCGTGTCGTCGCAGCGAATGGCAACCTGGGAGGCTGGGGCGGCGATCCGAAGGCGAAGGCGTTTTTGCTCGACCTCGAACGAAAGCACGCAGACAGCCGCCCGACCGAGCACCGAGCGGCAGACGATCTCGACAGTTCCGATGGAAAGGCATCATGAGCGTTTATACGAACAACATCATCACCGCGGCGATTGCGTTTCCCTTCATCGCATTCGTCATCACCGTCCCGTACATGATCTACCAGTACCGCAAGTTCGGCTCGATACCGTGGCTGAGAACGCTCATCGTGTACTCTTTTGTTTTCTACCTCATGTGCGCATATTTCCTCGTCATTCTACCTTTGCCCG
Source organism: Raoultibacter phocaeensis (assembly GCF_901411515.1). Taxonomy (NCBI): domain Bacteria; kingdom Bacillati; phylum Actinomycetota; class Coriobacteriia; order Eggerthellales; family Eggerthellaceae; genus Raoultibacter; species Raoultibacter phocaeensis. The sequence goes on from NZ_CABDUX010000002.1 coordinate 1,201,357, forward strand.
AAGACCGCACGGCAACGGTCGCCTATGCGGCGACGCCCCAGCTCATGCCCTTCAACTTCGTGAGGGAGTTCCTTGCGGAAACCACGTTTTCACTTTCCGATCCGTCCACTTGGCTCAAGACGCTGCGCGATCCGTACGTCTACGAAGCGGCGTTCAACGTGCTTTTGCTCGTGCCGCTCGGCATGTACCTGCGCTATTATTTCAGACGCACATGGTGGCAGACGCTCATCATCGGGTTTCTCACGACGCTCTTCTTCGAAGTCTCGCAGCTTACCGGCCTCTTCGGCGCATACGCCCACCCGTACCGGCTTTTCGACGTGGACGACCTTCTGCTCAACACGCTCGGGGCAATGGTGGGCTTCTGGATCGTCGGTCCCGCCATGCGGCTTCTGCCCGACATACGCATCGTAAACGAGGAGGCGCGCGAGGCAGGGCTGCGCGCAAGCGTGACGAAACGGGCGCTCTCGTTTGCAATCGACCTGTTCATCGCCCAAACCGCCGCATCGCTTGTCTTGGGCGGCCTCGACGGTGCAGGGCTGCGCGAGCTTGCGGCTTCGCAGGACGTTTCGTGGGGGGTTCTGAGCACGGCCGTCGAGCTCGCGTTTTACCTCGTCTGCTTCGTACTCGTTCCGATACTTACGAAAGGCCAGACGCTCGGCCAAAAGCTGCTTCGCTTGCGCATCGTGCGGCCCGACGCAAGTCAGGCCCGGTGGTATCAGTACCTCGCCCGCTACGGGCTTTTGTACGCATTCGTGCTGCTGCCGGTGGTTGCGCTCGGCGCCATTGTATCGATCGACCCTGCGCAATCCCCGGAATTCGGCGTTCTCGCTTCATTCGTCGCCGAACATCGCACCGGGTTCGCCGTCGCATGGACCGTCGTCATGGCCGTATGGGCGGCTTCGCTCGTCGTGCGCGCCATCCGCTCCGCCGTGAAGAAGCGGCCGTTCGTCATGCTCAACGGCGTGCTGAGCGCCACCCGCGTCATGACCGTCGAAGCTGCCGACGAAGAGCGTGCGCGCAGAAGCCCACTTGCCGTTGCCGAGGTCGTAGCGCTTGAGCAGATGCTCGCCGAAGACGGAACTTCGCTTGCCGAGCTGATGGAACGCGCTGGCACCGCCGTCGCCGACGAGGTGCGCGCCTGGGTTCCCGATCCTTCGCGCATCGTCGTGTTCGCCGGATCGGGCAACAACGGCGGAGACGGATGGGTTGCAGCGCGTGCGCTCGCCGAGAAGGGCTACCCGGTAACCCTCGTTACGCCCGATATCGCCGAGCGCATCAAAGCGGAGCCTGCGCACTCAACGGCCATGGCGGTGTTCGCCGCTGCAAACGAGCAGAACCTTTCCTTGAGCGTCCTTGTCGCACCCGACGCCGATACCGTCGCCGATGCGCTCGATGTTGCATCAGCCGTTGTCGATGCGATGCTTGGAACGGGTTTTTCAGGGGAAGAGGTACGAGAGCCCTATGCCGGTTGGATTCGAGTGGCGAACAAGCGCCGCTTCGAGGGAGCGCGCCACAAAGGACGCGGATTCCATCGCAAACGCCGCTTCGAGCGGGGCGATCACGACCGCGACCGCAAGAAGCTTCCCAAGAAAGCAAAAGACGCCCCGTTTGCCGTGGCGGTCGACGTACCGAGCGGCCTGTCGGCCCAAACGGGTTCCATCGGCCGCCCGACGTTTGCGGCCGATACCACCGTAACGATGCTCGCCTACAAGCCCGGTCTCGTTAAGCCACAGGCCGCACGTTTCACCGGAACCGTCGAGCTCGCCGCCCTCGCAGACACCGCACTGTATCGCGAACGGCTCCAGGCGCAAAGCGAAGCGTAGAGCACCCGAAGGCAACGGCAGCGTGTACGGCCGAAGGGCGGGAGCTGAGTACGAAGGGAACTCAGGCACGCAAGCCAGAGCACGTAGAGCGATCCGAAGTTCGCCTGCCATTGCTCGGGGATCGATACCCATGTTTGCCCGCCAGGGCACGTGGGTTGATATTTGATGACCGATGATCGCCCGCCAGAGCTCGTAGGCCGATGTTCGATGATCGATAGGTACTGTACACCCTACGTCGTTTTGCGACGATTATCGTCCAAAGCGTACGTACAAAAAATATGCGAACAGGGAAAACGTTCGCACTCCCGAAGGAGCGCTGCTGTTTTTTATCACATAACAACGTAGGGTGTACAGTACCAATTGCGTACGCCTCATTGGGTACATCTTCGCCTCATCGGATACGCAGTAGCGCCCAGGCGTCGTTGCGAGCGCAACGACAACCGCTCGGTAAGCGTCAGAACGCCTCGTGGTCGTTATCCGTCAGCAAAAACGAAAGCACGCCGTCGGCCAGGTCGAGCGCAGCATCCGCGCCGAGCACCGAGGGCAGAGCCGTGCGGGCAAGTGCATCGATCTCGCGTTCGCGGCGCAGATCGATCTTCCGCTCGATGCTGCAGAACGGCACATCGACGACGAAGAGCTTTCGCATACCCTGCCCGTTGCGGACGGCGACGGCGGTCTTGTTTGCCAGGTCCGCGTACGTTTCGCGATCGATGCCCACCTTCTCGTAGAACTCGGGAACGCTCGCCACACCGAAGGCTCGAAAGAATTCCTTGATTTCGCCGCATCCTGCAAGCGGGTACGGTGGGATGTCGTAGCCGAGCTGACGGGCGTACACATAGATATAGCGCACGCCGTCGCAGACGGTGATCGCAGGTCCAAGCGTTGTGAACACGAGCTCGAGCAGACCGTTTTCGCCGATGCTTCCAAGGCGTGCTTCGAGTACCTGCTCGAACAGCCCGCAGGTGCGCTCAAGCTCTTCGCCCGGCTGTCTATCCTCCGCGCCCATGCCGCTCAAATGCCGTAGAACTCCGTGGTGAGCGGGCGGCTCGCAAGATCGAGGGCCGCCTGCTTCACATCGGCACCCTCCCACACCACACCGCGCACGACCGAGGTGATCGGCAGCTCGACATGGTACATGTCGGCGAGCGTCTGGATCGTCCTGCAGGCAAGCGCACCCTCCGCCACCATGTGGGTCGCCTCCGTGAAATCGGCGAGCGACTTGCCTTCGGCGACCATCGCCCCGAAGCGGCGGTTCCTCGAGTGGGGGGAGGTGCAGGTTGCGATGAGGTCGCCGGTGCCCGCAAGACCCATACACGTGATGGGGTTTCCGCCGCACGCCGCGACGAGTCGGCTCATTTCGGCGAGACCGCGTGTCATGAGCAGGGCCGCGGTGTTGTCGCCGTAGCCGATGCCGTAGGAAAGCCCCACCGCGATGGCGATGACGTTCTTGAACGCGGCGCAGAGCTCGACACCGCACGTGTCGTCGCTCACGTACGTGCGGAACGTCTCGGTTGCGAACAGGCGCTGAAAATACTCCGCTGTCGCCTGCGACGACGAAGCGACCACCGTCGCAGAGAACATGAGCTTCACAACCTCTTCGGCATGGTTGGGGCCTGAGAGCACCGCAAGCCGGTCCCTGCCGCCGAGCTCGGCCTCGAACACCTCGACCGGCAGAAGACCGCTTCCCTCCTCGACGCCTTTCGAGCAGATGACGATCGGGGTATCGTCGATGAGATACGGGGCTATCGCCTGAGCCGTTTCGCGCATCAGGCTCGACGGCGTCACAATGACGACCGATTCGGCTTCGGCAAGCGCCTGCTTATGCGAAACGGTTGCGCGCACATTCTCGGAAAGTGCCACGTCGCTCAGATACCGGGGATTGACGTGCCGCTCGTTGATCGCATCGACCACCTCGTTCTTGCGCGCCCATACGACTACCTCGTGCCCGCTTGTTCCGAGCAGCTGAGCCAGAGCCGTTCCCCACGATCCCGCTCCGATAACCGCAACGCTCATGAAGCCTCCTTCGAAGCGGCATCCGCGCCGCCCACAAGCCGCTTTCCGAACGAACGGGAAACGGCGAACAAACCTTGTATCCGAACTCGAAGCGCAATGCCGCGAACTCTGCGCTTACGCCTTCTTCTTGCTTCCGATGCGGTTCTCGGTGCCCGAGAGCAACCGCTTGATGTTAGCCCGATGAGCCCACACTACGGTAAGCCCCGCAATCGAACAGAGCGCAACGGCGAGCCAATCGCCCCAGAAGAAGTACAGCGCGAAAAACGGACACGCGAGCGCTGCAGCGATCGAGCCGACCGAAACGTATCGCGTGACCAAAACGAGCACGATGAAGATGGCGAGCTCGAGGCAGGCGCCCACGACGCCGTACGTAACGAAGATGCACCCCACGGCGACCGCGATCCCCTTGCCGCCCTTGAACTTGAGCCATGGCGAAAAGATGTGGCCCCATGTGCAGCCGAGAAACGCGACAGCCAGCAGATCATCGTAGCTCAACAGCGATGAGCCGTCCACGGAAAGCCCGCCTCCGGGAACGAAATACCAGCACGCGATCATCGCGAGTACGCCCGAGAGCAGGCCTTTCCCGAAATCGAGCACGAATACCGCCGAACCGCCCACTTTACCCATAGTGCGCATGGCATTGGTGGTGCCGATGTTTCCGCTGCCGTGCTCGCGGATATCGGTATGGTAGAACACCTTCGAGATGATGAGCCCGAAGGGAATTGACCCCAGCAAAAACGCCACCGCGAACAATCCGACGGCTACGGCGGCGAAATAGGCGACCCCTTCCATGTATCCTTTAATCCTTCCGCTTGAATTTGAGCTTGATGGGCGTCCCCGTCAGATCGAAGCTGTCGCGCAGACGGTTTTCAAGGTACCGCTCGTAGTTGTCGTCGACGATTTCGGGGTGGTTGGCGAAGAACGTGAACTGCGGTGGCTTGACTGCGGTCTGCGTCACGTATTTGATCTTGAGGATCTTCTTCCCCTGACTGATGGTATGGCCGAAATCCCTGATGCCTTGCAGCCACGTGTTGAGCTTGCTCGTAGAGATCCCCTGGCTGAAATTGGCGTATGCGGTGTCGACGGCATCCCAGATGCGGTTCACGCGCTTGCCGGTTATGGCCTGGATCGAGATGACGGGAGCGTAGCCCACAAACGTCATACGGTCGGCGATCTTCTCGCGTATCTCGGCTTTGGCATCGGGTCCGTCGATGAGGTCCCACTTGTTCAGCACGATCACCATGGCGCACCCGCGCTCGGCGGCAAAGCCCGCAACGCGCTGATCCTGATCAGTCAACCCGATCGAGGCGTCGATGACGAGCAGCGCCACGTCGGCGCGGTCGATGGCCCGCATTGCACGCACGAACCCGTAGTATTCGACATCTTCGTCGATTTGGCTTTTACGGCGAAGCCCCGCCGTGTCGACGATCGTATAGAAGCGGCCCTCGTGTTCGATCGTGGTATCGACAGCATCGCGCGTCGTGCCCGCGACATCCGACACGATAGACCGGTCGTTTTCGATCAGGCAATTCGCAAGCGAGCTCTTGCCCGCGTTCGGGCGGCCGATGATGGCTACGTTGATCGTCTGCTCAGGCTCGTCCTCATCCTGTTCGGGCAGCTGTTTAAGCTCGTCGACCAGCGCGTCGAGCAGATCTCCCGTACCGTTTCCGTGCATTGACGAGAGGGGCCAGGGATCCCCGAGGCCGAGCTGGTAGAACTCCCACATCTCGTCGACGCTGTTCGGCGTGTCCATCTTATTGACGGCGAGCATGATCGGCTTATCGGATTTGCGCAGGATGCGCGCGACTTCCTCGTCGTCGGCGTTGATGCCGGTCTTCCCGTCGACGAGGAACACGATCACGTCGGCCTCACGCGTGGCCGCAAACGCCTGGGCGCGAATCGAGCCCTGGAAGGCGTCTTCGGTTCCCATCTCGATGCCGCCGGTGTCCACGAGCGTGAAATGCACGCCGTTCCAATCAGCCTCGTGATACGACCGGTCGCGCGTCACGCCGCGCATCTCGTGCACGATGGCCTCATCTGCTTCGGCGATACGGTTGACGAAGGTGGATTTGCCCACGTTGGGCCTGCCCACCACTGCTACTATCGGTAATGCCATGCCTGATACCTTATTCTCTTCGATTCCCAGCTTCGGATGAAGCGGTTTCGGGCGATGCGAGGGCTGCTGCGGATTCTATGCGCTCGGCGATCTGCCCGAAATACTCGGATGCATTACAGGATACCACGCCAAGCGGAACGCTTACCTCGTTTTGCAGTTTCCCCAAATCCCAATCGTCGAGCGTCATGTTGTCGACGTTGAACATCACCGCGGGCAGCGCCACGAAGTCCAAATCCGCCAGAGGTCCGATCTCGCGCACGATGTCGGATGCCGTGAGAAGCCCCGTCACATCGACGTTGCCGCCGAAGTACTCGTTTTTTACCGGCAGCACCCTGAATCGCTCACGAAGCGGACCGCGCTCGATAAGCGGGATGAGGAACTCGCGCTGCGCGTAGCCGACCGCGTAGCCCACCTGCGCATCGTGCTGCTCGAGCACCGACGCAAGGCGCGCCTCTTCTTCCGCGCTCGCCTCCCAGTCGTCCACAAACGAGCGGATGATGCCGATGCCGTCTTCGAACATCTCAAAGGCTCCGTAGTGCGATGCGGGAGGCAGATGGTCGAGCAGGTCGTTTGGGTAGGCGTTTCGGTAGAACTCGTCGGCGGCGAACACCCAGGGGGTGTTGCGCTCTGCGAGCGCGCGCGCCCGAAACGGCTCGATAAGCTCAATGACCGCGCGCGCATCGCCCTCGTCGTTGAAGCTTTTGCTGAACGTTCTCTGGTGCTTGGTGAACCCGATCGGCACGATGCCGACGCTTCTGATGCCCGACCGCCCGTATGCCCACGCAAGCGTATTCATCAGCTCCTCGCCATCGTTTACCCCGGGAAGGAGCACGATCTGCGCATGCACCTCTACGCCCGCTTCGAGCAAGCGGTCCAAAGCGGCGATTCCATGCGGCGCGTGCCTGCCGATGAGGCCGCGGCGCACGTCGGGCGAGACGGCATGAAGCGATACGCGCAACGGCGAGATGTGCTGCGAGACGATGCGCTTTTCGTCCTCTTCGGTGAGGTTCGTGAGCGTGACGAACGTGCCCTGAAGAAAGCTCAGGCGAAAATCGTCGTCGCGCAGCACGAGGGAGGGCCGCACGTCGTCGGGGAGCTGGCGCATGAAGCAGAACGTGCACGCGTTGCGGCACAGCTTCACCTCATCGAAAATCGCGCCCCGAAACTGCACTCCCCACCCCTCGCCGGGTTCGCGCTCAAGCACAACGGTTCCCGCATCGCCCTCAGCGTCGATATAGGAAACCTCCATTTCGTCGCCGGCCGTAAGCCAGCGCCAATCGATGATGTCGCGGACCGGTTTGCCGTCGATCGCCGTGACAAAGCAGCCGGGATAAAACCCCGCATCGTCGAAGGGGCTTTGCTCGGCCACCTGCGCGATGGGCGCTTTGACGGAGTCGCTCATGGCCTACAGCGTCTCCAGCCGCTCGATGACGGCGGCAATCTGATCTTCGGGCGTCGAAGCGCCCGCGGTCACGCCAACGACCGCGCAGCCGCAAAACCATGCGGGATCGATCTCGTCGGGCACCTCGACATGGTACGATTTCGGGCAGACGGCTTTGCAGATGTCGTAGAGCCTCGTCGTGTTCGACGAGTTGCGGCCGCCGATCACCACGAGCGCGTCGACCTGTTCGGCAAGCTCGGCAGCCGCTTCCTGACGCTGCCTGGTCGCGAAGCAGATCGTATTCTTCACCTGGGGTTCGATTCCCCGGGCCAAAAGCTCGTCCACCACGGCGTCGAGCGCTTCCTTCGCCTGGGTGGTTTGCACGACGATGCCCACCGGCTCGTCGATATGCTCCGGCAGCTCATCGGGCGTTGCCACGACGAGGCACGGTTTGCCGGTAATCTCGGCATGGGCTTTCATACCCTCGACCTCGGGGTGTCCCGCCTCCCCGACGGCGATCACGTGATATCCCGCTTCGGCAAGGCTTGAAGCCGCTTTCTGGGCGCGCGCGACATGGGGGCAGGTAGCATCGATGATGGGGAGGCCCTTCCGTTCCGCCTCCTGCTTGACCTGCGGCACCACACCGTGGCTGCGGATGATGACAATGCCCTCGGCTATATCGTCGAGCGAGGATGCCTCCCCGACCCCGCGCTGCTTGAGCTCGGCTACCACCTGGGGGTTATGGATGAGCGGCCCGAGTGTGTAGGCGGTGCTGCCGTCGCAGATGGCCGCATAGGCCATGTCGAGCGCACGCTGCACCCCGTAGCACGCACCTGCGTGTCGCGCCCGTATCACCTTCATGCTGCACTCGCTTTCTTTTCGGCGGTTGCTGCGGTACCGAGGGTAGCCGCGAGCTCGCCGGTCGTATGCGTCGGGATGGGATGGGCGGCGAACGCCTCGGCATAATCCTTCGAATCGGGGAACAGCTCGCGCATATCCACCTCTTCGGGCGCACAGCGCTTCGAAAGCGCGAAGCACTCGCGCATGGCGTACCACGTGCACGCGTCGAGCCGCTCGTCTTTCGGGAGGAAATCGAAGTCGGAGACGAGGATCGGGGTCCCAAACTCGATCGTGATTTTCGGAAAGCGGAAGAATTTGCCCTTCTCCTTCACCTTCTCGGCGTTGCGCACCGTCATGGGAAGGATCGGCGCATGTCCCATCCGCGCGATGAACGCAGCGCCGCTATGCAACTCGGGCTTCATCGAGCCTTTGTTGCGTCGCGTGCCTTCGGGAAGGATGCCCACGCATTCCTTGTTCTTAAGCATGCGGCTCGCGCGTTTGATGGCAGAGCGGTCAGCCGAATCCCGCTTGATGGGAAACGCGCCCACACGCGACAGTATCTGGCCTACGAGCCCGTGCGCGTTGTCGAACAGGCTCTCGCGCCCAAGAAAGCGGATCCATTGGCTCGGTCGGGCGGAAAGGTACATGAACGCCACGTCGAGAAACGACGTGTGGTTGCTCACGACGAGCACGCCCGACGTATCCTTGAAACCACGCAGGTTCTCGCGCCCATCGACTCGATAGCGAAAGCACAGCTTGAACACTACTGCGAGGAATCCGTATATGATGTTTCCCGCCCAGTGGGGCACTTGCTTTTCTTGGGATACACCGCCAAGCGGCATGTCCCACATCTTCTCGTATGGCAGAAACAGACTCATCGGGTTCCTTCGAATGGCTCGCATCGCGCCGAAACCACCGGCTTCGGCGGATTGGCCGTACAATCTGACGGCCCTGACTCAAGCACCCTATTCTAGCGGTTCATAGCCTCGCGTGCCATCTCGCAGATACGCTCGATCACATCTTCTATATAGGCATCGGTCGAATCGATGCGCACCGCGTCGTCAGCGGGCCTGAGCGGGGAGGTCGCGCGGGACGAATCGTGCTCGTCGCGGCGCTTGAGATCGGCGAGCACCTCGTCGTAATCGATCGAGCCGACGCCGCGATCGACGTTCTGGCGCACGCGGCGATGGGCGCGCTCCTCGTCGGATGCGGTCAGAAACACCTTCACTTCGGCCTCGGGGAACACGACCGTGCCGATGTCGCGGCCTTCGACGACGTAATCGCCCGCGCGCCCGATGCGCTGCTGCTGGGACACGAGGGCCTCGCGCACCGGAGCGGCCGCCGACACGGGGCTCACCGCCTTGTCTATCTGCGCCGTGCGGATGGCGTCGGTGACTTCGGTGCCGCCGATGAACACGCGCTTCGGGATGGGGTCGCCTTCTACGTGGCCGAACTCGATGTCGCATTCGCGCGCGATGCGGCCGAGCGCCTCCCCGTCGTCGAGCGCCACGCCGTCTGACAGCGCCTGCCAGGCAACGGCCCGATACATCGCGCCGGTATCGAGGCAGGAGAACCCGAGCTTCTTCGCAACGGCTTTCGCCACCGTCGACTTCCCCGCCCCCGACGGGCCGTCTATCGCTATGATCATCGCGTCAACCTTTCAATGTCGTTCAGAAATTCCGGATAGCTGATCTTCACCGAATCGAAGTTCTCCACCTCGATCGGCACCGGGCCGCACAAGCCCACGAGCGCCCACGTCATCGCGAGGCGATGGTCGCACTTCGAATCGAACACGCTTCCCTGCTCGGCGCGCAGGCCGGGCTGGCCTTCGACGAACAGGTCGTTGCCGTCGATCCACGCGTCGACGCCGAGCGTCTCGAGCCCCTCGAGGATGGCCGCCACCCGGTCGGTCTCCTTCACGCGCAGCTCGCTCACGTCGCGAAACACCGTGACGCCGCGCGCATGGGCCGCCACGAGCGCGAGCACCGGCACCTCGTCGACGATGCTCGCGATCTTCTCGGCGGGCACCTCGCAGCCGCGCAGCCCCTCGGTATACGCCGCCTCGATGATGCCGTAGGGCTCCTTGCCCTCCGAGCCGGTATGGCGCACCGCGATGTCGGCTCCCATGCGCTCGAGCGTGCGGGTGAACCCGATGCGGGCCGTGTTGAGGCTCACGTTCTCGATCTGGATGGAGCTGCCGCGCTTCAGAAGCGCCGCGCACACGAGGAACGCCGCCGAAGAGGGATCGCCGGGAACGACGACTTCGGCCGCAGCGGGGATGCTCGGACCGACGACGCTCGCCGTGCGGGCAGCTGCGGTCGTGCGGATGCCGTACTCGGGCAGCATGAGCTCGGTGTGGTTGCGCGATTCGGCGGGCTCGTTGACGGTCGTCGTTCCGTCTGCGTACACGCCCGCGAGCAGGATGGCGGTTTTGAGCTGAGCCGACGCCATCGGCGCATCGTAGGTGATCGCTTTCAGGGATTTCGTACCGCATACCGTGATGGGCAGCGTCTCGCGTCCTTCGGGAGTAAAGCGAACGCCCATCTTCATGAGCGGAGCCGTGATGCGGCGCATGGGTCGGTTTTGGAGCGACTGGTCTCCCGTGACGGTAACGCTCACGGGCCACGGCGCGAGCATACCCATGAGCAGGCGCGCAGTCGTACCCGAGTTGCCGCAGTCGATCGGTTCGGCAGGCTCGGCGGGACCTGACGCCCCCCAGCCGGTGATGCCGCCTGCAAGGCTGCCGTCGGGTTGCTTCTCAAGCGACACCTTCGCACCGAGCGCTTCGGCCGCCGCAATCGACGAGCGCACGTCGGCCGAATCGAGGATGCCCGTTACCTGCGAGGTCCCTTCGGCCATCGCAGAGAGCAGCACGGCGCGGTGCGAGATGCTCTTGTCGCCCGGAACATGGGTCGACCCCTCGATCGGCGCAGTAAGCGGACGGATGACGGTTTTCCCTGATTCAGTCGACATGGGTGTACTCCTTCGGACGAAGCGGGCTGAACGATACCGAAAAACCTGCCTTGATGAGCTGGGCGGACAGCTGTCCGACATCCCCCTCGTCGGTGAGGACGAGGCTCAAAACGGCACTGTCTTCGGTGATATGGTCGATTTCGATGGACTGGATGTTGCACCCCGCCTGGCTCGCGATCGTCGTGGCTTCGGCGACGACGCCTTTGCGATCTTCCATGGGGATGCGCACCTCCAGAAGCTTCTCGGTGCTCGGCACCCAGGCGGCGGGAAGCGCTCTGCGGGCTTCGGCCGCATCGGCAAGAAGCGCACGCATGGTTTCGCGATCCCCCGTTTCGAGCGCGGTCGCGAACTGGCCTAAAATGCCCTGCATCTCGGCGAGGCCTCTGCTCAAAGCGTCGGCGTTGTCGAACACGATGCCGCTCCAGAGCTTCGGTGAACCGGCCGCGATGCGCGTAGAATCCTTGAATCCGCCCGCAGCGAGACGGAACAGCGCCTGCTGATCGTCGGCATGGCGGCTTGCGAGCTCGACAAGCGAGGAAGCAACGATGTGCGGCACATGGCTTACCACCGCAACCGCTTCGTCGTGATCTTCTCGCGGAAGCGAGATGACGCGGGCTCCGAGGCCTGTGATGATCTCATGGAGCAACTGGAAATGCTCCGCCCGGGTGTTCTCGTCGGGACAGAGTATCCAGTGGGCACCTTTGAACAAGTCGGAGCGGGCCCCTTCGATGCCGTTCACCTCGGAACCTGCCATGGGATGGCCCGGAACGAAGTTGTGCGGATGAGGAAGAAGCTCGGCAGCCGCATCGAGAACGTGCGCCTTCGTCGAGGCGGTATCGGTAACGATACCGCGGTAGTCCCAAGCAGCGAGCCTCTCGAAGTACTCGTCGACCGCAGCGAGGGGAGTTGCCACGACCACGATGCCGCATCCGTCTTCCACAAACGCTTCGAACGCAGGATCATCGGGTGCGACCGCTTCGGTGACCCACTCCTTGCCAAGCGCCGCAGCGAGCGTTTCGTGCGAGACGTCCACACCGAGCACTTCGGCATCGGGGCATTGCTCGCGGTAGGCAGCCGCAAACGACGCTCCCACGAGGCCGAGTCCGATCACCGCTATCTTATTTGCGCACACAGACATGCCTGAAATTCCACTCCTTACACAACGGGTTCAGTAAGGTATTCTAGCATCATCGGCGCAAAGCGCTAGAGAGAGCGGCAAGTTCCTCGCCGTCGATTTCGCGCCATGCGCCCGGCTCGAGGGCCCCGAGCGCGATAGGCCCGAAATGGGTGCGATGCAGATGCACGACCGGATGGCCGACGGCTTCCAGCATGCGGCGCACCTGGCGCTTGCGGCCTTCGTGGATGCGGATGCTCACGACCGACCTTCGCGCTGCGCGCAGGTCGAGTTTGCGGGCGTACTCCCGGGACGCGGGAGCACCTTGCCGAGCCGTCTCGGTTAAATCCGCGAACGCCCGCTTCGCCGCTTCGCCCGCAAGCACCTCGACCTTGGCGGGAAGCGTCATGCCGTCATCGAGCTCGATGCCCGCGCGCAGCCGTTCGAGTTCCTTTTCGCTCGGCTTTCCTTCGACAAGGGCTATGTAGCGCTTTTCCACATGCTTCTTGGGGTGGAGCAGGGCATGACCCAGCTCGCCGTCCGTTGAAAAGAGCAGAAGCCCCGTCGTATCGAGGTCGAGCCGCCCGATCGGATAGAGCCCCGGATAGCGGTCGGTGGGCACGAGGCTTGCCACGCAGGGGCGCCCCTGCGGATCCGACATCGTTGTAACTACGCCGGAAGGCTTGTTGAGCGCAAGCGTGACCGGCCTATCCGAGAGCTGAACGACGATTCCATCGACAGCCACCTCGTCGATGCGCGGATCGACCTTGCTTCCAAGCTCGGTTACCGTGATTCCGTTGACCGTGACGCGCCCCGCCGTCATGAGATTTTCCGAACCGCGCCTTGAAGCCGCACCGGCGCGCGCGAGGAACTTCTGCAGGCGCATGGGGACGATGCGCTCGCCCTGCTCGCTGCCGCGTGCGCTTTCCGCATCCACGGATCGCGTGGCGCCGTGGACCCCTTCGGCAGCCAGGGAGCGCCCGTCCGCTTCGGCTGCGGTCTCTGCTGACAGGTTTTCGCCGCGTGCGCTTCCCACGTCCGCGGATCGTCCTTCGTTAGTCTTCTTCGAAGGTAAGCTCATCGAAATCTATCTTTTCCACAAGACCGAATCCCGCAGCCATCGCTTCGGCAAGGAGCGCTTGGCCCTGCGGCGCGTCGCTTTGCCGAACGGATCTTTCGCCGTCTTCGGCGTCCGGCGCGCTCGCCCCCGTTCGAGCGTCCGCATCTCTCGGCGTCGCCGAAACGCCATCGGCCATTTCGTCGATGTCGAACTGGGCCTCGAACTCCTCGTACCCCTCCGCCCCATCGAGCGGAGCATCAGATTTCGTCGCACTCAAGCGCTCGCGGATGAACGCGCGCGTCTCGTCGTCGGGAGCGTATTCGGCAATGTCGGGCAAATCGGCAGTCGAGCGCAGGCCGAACTTCTCAAGGAAAGTACGTGTTGTGGCATAAAGCGTCGGATTGCCGGGAGCATCCTCGGTCCCCGCTTCGCGCACGAGGCCCTTCTCAACGAGCGAGTTGATCGAGCTGTCGGAGTTTACACCGCGCACCGACGCTACCCCGGCGCGGGTGACGGGCTGGCTGTATGCGACGATCGCAAGCGTTTCCATAGCAGCTTGCGAGAGCTTGCGCGTATCCCACGACAACACGTACCGCTCGATGAGTTCGTGGTATACCGGGTGGGTATACAAGCGCCACCCTCCCGCAACCTCGCGCAGCTGGATTCCGCGGTTCTCGTCTTCGAGCTGCGCACGCAGATCGACAAGCGCGCATTCTACCTCGCCCGGCTCGACTTCGAGCATGTCGGCGAGCGTGATCGTGCTCACCGGTTCGTCGGTGACAAAGAGCATCGCCTCGAGCGCGCCCTTGAGCTGGTAATCCTGCAAACCCGAAAACATGTCTAGTCCTCCCCTATCGAGGTGATGGCGTCGTCGCCATCGAAGATGAGCTCGCCCGAACCCTCGATGAAATCGATGTCGATGTCGCCGAACGAAGTCTTCTGCCTGATGGTTACCATGGAACGCTTGTAGAGCTCGAGGACGGCAAGAAACGTCACGACCACGATGGGCACAGGCGTTTTCGCATCGACGAGCTCGGAGAAGCGAAGGTGCTTGCTGTTTTTGATACGCTGATGGATGGCCCGCACGTGCACCTCGACCGGGATCGGCTTCGCGGCGATATGCTCCGATTCGAGCAGGAAGATGTCGCGGCGCGCGTAGGCTGCAGCGCACAGGTACGCGAGCGCATCGAGCGTGACGTGCTCGAGGTAGTCGGGCACGAGCGAAAGGAAGTTCAGGTCGGGCCCGAACGGGCGCGCATGCATACGCCCCTCGGCGACGAACCGCGCATGGAGCCCCGCAGCCGCGTTCTTGAACTTCTTGTACTCGAGCAAGCGGCCCACGAGGATGTCGCGCGCCTCGTTCGGCGCAATCTCTTGGAATTCCTCGACGGTCGCCGACTTTTCCTGGGGAATGAGGCTTGCGGCCTTGATCTCGAGCAGCGTGGAGGCGACGAGCAGAAAATCGCTCGCCACGTCGAGGTCGAGGTTCGTCATACGCGAAACCTCGGCGAGGTACTGATCGGCGATCTCGGTAATGGAGATGGCTCCAATATCGACCTTCTGCCTGCTCACAAGATAGAGCAGTAGATCGAACGGCCCCTCGAAGCTCTCTATGCGAACCTTGTACGACATGGAAACCCCGCTCTCAGATGAGGCCCATGAGCCGCGCCAGATTGTACGCCGTGGCGTTGAGGTACATGCCGATCGGGTTCACTTTCAAGATGTAGGGAACGGCGATGACCACGATCATGAAGATGGGCAAAGCGTACTGCTGGATGCGGTAGTACTTCGGCAGGTATTTCGCGGGCAGGATGAACGCGAAGATAGACGAGCCGTCAAGCGGCGGGATGGGCAGCAGGTTGAAGAACATGAGAAACAGGTTGATGAGCCCGAACAAGGGCAGGTACAGATAGCAAAAGTAGAAGAGGAGCTCGTTTTGGAACGCCGAGGCGGGAACCACGAGTTCGATCACCCAGAGAAGCAGCGCCGCGACGCACGCCATGACGAGATTGGCTGCAGGCCCCGCAAGGCCCACGATAAGATCGCCTTTGCGCGGGTTCTTGAAGTAGCGCGGATTGTATGGCACAGGCTTTGCGTAGCCGAACACCGGCATGTTCATGAGCATGAGCAATGCCGGCATGATGACCGTACCGAACGGATCGACGTGCTTAAGCGGGTTGAGCGAGAGCCTTCCTTGGCTTTTCGCCGTAGGATCGCCGAGCTTGTACGCAGCGAAGCCGTGCGCCACCTCGTGGAACACGATGGCGGGGATGAAGCTTAGGACGCTGCAGATGAGGTATGGGATATCGATTGCATTCATAGTGATAGCCAGTCTACCCTGAGTGCGCCGCGCAGAACACCGTGCCCGCAAAATTTCACAAGTTCCCGTAGCGGCGGCGCGTCCGCGGTATCGGGTGCGGCGCCCAGCGCGTCGTGAGCGATGATCGAAGACACGGCTTTCAAGACGTTCGGAGTTCGAACAGGAATCAGAAGCGATGGCCGGGAGCGCTCGATTGCACGTGGGCGAACGCACTTTGTTCGGGAACTTCTCAATCTTGGCACAGAATCCGAGGTTTGACAATTAAGGAAGAATGTACTTAAATTTTTCCGATAACCAATCTGCATAGTACCTGATCGCAGGTTTCTCTATATATCAGTTCATTAAGTAATTTCTTTGGTATTTGTCAAACCTC
Organism: Raoultibacter phocaeensis; assembly: GCF_901411515.1. Classification (NCBI taxonomy): domain Bacteria; kingdom Bacillati; phylum Actinomycetota; class Coriobacteriia; order Eggerthellales; family Eggerthellaceae; genus Raoultibacter; species Raoultibacter phocaeensis. The sequence goes on from NZ_CABDUX010000002.1 coordinate 1,217,370, forward strand.
GGATTTTGTGCCAGAATCGGAGCCAGCGGGAACACATGACCGCCAACCGACCGTTGCTATCCAACCCTTACCCTACTTGCTGCAAGCGCCCGATTACGCGATTGGCAGTCGAGCCGGGTACTTGCAGTAAGCGTCCGATTGCGCGATTGGAAGTCGAGCCGAGTGCGGATCCGCTGCTCAGCACACGTGCAGGCGCTTATCCCAACCCCCGAAAGCCCCGCTGGCGCAGTACTTCGTACGTGCCGACGGCCACTGCATTCGAGAGGTTCAGGCTGCGCAGACCCTCGCGCATGGGGATGCGCACGCACGCACCCGTGCGGGCTTCGAGAATAGCTTCGTCGATGCCACGGCTTTCGCGTCCGAATACGAGATACGGTTCGGAACCGTACGGCACATCGGTGTACAAACGCTCGGCTTTTCCCGTGAAGAAGTGGAGTTCGCACCCCGTATGCTCCTCGAGAAACGCAGCCGTGCACGAGTGGCGCACGATCTCGACCTCATTCCAGTAATCGAGCCCGGCGCGATCGAGATGTTTGCTCGTCAGGCGAAACCCCATCGGCTTCACCAGGTGGAGCACCGCACCCGTGCAAGCGCAGGTGCGGGCGATGTTACCGGTGTTCTGAGGGATCTCGGGTTCGAAGAGCACGATGTGCAGGCGGCCCAATGCGCGCGCTTCGCCCATCAGGCATCTTCCTGCTGGCGGCGCAGCTCCTCTTCGAGCTCCTCGGTGAGGGTGAACCACTCCTCCTCAGCGGAAGCGAGGCGCTGTTTGAGCTTCGCGTGCTCGGCAATCGCATCGCTCGACGCATCCTCGTTGGTGTAGAACGACGGATCGGCCATGAGCGCCATGAGCTCGTCCATGCGCGCGTTGTCGGCAGCCATCTGGCGATCGAGTTCTTCGATGCGCTTGCGATGGTTCTTGAGCGCGGCGTAGGCGCGATTGCGGGCTTGGGCTTCTTTTCGCTTCTGCTCCTTGGTTTTCGGGGCACTACCGCGTGGGGCGGTAAGCTGCACGTCCTCAACGGGGGCGGCAGCTTCGCCCGAGCGCGCTCGCCTGTTCACTGTAACAACGGTTTCGGTTGGCTTATCCGCATTGCCGCCAAGGGCTGCGGGTTTTTTCAGGGAACCCTTCCCGGTAGCTTTGGCCGCGCCTTTCCCCGTGGACTTGGCACCGTTTTTTCCCGAGGCCGCCTTACCGAGCGTTCGCGAGGCATCCCCCACCATCTCGTCGACGAGCGACCGCTCGGCTGGGGCTTCACCCTCGAGCTTGCCGCTCTTGAACAGATAGTAATCGTAGTCGCCGTCGTAGTTGGTAACGCGGCCGGGCTCCACTTCGATGATGCGGTTCGCCACGCCTCGAATGAGATGCCTGTCGTGTGTGATGAAGAGGATCGTTCCCTCGAACTGCTTCAGAGCCTGCTCGAGGATATCGGCGCTTGCGATGTCGAGGTGGTTCGTCGGCTCGTCGAGGCACAGAAGCGGCGTGGGGGCCACGAGCATCTTCGCAAGCGCGAGCCTGCTCTTCTCGCCACCCGAAAGCACGCTCACGCGCTTTTCCACGGCATCGCCCTCGAACAGAAACGCGCCCAAAAGCGTGCGCACCTGCGAAATGGACCAGCCCGGTGCTACGCGGTCGAGCTCCTCGAACACGGTGTTGCCCGAGTTGAGCTCTTCGAGCTGATGCTGGGCGTAATAGGTTTTCGTAACATGGATGCCGTAATCGATCGACCCCGCATCGGGGGCAAGCGCGCCGGCCACCATCTTGAGCAACGTCGACTTGCCTGCCCCGTTGGGGCCGACGAGCGCCACTTTGTCGCCGCGGTACAGCGTCACGTTGAGATCTTCATATACCACGTGCTCGCCGAAGCGCTTCTGCACGTGCTCGACGCCGACCACCTTATCGCCCGTGCGCGGCGGCTGCTTGAAGTTGAAGCGGACTTTCTTCTTCTCCTCGGGCACCTCGATGCGCTTGATCTTCTCGAGCTTCTTGACGCGGTCCTGCACCTGCTTGGCTTTCGTGGCCTTGTAGCGGAACTTCTCGACGAACGCCTCCATATGGGCGATCTCCTCGGCTTGCTTCTCGGCGGCGGCCTTGAGCCTTTCGATGTGCGCCTCGCGGGCGCGCAGGTACGCCGAGTAGTTGCCCTTGTACAGCGTCACTTCCCCGTTGTCGATTTCAGCGACGCGGTCGACCATGTTGTCCATGAATGCGCGGTCGTGGCTGACCACGACGACGGTGCCCGCGTAACCGCGCAAAAACCCCTCAAGCCATTTGACGCTTTCGAGGTCGAGGTGGTTCGTCGGCTCGTCGAGCAGGAGCACTTCGGGGTTTCTGATGAGCAGCTTCGCGAGTGCGATGCGCATCTGCCAGCCGCCCGAGAACTCGGTCGTCGAACGCTCGAGGTCCTCTTCTTTGAACCCAAGGCCGAACATGACGCTGCGCACGCGCGGTTCGAGCGTGTAGCCGCCGAGCGCCTCGTACATGTCGCGGGCGCGTCCGCAGGCTGCAAGCTCGGACTCGCTCGGATCGTCGCCGAGTGCATGTTCGAGGCGGCGAAGGTGCTGCTCTGCCTGCAGAATCTCAACCTGAGATGAAATGACCTCCTCGAAAATCGGGCGGTCTTCCATTTCGATGGCTTCCTGCTCGAGGTAGCCGACGGCCGCCCCCTTCGCAAAGAGCACGCGCCCCGAATCGGCGTCTTCCTCGCCGGAGATGATGTTCAGAAGCGTCGTCTTGCCCGCGCCGTTCGGACCGACGAGCGCAAGCCGGTCGTGCTCTTCGAGCCGAAACGTCACATCGGAGAACAGCACGCGGCTGCCGAACGCTTTGGAGATATGTTCGAGTTGCATAATCACGAGGGCATATGGTATCGGTTCGCGCAAGGCCGCGCAAGCACAAGGCGGGGCATGCGCGAAATCGCCAGACGAGGGCGACTGGGCGCATCCGAAGCCGGGACGCATCGGCCATGCGACATGCGGTAGGTGGTCGCAGCCAGCCCACCTTCGCGATGCCTGTCGCGTGTTTTGCCAAATCGCCCTAGCCAGCGCATCTTCGCTATGCCAGCCTCGCCGCATGCCGCCGAACCGCCGCCAACCGTATGGCCCGGCTCGTCCTACTCGTTCGACTTGAGGCTCTCCACCATGTCGATCTTTGCGAGCTTGCGCCGCATGGCAAGCGCCACGAGCGCCGCAAACGCCATCGTGAGCAAAAACGCCAGCGCAAAGCTCGCCGCGTGGATCTCGCGCCCGAACATGATCTGGTCGACCTCGGCGGTCACCACCACGAAATTCTCCATGAACACGCCGAACACGAGTCCGACCGCACAGCCGATCACCGTAAGCAGCATGATCTCGCGGAAGATGTACGCATCCACCTCGCGCGGCGTGAACCCGAGCACCTTGAGGGTGGCGATCTCGCGTTTGCGCTCGGTGATGTTGATGTTCGTAAGGTTGTAGAGCACCACGAACGCGAGTGCCGCCGCAGCCACCACGAGCACGACGACGATCGAGTTCACGCTGCCGAGCATCTTCTCGTACGAGTCGATGGTCTCGTCGTTGAAACCGACGGTTTTAACCGACTCGATCGAAAGCAGCTCGTCGCTTAAGGCCGAACGGATCGAGGGATCGGAAGAGGACTTGGCGAATATGGTTGAGAACAGCGGGTCTTCCCCCGAAACGCGCTCGTAGAATTCCGGTGTCATGAACACGTATTGGCTCACGTAGTTTTCCATGATACCCGTGACGGTAACCGCATAGCCCTCGTCGGTGGTGTTGCCGATCGCATCCTGCTCGGCAAGCTCGATCTCGTCACCCACCCCGACGCCGAGCACCGTCGCCAGCTTCTCGCTTATGAAGACCTCGTCTCCGGTAAGGTCGAGCGGCTGTTGGCTCACCCGTTCGCGCATCGTGACGAACGATTGGAACTCGGCGGGGTCTTCGGGCACCACGAGGTGCACGGTTTGGTCTTTCATGCCGGGAGCGCGAGCGGTCATAGCCGAAGTGTCGGCGTACGCGTACGCTTCGACAGCGTTAGCATCGTCTATCGCCGCAAAAAGCGCTGCCGTATCTTCTTCGGTCGGATCGTCAACAAGCCCGATAGTGGTGTTGTACTGGTAAATCTGCCCGAACTGCTTGGCGATGATGTCGTTGATGGCGTCCGAGAGCCCGAGCCCGGTAAGCAACAGCGCCGTGCAGCCGGCGATGCCGATGAGCGTCATGAAGAATCGCTTCTTGTAGCGGAAGATGTTTCTGAATGTAACCTTCCACGAGAACGACGTGCGCCGCCACAAAGGCCCGATGCGCTCGAGCAGAATGCGCTTGCCCGCCTTCGGAGCGCGGGGAAGCATGAGCGTCGCGGGCCGCTCGCGCAAAGTCGATGCGACCGCTGCCGCCGTCGCGACGAGCGTAACCCCGATGCCGAGACCGGCTGAGAGCGCCGCAATGCCGAAATCGATGGGCGTACGCGCTCCTGGAACCTCGTAGATGATGCCGTAAGCGTTCATGATAACGGCGGGAAGCACCTGCGAGAGCACGCCGATGCCGATGAGCGCCCCCGCCCCGCTCGCGATGCCCGCGTATGCAAGGTATTTGAACGAAATGCGGCCCTTGCCGTACCCGAGCGCCTTGAACGTGCCGATGAGCACGCGTTCGTCTTCGACCATGCGCGTCATCGTGGTGAGCGCTACGAGCGCAGCTACAAGGAAGAAGATGAACGGGAATACCTGGGCGATCTGATCGACGCGCTGCGCATCGGACTTAAAGCTTTCCGCCCCGACGTTCTTCGTGCGGTCCATGACGTAGAATTCGGGCGCTTCGATATCGTCGATCTTCGCCTGAGCATCATCGAGCTTCTTCTTTGCATCGGCGAGCTTCTCGTCGGCTTCCGCCTTCTGCCGCTCGTATTCGGAAAGACCGTCCTCGTATTCGGCGAGTCCCTCTTCAAAGGCGCGCTTTCCGTCCTCATAGGTTTGCCGGGCTTGGGTGAGCTGCACTCTGCCCTGCTCAAGCTGAGCCCTGCCGCTTTCTAGTTCTGCAGCGGCGCTGTCAAGCCGGGTCTGGGCATCGGCAAACTGCTGCTGCGCCGATTGTCTCTGTTCTGCGAGCTGAGAGCGCGCTTCTTCAAGCGCGGGAATGCCCTGGCCGAGCGCTGTTTTGATATCGTTGACATTCTTATCGAGCGCCGCCACCTTTGCCGCAAGCTCGGCGTAGTTGGGGTCGCTCTCCTGCATGTTCGCAAGCTGCTGTTGGGCTGCGACAAGCTGGGGCTCGAGCTCGGCGAGTGTCGCCTGCGCAGTGTCGAGCTGGACCTGCTGTTCGTCGATCGTCGCCTGCGCGCGGTCGAACTGCGTCTGGGCGTCACCACGCTGGTTTTCGAGCTCCTGCACCCCAGCGTCGAAGTCCGCTTGCCCAGACGAAATCGTCTGCTCGTTGGCCGCGATCGTCGCCGCTGCCGCATCGAGCTGGGCAGGCGTGGCATCGAGCGTTGCCTTCGCTTCGTCGAGTTCGTGCTTCGCATCGTCGAGCTTCTGCTTCGCTTCCGCAAGCTGGGTATCGGCGTCTGCACGCTCGCGCTCGTACGCTTCCCTGTTCTCATCGAGCTCGTCTTGCGCTTCCTGCTTGACTTCGGCAAGTCTGCGCGCTTCAAGCTCGGGAGCCTTATCCTCGATGCGCGCGAGAACCGACAACACGGTCTCGGCGTACGCATCGCTCGCACCGAGTTCGTCTTCGGCGCCTGAAACGCTCACGTACGCTTCGGTATAGGGAAGGTCGGCGGCGAACGACGAGGCGGAAACGTACAGGTACTGCCCGAGCGCGCCGCTGCCGAGACTCGTCGTGCCGAGGCTACCTGTCGATGTGTAGTAGGACGACCGCACGAACCCGGTGATCGTGAACGTGTTCGAAACGAGCGTATCGGCGAGATCCTGCGAGCCCTCGGTCAGCTCGATCGTATCGCCAAGGGCAAGCGGGGTTGCCATAACGACATCGGCCGACACAACGCACTCGTCAGGCGCGCTCGGCCACGAACCCTCGACGAGCAAGGGGCGGTTCAGGTACTCTGCGTCGTCCGATATGGCATTCACCCCGTCGGAAGTATCGCTTTGTTCCGCCGCTGCCACATCAAGCGAATGGATGCGCATCGTTGTCTGCTCGCCGTTCACGAGCGACATGGCGTCCACCTCATACGCGGGCATCACGGCCCTCACACCCTCTACGGCTCCCAGCGACTCAACGTCGTCGTCGGTAAGACCCATCGTCGAAAGCACGCGAATGTCGTAGAGCGCTGTGCCGTCATAGTACGCATCGGCTGAAAGCTCCATATCGGGCGCTGTCATGCGCAGACCGGCATAGAAACCCGTTCCGAGCGCGACGATCGCCGCAATGGCGAGGAACCGGCCGAGCGAATGCGAAATCGACCGCACGAAATCTTTAGTGAAGGCGCTCCGCATCGGCGCTTACCACTCGATCGTGTCGGCTGAGACGGGATTTTCGTTAATCTCGACCGCAGAAACACGCCCCTCGCGAACATGGACCACGCGATCGGCCAGCGCCGTGAACGCCTGGTTATGGGTGATGAGCACGACCGTACGGCCCATTCGGCTGCTCGTTTCCTGCAAGAGCTTGAGGATTGCCTTGCCCGTCTGGTAGTCGAGCGCACCGGTGGGCTCGTCGCACAGCAAAAGCTTCGGGTTCTTCGCAAGCGCGCGAGCGATGGCCACGCGCTGCTGCTCGCCGCCTGAGAGTTGCGCCGGGAAGTTGTCGAGCCGATGCCCGAGACCCACCCGGCGAAGCACCTCGGCCGGATCGAGGGGATCTTTGCATATCTGCGAGGCGAGCTCGACGTTCTCGAGTGCCGTGAGGTTCTGCACGAGGTTGTAGAACTGGAAGACGAACCCGATGTCGTAGCGGCGATAATAGGTGAGTTCTTTCGCGGTAAACGAACTCACCTCCCGCCCGTCGAGCACGATGGTTCCCGATGTGCTCGAATCCATACCGCCGAGCATGTTCAACAGCGTGGTCTTGCCCGCACCGGAAGGCCCCACCACGACGACGAGCTCGCCTTCTTCGATGTCGAACGTCATGCCGTCTACGGCAGCGACCTCGACTTCGCCCATCCTGTATGTCTTCCGCACATCGCGAAACTCCACGAACGCCATGTTTGACTCCTCAGTCATTTTTTCACCATTATACGCGCTGTACGGACGCAACAAGAAATCGGCACGATCTAGAAATGAATACGCACAGGGCGGGGCCGGTCGATGCGGGGTGCGGGCGCGGGCCTGCACCGAGCTTGCGCGAGCCTGCATGGGGCAGCATAGAATAGGTACTCTATGACTGGTCGGTTCTGCCACCTTGGGTTTGCGGGCGAAGCACGCTTCACCTCTCGTGCGGCCCGGAAATCGACCGTCGTAGACGCGATCCTCGGCACAAACGTCTTCGAGCCTCGCGCGAAAAACGCTATACTGGTCGAATCGCAAACGCACACCCGCACGACCATGAAAGAGAAGGCTATGAGCATCGACAGCTACGAGACCAGCCGCAAGCGCTCCGACGAGATCCGCGCCGATCTGTCCGAGCATCCCGAAAAGTACACCATGCTGACAGGCGACCGCCCGACGGGAAGGCTTCATCTCGGCCATTATTTCGGTACGATCCGCGAGCGCGTCCGGCTGCAGGACCTCGGCGTCACCACGCGCATCATCATCGCCGACTACCAAGTGATCACCGACCGCGACACGACCGAGAACGTCGCCGACAACGTGCGCAACATGGTGATCGACTACCTCGCCTGCGGCATCGATCCGGAAAAGACCATCATCTTCACCCATTCCGCCGTACCGGCCTTAAACCAGCTCATGCTCCCCTTCCTCTCGCTCGTCACCGAATCCGAACTCATGCGCAACCCCACGGTGAAGGCGGAGATGGAGGCTTCGGGTCATGTGCTCTCGGGACTTCTGCTCACCTACCCCGTGCATCAGGCTTGCGACATCCTGTTCTGCAAAGGCAACATCGTGCCGGTCGGCAAAGACCAGCTGCCCCACATCGAACAGACCCGCCTGATCGCGCGCCGCTTCAACGAGCGCTACGGACACGTGTTCCCCGAGCCCGACGGCCTCCTGAACGATGCGCCCGCGATTCCCGGCCTCGACGGCCGCAAGATGTCGAAGAGCTACGGCAACGCCATTGCGCTTTCCGCAACAGCCGAGGAAACGGCGAAGCTCATCAAGAAATCCCAGACCGATTCCGAGCGCTTCATCACGTTCGACCCCGAAGGACGCCCCGGCGTCTCGGCTCTCATAACCACGGCAGCGCTCTGCACGGGCCGCACCGAGCAGGATATAGCGGCCGAGATCGGCGACGGCGGCTCGGGCGCACTCAAAAAGTACGTCACCGAAAGCGTGAACGGCTACCTCGAGCCTATCCGTGCCAAGCGTCAGGAGCTTGCGCAGGATATGGCCTACATCGAAGATGTGCTGCACGACGGCAACCGCCGCGCGAACGAAATCGCCGACGCTACGCTTGACGAGGTACGCGAAACCATGGGCATGGTGTACTGATCCCGCAAGCGGGGGCCAATCTTCGCGCGGTTTCCCGAAACAGGTTTGCTGAGCCCGTGAAGTGCGCTTACAAGTTGAAAAATAAGTATTGCCAAACATCGGCGTTACGGTATAATTTCCACTTGCGCATGAAGCGCTTGCTCATTCCTCGGTAGCTCAACGGCAGAGCATCCGGCTGTTAACCGGAGGGTTGTAGGTTCGAATCCTACCCGGGGAGCCATAAAACTCCGACCCGCGGATCCCGCGGGTTTTTTGTTGCCCCGGCAGCCCAAGGCAGAGCAAAAGCTGTTAACCGGGGGCTGCAGGTTCGCATCCTACCCGGAAGCCATAAAACTCCGACCCGCGGATCCCGCGGGTTTTTTGTTGCCCGGCAGCCCAAGGCGGAGCAAAAGCTGTTAACCGGGGGCTGTAGGTTCGAATCTTTAGGTGCGGCAATCCGTATCGGCGCTCCGCCCGCGGTCAGCGAGCCGCTCAATCATGGCAAGTTCTTCGGGAGAGAACGCCTCCTTCTTCACAAGCAGGCTCCCCTTCTTCTTACAGGTAACCACGAGCAGATGGGCGGTCTGAGACACCTTATCGATTTCACATGAACGCATGACGATGCATTCGTTTTCGTCGCCTTCGCTGCGTGCCTCAATTCTGTCGTCGTACACCGCAACGTCGTGTGTCACGGAAGCTCTGCGCGCCTTGCCGAACCGACGCGCTTCGCGGCAGAAGGCCGCATACCCTAAAAATGCGGGAACCGCAAAGCGCACGGCAATGAGAACGGCGACGATAACCGCCACGGCAACCATGATGCCATGGTTCGCGATGTGGAAGAACACGTCGAACGCAAGGAGCACCGAGCACATGAATGCAAGCAGCAGAGAAACCGAGAGCGCGACCGAATTGAGCGCCTTGAGATAGGTGCCGTCCAGCCACTCGCGGTAATCGGCAGCATTGAGCGTTACCCTGTTGCGCGCAACCGCATCCACCGTCGCACCGCCCTCCTTTTTCGTATGTCCAGGCCGACCGTTCATAGTCTCGAATCAAAGTATCGCCCTCGTATGGAAAGACGATGGGCGTTCGCGGTCATTCATCGTTTTGTTAGAGAAGCGTCGTGCAACCGCCAAGTACTTCAGGTTTTAATACGAACATATGTATGCTATACTGCTCTTCGGCGATTTCGATAGGATATTCCATGATTGTAAGCGCATCTCGGCGAACAGACATACCCCGGTTTTACCTCGATTGGCTCGTCAACCGCCTCAAGGCAGGATACGCGCTCGTGCGCAATCCCATGAACCGCACAAGCGTCTCCCGCGTGCCGCTCGACAAAGAAACCGTCGAGTGCATTGCGTTTTGGACCAAGAACCCCAAGCCGATGCTGTCTCGCCTGAACGATTTGGAGCCGTATCCGTTTTACGTGCAGTTCACGCTCAATGCATACGGTCCCGACGTCGAGTCGGCTTTGCCGCCGAAAGCCGAACTCGTACGCACGTTCCAGGAGCTTTCGCGGGCGATAGGAGCGCATCGCACGGTGTGGCGCTACAGCCCGATTCTTTTGAGCGACACCTATACCGTCTCGCATCACCTGCACTACTTCGAAGTGTTCGCGAAACGGCTTGAAGGTTTCACGACACAATGCCGCATAAGCTTTCTCGATCTGTATCCCAAAATCGAATGCAGCATGCAGGCGAAAGGCATGCGATGCGTACCGGAAGGAGAACAAGCCGTTTTAGCGAAATCGCTCTGCGCCATCGGGGCGGCTCATGGCATCGAAGTAGGAGGTTGCGGCTCGATGGACCTCGCCCGAGCGGGAATGGCGAGCAGGGGGTGCATCGACGAGGGGTTCGTCGAGCGGGCGATCGGAAGCGAAGTGGTGCGGTCGAAGGCCGTGCGCGGGCGCAACGGATGTTATTGCATGCCAAGCGTCGATATCGGGGCATACGACACCTGCGCGAACGGGTGCGTCTACTGCTATGCGAACGGGGGAGGCGCATCGAATGCGCCGAGAAGTCTCGACCGATATGATCCCGAATCCGAAATGCTCTGCGATGCGCTCGGAGAAAGCGACACCGTAACCGACCGCAAGGCCCGAAAACTCGTCGTAGCGCAGATGAAGCTCGAATTGCCGTAAGGTAATCCGAAGGAGATCAGCTCGGTCGTGCGATAGGCGCACGATAGTCACATTGCGAAAAATGCGGAGCGCAGAAAAAAGGAAACAGGCCAGACGGCTTTCACCATCTGACCTGCAAATTTCATGGTGGTCGCTACAGGATTTGAACCTGTGACCCCCGCCGTGTGAAGGCGATGCTCTCCCGCTGAGCCAAGCGACCGTATGCACTTTCGAAGCAAATGCTTTCAACGTGCTCGAAGTATTTTAGCGGTCATGCCGCTTGAGCGCAAGGGATAATCTGAGATTCGGGGCTTACGGTACGGGCCTACTTGCGCTAGAATACTTACTCGCGCCAAGAAGCGTTAGACCAAGGGCCTATAGCTCAACGGTGGAGCAGAGGACTCATAATCCTTTGGTTGCAGGTTCGAATCCTGCTGGGCCCACCACAGATATCGTACAGGCCGTCGGATGCGATCATCCGACGGCCTTTTTATCGTCACATACAGAGAACTGTGGCCCGAACCTTCAAATAAGCGTTCTGCACCTCCTGCCTCGCGCATCTTCAAGCACTCGCTCTGTCTCGTCGCACAGCGACGCCGATTCCGCGTGCACGTACTTCGCCGCCAGCAGCAACACGCCGAGCATGCCCTCGATGTACGCATCCGGATCGCTCAGGCCCGAGCCGACCGCCATATGGGCGCATTCGATCGCCTGCACCAAATCCCCCGAAGAACTTGCCACCTCGCCGAGCCCATCGACCACCTCCATGGGCATAGCCACCGCATACTCCGCCGCACGCATTTCCATACCGCACCATCCTTCCGAAGCCTCTGGCTTCAATCGCCGGCGGGCATCCCCCTTTTCAGGGGCTGCGTGGACACCCTTCCTACCTCCTATCGCTGAAACATATAGTATACGAGAACATTTGTTCGCTCAATATATAGTGGGTTTTTTCATGATATGTACACAATATATACTAGGCTTTGTGGTATGATGGTCTGACTAGGAGGTATGCCATGAAAGCACAGGACGCAGTACGCCACGCCATCTCGGTTTCAGGAAAAAGCCAATCGGGCGTGAGCAAGAGCATCGGTAAAACACGCAACTACGTAAACGCGCTTGTCAGCCAAGCCGACAACACGGGAGGCACCCTCGGGTGCGACACCGTCGCAGGCATAGCCAGCGCATGCGATTACGCGCTCGTTCTTTTGCCCAAGGAAGCCATTCCGGAGGGCTCCCTCGTCATCGACCCGCCCGACAAGAACAGGCGCGCTCCGTCATCCGACACCAACTCGTAAGCGATCCGTAGCCGCGGCTCATCTTATACAGACGCCTTTCATCGTAGAGTATTCCCCGACACGAAAGCTCAACGAATGGAGGTTCACATGTCTGATGTAACGAACGAAATCAAAGACAAGGCGCATGACGCGAAAAACGCCATCAAGGATGCCGCACACGATGCGAAAAACGCCGCTAAGGACGCTGCGCACGATGCACGCAATTCCACCCAGGATGCTGCAAGCGACGCGAACCGGAATATGAGCGAATAACCGTTTATCCGCTTCCTTCACACGAAAACGGCGCCGATCGAAAGACCGGCGCCGTTTTTTCGCACTTCGTACACGTTTGCATAGCAACAACGCAGCGCATACGCCGAAGTACACTTACCGCGCGAACATCAACCGCTCGCTCTTGAACATCTTCTGAAGCACAAACACGCCTATACCCGTGTACACAAGGTTGCTCACCACGCACGCGACCACGGCAGCAGGTTGGAAATCGAACGTGAATATGCCGATCATGCACTGCACGCTGTTATACAGCGGGATGAAATAGTAGCCGAGCTCCGGCTTCGCCCCATCTCCGAACATGCCCATCAAGCCGATGACCATGACGACGATCATGAGCGGCGTCAGATACAGCTGCGCCTCCTTCGTCGTTTTCGCGATGGCGGACACCACGGTGATCAGCATGACGACGAGCAGCGTCGTCGAGAAGATTACGAGTGCCAGCAACAGATACTCGGGAGGGCCGTACACGTTGATGTCGAGCTCGCCTTGCACGAGGTTCGGAAGGCTCGCGAAGATGCCGATTGCGCTCGACGCCGCAATCGCAAGCCCGATCAGCGAGAGCGCAAGTATCTTGCCGAGCGCGATGTCGCTGCGTTTGATGGGCGTTGCGAGCATGGTCGCCATCGTCCCGCGCTCCTTCTCCCCCGCGACCGATTCGGAAGCAACCGACATGCAGCCGCTGAACAGCAGGATGAGCAGAAGCATCGGCACGATCGATACGATGAATGTCGAAGCGAGGTCTTTGTCCTCGGCCACATCGTAGACGGCATCGCCCGCATTTACATCGAAGCGGTTCGACAACGACGATTCGTACGTATCGAGCAGCGAAACAAACGTCGCAAAAGCCCTGCTCGACGATGTGTCGGCTGAATTGTAGTAAATCTCTACCTGCGGAGCCTGCGAACCCGACGCCGTATCGAAGGTCGCCACGTCCTCATCGAATCCCGCAGGAAATACGGCGAAGGCCTTCACGTCCGTGGTGTCGATCTGCTCCCTCATAGCGGAGGGATCCGGCAGACTCGGAATCGACTCGATTTCCATGCCCGACGAAGAGGTCATCTGCTCGATGCTTGCCGGCGCATCGACGACCGCGATCTTCAGAGGCTCGTTTTCATCGCCGGTGAACATGCTCGACATCGCGCTGCCCATGATGGACCACATGCCGAAAATCAGAAGACCCGGCAGCACGATGGCAACGAGCGCCGAAGCCTTGTTGCTGAAGAACCGCGCAAGCTCTTTTTTCGCAATAGTCAAAACACTGCTTTTCATGAGGCCTCACCCACCGTCATGCGATACATATCGAAAAACGCATCTTCAAGCGTAGCGCCCCCGGTCAGCTCTTCGAGGGTTCCGTTTGCCACCATGCGCCCGGCGATGATGACGCCTGCACGGTCGCATACCTTCTCGACGAGGCTGAAGATGTGCGTGGAAAGCAGAATCGTCTTTCCCTCGCGCTTAAGCTCGAGGAGAAAATCGGTGACGGTCTTGGCAGTCAGGACGTCAAGCCCGTTCGTGGGCTCGTCGAAGATGATGACGCTCGGATCGTGAGCCACCGATACGGCGAGCGAAACTTTCTGCTTCATGCCGGTCGAGAGGTCTGCAACCTTCGTACCCGCAAAAGATTCAATGCCGAATCGGGAAAACAGGCTCTGCTTGCGCGCATCGCGAAGCGCGGGATCGACGTGATGCAGTTCGGAAAAGAAGTCAAACAGGTAGTCGGGAGAGAACACTTCCTCAAGCTTTAGTTCGCTCGTAAGAAAGCCGATGGTATTGCGCACACCCATCGGATCCGACACGATGCTCGCGCCGTTGATCCACGCATCGCCCTCGTCGGGCTTGATGAGAGCCGCGAGCATGCGCAGCGTCGTGGTCTTGCCTGCGCCGTTCGGGCCGAGCAGTCCGTAAATCTCACCTTGGGATACGTCGAACGAAAGGTTGTCGACGGCTGTTTTCTCCTGGACGTCCGTCCGCTCGAGTTTGCGCTGTTTGGCCGAAAGCGGATACGTCTTCCGCAGGCCTAGCGCACGAATTGCTGGTTCCATGTGCCTCGTTTCAATCGGTCTGACAGATTCGGGCTCGACGAGCCGCATGCATTAGTATACCGATTTTCTTGCGCCGCCCGAACTCAACCTTGTAATAACTTCGACTATCAAAGGAAAAAGTCTCGCACACAGGCCAAAAGAGCGCGCGAGAACCGTAACCGTCCTGACACGCGGGCTTGATGTTCGCATCGTATACTCTTTGGCAAGGTCCCTAGATGAAAGGTCGTGATCGTATGTCCTATCAGAAGGTTCTCGTTGCCTACGACGGATCCGAGCACGGAAAGCGCGCGCTCGAAGCGGCACTCGAGCTCGTCGACCACGATATGGCGAGCAGACTCGTCGTGCTGCACGTGGTCGCCACGCACCGCGGCGTCGAGCCCATGCTCGAGGCGGGTGGCCTGCTCGCGAGCAGCGACACCGAAGCGTTCGAAGATAACGACGCACAGAAAATCGAACGCGAAATCAGCGAGCTGGTACGGGGTCGGGAAGACATCGTCGAGGTCATGATGCGTGTGGGAACCCCCAAAATAGAGATCGTCCATGTGGCTGACGTGCATGATTGCAGCCTCATCGTCATGGGTTCGCGCGGACTCGGCGCCGTGCGCAGCATGCTCGGCAGCGTGAGCACCGGAGTTCTCGCCGAATCCGAAATCCCCGTTCTTGTCATGCGCTGATAACGCAGGATCAGCCCACCGACATATCCGCGTCGCACAGGACGGGCTTAACGCCCGTCCTTTTTCTGCATCCCGCTTCCAAACGCCTTGTTCCCTGTTATCCTGTTCTCACGTGCTTGAATGCGAAAGGCGTCCATGAATATCGTTTACAACATCTGCATCGCCCTGTCCGTCGGACTCATGATCGGCTTTTCGGGCGGTATCGTGAAAATCTCCCGGCGGCCTGCCTATACCGAGAAGCAGATAGAGAAAACCGCGCGTATCCAGAAAAAAGCGTCGAACGCCGCCAAATACCTCACGTTCTTCATGCTCGCCCTCGGCCTTGTGTGGTGCGTCTACTACCTCGTGCTCGGCGCGGTGGACCCCGCCCAGGTCGAGTACGCAACCGGCATGTCGCAGCTCATCGTATCGGTTCTCACCATCATCTCGATCAGCTTCGCCTTCTTCGAGTTCCTCCGAAAAAAATAGCACGCGATCGCAGACAGCTTTCCGCTCATACGCGAGCTCGCAGACGGCTTTCTGCTGACATGCAAGCAGCACTGACGCAAACGGTCCGCTCATACGCGAGCTGTACCGGCATCTACAGATCCGAGCCGCATGGCATTGCTGTTTCCGACCGCCACGTACTGAACCCGTTGCGCGCTGCACAGTTCACCTAACCGTATCGCCCCCGTTTCCTTCCCGAAAACGAATTCGGGCTCAGAGCTGGTATGATCTGATTCGAAAACGAGGTGATGCGGTATGAAGGATTTCAACGAGTTCTTGCGAATCCTCGCAAGCGACGAAAGCAAGGCAGAAGTCGAGGACATCATACTCGACAACGCAATCGAAGAGCAGCGCGAAGGAAACGACATACACACGTACCTTTACACCGTCATCGACGCGGTGACGGATTACAAACTGCGCAAGTACCACGAATGGGCTTTTCAGGGCCGAACGGAGGAAGCATGACGTACAGCACCGGCGATAAACCCGGCAAGGGCACGTACCGTTGCGCCAAATGCGGCTTTCTCGTCCATCTGTACCACGATGATGAGGCCCTGCCAGCCTGCCCCGCCTGCATGCACACCGAATTCACCAAGGTCGACTGACCTTTACCCAACCGACTCCGCCGCGACCCCATCCCCCACCCACCGCCGCGGCACTTCTAGCTAGGGCGCTTCTTCCCCCAGAAGCGCCCTCATTTTTTGCCTTGATGCATCCTCGCTCCGGCTCGGTGCACGCCGTGGTATGATCGACCCATCATGCAACAGCAGCTTTCAGACATACCGCTCAAAGATTCGATATCGGTGACGGGGCCCGATGCCAAGGGCGCGTGGTCCTTGAGCTTCTTCGCGTTCAATACCGAAATCCTCGTGCAGACATACCCAGGCACCCTGTCCGAAACCACCGTGCATGCCGGATTCGAGAAAGCAGTCGAGCGGTGCCGCACGTTCGAGCGTCTGCTTTCGCGCCATCTCGCGCACAGCGACATCGCGCATATCAATGCCTCTGCAGGTGAAACGGTGCGCATCGCCCCCGAAACGTACGAGGTGCTCAAGACGAGCCTCGCCTACTGCGAAGCAAGCGGCGGCGTGTTCGACATCACCATGGGAGCGGTGTGCAAACTCTGGGATTTCGCGAACGGGGTGGTTCCCGCCCCCGACGAGCTTGCCCGAGCGCTTGCTCATGTGGATTGGCGCGCACTATCGCTTGGCGAAGACCGCGAAGGCTTCTGGGCTCGCCTATCCGATAGCCAAGCGTCGCTCGATGTCGGCGGGACGGCCAAGGGGTTCATCGCCGACGATCTCCACCGCCTGCTTGCCGAAGAAGGATTCTCGAATGCCATCGTCAACCTCGGCGGCAACGTCGTGACGTTCGGCACGAAGCCTGCAGGCAGCCCGTGGACTATCGGCATCCGCAATCCTGCTGAGCCGTCTTCGCTCATCGGAGCGGTGCCGATCGGTTCAGGCTCGGTCGTCACAAGCGGCCTGTACGAGCGGTGCTTCACGAAGGACGGCGTACGCTACCACCACATTCTCGACCCGAAATCGGGCATGCCCGTAAAAACCGACATCGCAGGCGCATCCATCGTCTCCGAACGCTCGGTCGACGGAGACGGCTACTCGACAACCGTGTTCGCCCTGGGCTCCAAGCGGGCGCTCGCGTTTGTCGAGGAGCTTCCGGGCATCGAAGCGCTGCTCGTGCTCGATGACGGCACCATCCTCCAGTCGAGCGGACTTGAGGGGTTCATGCGCCTGTAAGCCCGCCTCAGCGCAAGGGCACGTGTGCCTGCGCTAAAGATTATCGTGTCCGCCAGCTCGTGCATCAGTCTTGACGAATGCAAGCAGCGCAGCACCGATGAAGCCGAGTACCATAACGGTCAACCCCATGGCAAGCCAACCGGCCGAAAGCACGAGCGGCATGAGCGCCGTACCGAGGAACTGACCGAGGCTTTGCACCAAAATGAGCAGACCCATAGCCACCGGCATCACGGCTTCGTTGCCGACCGCGCGCGGGTACAGGGTCAGAAACATCGTTGGCGCCCCAAGACCTACCAGACCCATGACAACCGCCGCGATCCACATGATAGGCCCTGTGGTAGTAAGAAGCGCGCAAGCGCACGGCCCCATCGCAAGCATGGCGACAACGGAAAGCAATCGCACCTTGCCCGTTTTGTCGGCAAGCATGCCGAACGCCGGCGAGCTCACGATGGCGATAAGCATGGGCAGCGTACTTGCGAACCCAGCCTGGCTAGCATCCATTCCCTGACTTTGGAGAAATGTCGGCGAGAATGACAGCATGGAGAGAAGCACCATGTTGAACATGAGGAAACTCCCAAGCACGAGCAACACATTCGGCTTGGCAAGAATGCGATAGTCGGGCTTGTCTGTGGAGCCTTTCAGCGAGCTCGCCTGGGCAACCGCTTCGAAAAACGTGCCCGTCGTCGGCCTGACCAAGAAAAACAGTGCGAGTCCCGCAGCAACGGCAACGCCCGCCATGAAAAACCACACGCCTCGAAAGCCGAGCGTCTCGAAAAGAGCGGGAGTAACCACGCCTCCGAAGAACGATCCGAGCGAGAACCACAACGCCCAGACACCCATCGCGAACCCTATCTTATCGGGCGCGATATAGCGTTGGATGGCAAGCGGAGCAGCTACCCCGCAGAACACGAGCGCAACGCCTTCGATGGCCCGAGAGACGATGAGCATGCTGCCGCTGGTTGCGAAAGCACCGACCACAGTGCCGACAGCGATAACGGCCACGGCGGCGAGCATCATGTTCTTCGGACCGAATCTCCGCGCAAGAGCACCGGTAGGAAGCGCTAGAAAGATGCCTGCAAAGGTGAAGATGGACATAAGCCACGACGCCGACCCCACATCCATCGAAAACTCATCCATGATCGCCGGCATGATGGACGGAACTTTGAACTGGCCCAGAGCAATCGCTATACCCACCAGCACGATCACAATGGCAACAAGCACATGGTTTTGGCTGTGTTAGACCACTGTTGACAAGAACACTTGTACCAAAAAGGCTCTCCAACTATACTGAAAGTTATCAGACGACCAGTAAGGAGAAGAGCCTATGCTTGAGATTCTACACCAACTTTTGCCCCAGCTAACCCGCGCTGAGAAAATCGAGATGCTCGCCCACCTAAAAGAAGCCATTGCCGAAGAGCTGATCGTTAGCTCTGAAGGCAACGGACCTTCCGTTTGTCCGCACTGCGGCTGTGCGCGCTTCACCAAGAAGGGCCATGGCCGCTCAAGAGAACAACGATGGCTTTGCGGCGGCTGTGCGCGGACCTTTTCCGGTGCGACCAAAGGACTGCTGGCAAACTCGAAGCTCAGCGGAGGGGCGTGGATGAGCTTTGCCGCATGCATGGTGGATGCATTGAGTCTTCGGGAGTCTGCCAAGCGTTGCAATACCTGCCTTTCCACCGCCTGGTTCATGCGCCACCGCCTTTGTGAGGTGATGGCGAAAAGACTCATGCCTTTTCGTGTCGGGAAAGGGTCAACCTGCCAGATCGATGAAACCATAGTCAATGAGAATCTCTCGGGGAACTGGACCAGATCAGGGTCTGTTTCGCTACCGAGAAAACCCCATAAGCGGGGGAACGCCATACATGTTTCGGGGTCGTCCAGGGAAAGGATCAGCATCTTAACCGGCATCAGTGACCGGGGAGACTGCTTCTGCGAGGTGTGCTGTCGGGGCAAATCGAGCATCGAAGATATCGAGGCGCTCCTAAAGGGCAAGGTCGAAAAAGGGGCCATCGTATCAAGTGACTGGGATGCAGCTTACCCCAAAGCCTTGGCATCGATCGGTGCGGGGCATAGGCGTTATTGCACATCATCGGGTAAGGGGTATAAGATCAACATGGTCAATGCTCTCCATTCACGCTTGAGGGATTTCCTATTCCCGTTCAAAGGTGTTTCCACAAGGCGCCTTAAACATTACCTTGACTGGTTTTGCTACGTTGAGCAATTCAGGAAAAGCGATGCTGACCGTCGTGAGGTGCTGTACTCAAATGCCATAAGCGGAACATACGAGACGACCAGAAGGAACTATCCTTCAACTCCGTTTCCCTTCGGAGAGTACTGGAATATGTCAACAGTGGTCTAACACAGCCATGGTTTTGGTACGGTTTCCGGTCGTCGTTCACAACGGCCTCCTCGTCTTTTCGTCCTGACGGATCTTATCCCGAGCGCAGCGATCGCGACCAAGCCGCCAAGGCAATGGTCGCGATCGCCGAGTTGGAAAACGGCAAAGCGTCCGAGCGGCACCATCCGTTTCCGACTTCCCGATTGATCGGGACGCGCAGCATAGCGCTGCGGTGCAGTGGCCCGAAAAGCGCATGCGGGCCACTGCTTACGCGCATAGGGCGTGAACCCGCATGCGGTACTGTCCTTACAATCCGAGAACCCCCGCGATGAACGGAACCCAGAGCACCATGCACACGCAGAAGATGACTGCAGGGATAACGCCTGCCTTGAACATATCGCCGAAGGTGTAGTACCCCTCGCCATACGTGACAATGAGCGTGGGGTTGACCGGAAGCAAGAAGTTGCCGGCTACGATGAAGGCAAGCAGCATGGTCGGGATGGCGGGAGACACGCCGAGTCCGACGCAGATGCCGATGAGGATCGGGAGGAACAGGCTGATGATGGCAGCACCAACCGGCGCGATCGTGTGGAGCAGGTAGACGAACACGACGGTGACGAGCAAGAACAGCGTGAAGTCAAGCGAAGTCACGCCGCTGTTCATGAACACGTTCGTGATGAACTGATCGGCACCGGTCGACGAGAAGATACCGCCGATGGAGAGCACCGAGCCGACCATAAGGATGATGCTCCACGGAACCTGAGCCGAGAACTCTTCCCACGTGAGCAGGTTGATGCCCGGAATGAACATGATGCCGAGGCCGATGATGGCGACCGTGGTCACGTTGAGGATCGGAATCCAGCTGCCGAGGATCCACAGGATGGGAAGCGCGAGGATCATGATGAGCGCGCGGATTTCGAACGAACTGGGCTTACCCGCATCGGCTGCAGCTTGACGCAGCGTATCGAACGCGCTCTTGTCGATCGGCTCAGGCTTGAGGATCTTCACGATCGAGAACCAGCATAGCGGAATGCAGACGATAGCGATCGGAAGGCCGACGATGATCCAGTTCAAGAAGCTGATGGTCTGCCCGGTGAGCTCCTGCATGAGACCCATGGCCACCACGTTGAACGAACTACCGGCAGGCGTGACGACACCGCCGATGACCGCACCGATCGGGATGGCGATCATCATGCACTTGCCGAGGTTCGACTTACCCGGCTGAGCGTTAGCCGCCCGCAGGACAACGTAGGAGATGCCCATGAACAGGACTGCTGCCGGAACGTCGGACATGATGGTCGAAACGAGCGCAGTACCGATCATGAACGCCAAGATGAGCTTCTCCGAGCTCTCGCCGGTAAACTTGAATATCTTGTTCACCAAACGAACGCCCCACTCGGTCTTCAACAGCAAGGCCGGGAGCGAAAAGATCGCGATAACGTAGAACACGACCGATGCGCTGAATCCCCCGAACGCAGTCTTATAGGTGGCCGCCCCGATCACGACCGCAACCACGAGCGCGAGGATGCCCGTGATACCGACAGGAAACGTCCCGCATACCCACAACGACACGGCGAACAGAAGCGTCGCGATGGCCATGATGCCCTCGCGGGAGAGCTCAGGCGTCGCCGGTACGAACATCGCCACAACGAGAACGAGCACTGCAAGCACGATGCCGATGCCGCGTTTGTTTAAAAACCCCTCTTTACTAAAAAACTTGGTTACCATTTCTTGTGCCATTTCACTTCCTCCTCAGAAAGCTCTTGTCGGCATATTTCCCCTGCAGGCATCCGGCACCTGGCTCGGGCAGGCACCGGACGCCGTTGCATTTTCCATCAGGGGCGAATCGGAGCAAACCGCAGAAAGACCGCGGCGCCCGCGAATTCGCCCGAGCATCACCCGATCTGGTTCGCGAACAGCTCGACGGGCCCGACGTTCACGTCCCTTTCGGTCGCGTCGGCCTCGACGGCGCGGGTGAGGTAGCCGTCGGCCTCGACGTACACGCGGTAGGGCTCGGCGGCCACCTGGTCGAACCAGAAGTCGCCGAACTCGTCGGTCTCGAGGGAGGCGACGCTGCCGCTCGAGAGGCCCTCGAGCGTGCCCCTCGCGCCGGAGACGACCTCGTCGGCCTCGAGGTCCACGGCGATCCCCGCCACGAAGCGCCTGGGCTTGTTGAGGTAGTAGACGCGGGGTCCGTCGGATGCGCGGCCGGGGTCGATGCACTCGGCGGCCGCGATCTCGGCGGCGAAGTCCCCCTCGTCGCCGAAGCGGATCGCGCCGTGGGGGCAGACGTCCACGCAGTGCGGCAGCTCGCCCGCGTCCACGAGGTGCGCGCACCCCGTGCACTTCTGCGGCAGGCCGAGCTCCTCGTTGTAGAAGATCGCCCCGTAGGGGCAGGCCTCCACGAGCTCGCGCATGCCCTTCGCCTTCCCGGGGTCCACGATCACGAGGCCGTCTTCCCGGCGGTACACCGCTTCGGGCGCCGCCTCCATGCAGGGCGCGCTCGCGCAGTGGTTGCACATGCGCAGGGTGTAGGACACCTTGACCTTCGGCACGCTGCCGCGCACCTCCTCGTCGATGCGGCACCAGAAATGGCCGGTGTCGGGCTGGGGCGCGGCGTACGGCGCCCAGTCGTTGTCGACGTGCTCGTCCTTGCAGGCGATCTGGCAGTTGCGGCAGCCGTTGCACTTCGCGTGGTCGTATACGAATACCTTGCCCATGATTACGCTCCTTCCACGATGCGCGACGTTGCGACAAGCCCGCAATCGGGATCGTAATCCCGCCCGAAGGCTTCGGGGTACTGCTCGGCCAGCTGAAACACGTCAACTTTCTCGACATTGACGAGGAATCCGCTCGTCACCTCTCCGAACGCATGCTCCGAAGTGGTCGCATACGGTGCGATGAGGTTGTTCGCTCCCCCACGATCAAGGCCGCCGCGGCCGAGCACGGCCGAATCAACGCGCGATCCATGATCTTGGTACACGACGCTCGGCATAATGCGCTCGGTCACGCGCACGCCGCCGAGAACCGCGCCGCGCTCGTTGTACAGCTTCACGATGTCGCCCGATTCGAGACCGAGCAGGCCCGCATCAATCGGATTCACCCATACCGGTTCGTACTTGTAGCCGTCGGGTCCGGTTACCTTCACGTACTCTTCCATCTCTCGGAACCAGGTGACGTCGTCGAGGTTTGCGTGTACGCGCCACCGCGGGTGGTTCGACACGAGCAGGAACGGATACTCGCGTCCGCGCTCCAGGTACTGGCGCTCCTGATGGCCCGCACCCTCGTCGATCCAATGCGGAACCGGGCCGCGTTCCTTGTCGTCGGGGAACATGCTCGCGAGCGTGGTCGAGTAGTACTCGAGCTTGCCCGATGGCGTCTGCAGCGGATGACCCTCGGGATCGTTGTAGAACTCGCTTAAACCTGCGGGCATGTCCTCCCAGTCCTCGATGGTCGGGAACGGATAGTACTGCTTCTCTTTGAACTCCTCGAACGTCATCTTTTTGGCCGCACCGGTGTTCTCGAAGCCCGCCTGAATGTACTCTTCGCAGGTCTTGCCGCCCATGTAGCGGTCGTAGAGGTTCTCGTAGATGCCGCCGAACTTCTCAAGCGCCTTCGCCACTTCGCCGACGGCCTCCATATCGGACTTGGATTCGAGACGCGGTTTGATGGCCTGGCGCTCGAAGTACACGAGGTTCCACTGGCCGTTGTCGGAGTCGGTGCCGATATCCTCGGTTTCGAACTTCGTGTTCGTAGGCAGGATGATATCGGCGAAATTGCAATCGTTCTCCATCCACGGATGCTGGATGATGATGAATTCGATCGACTCGTGGCGCAGCGCTTCCTGCATCTCGTTGCCGCCGTTCCAGCACGTCTCCCAACACGGAGTATCCGACCAGATCATATGCAGGCGCTCGTTTCCTTCGAGCGGGAAGGTGAAGGGCCCGGTGAACTGGTCCTCGCGTGGGAAACCCGCTCCAATGTGCCCGTACCACGAAACCGGAGGATTCATGATGGCCTCGGGGATCATGGTTTTGGGGATGAAGCTCTCGGGAAAGCTGCGGTACCAGCCGCGGTACGCGGGGCTGCAATCGGGAATTTCAGTCGAGGGCGGCAGCGGCGTGACCGACTGCATGCCGTAGAGCGTCCACTCGATGAACTTGAACTGGTTCGCACCCGGCTTGCCGACACCCTGCATGCCTAAAAGCGCCACTTCGAGGCGTGCGGGCTCGTGGGCGTAGCACGACCTGATGAACGAACCGCCGTTGCAATGCGCGATCGACACGGCGTGCTTGGCCCAGTAGCGGGCGAACGCCTTGATCGTATACGACGGGATGCCGCAGATCTTCTCGGCCCACTTCGGGGTCTTCGGCACGCCGTCTTCGCCGCCGAGCACGTAGTAGCGGAAGTGGTCGAAGCCGATTGCATGCGTATCGAGGTACTCTTTGTCGTACGTTTCTTCGGTGATCCACGTGTAGGCGATGGCCAGCTGGAAGGCCGCATCGGTGTTGGGCTTTACGGGTATCCATTTATCGGCGTGCACGGCGTTGGTGTAGTTCACGTCGGGCGAGATGTGGATCTGCTTGATACCGAGGTCGGTGAACCAGAAGCACAGACGGCTCGCAAGGTAGCCTCCCCATCCGAGCGGCGTCGTTTCCACATCGCAACCCCAGAACAGCACCGCATCGCCGTTTTCCGCGATATCCTTGATCACGTTGTTCAGCAGCGATTGCTGGCCGAGCGGGTCCATGCCCCAGATGTGCTTGGCCCCCCAGTACCAGCCCTCCCAGCTGTCGGGCTGGCGCGTTTGCAGCGTATAGGATCCGATGAGGTCGAACATCCTGCTCTGGCAGCCGTGCGGCGCGTGAACAAACTTCGTCTCGCCGTGGCCGTCGAGTTCGCAGAGGATCGATGCGGGCCCGTACTCGTCATGGATTCGCTTGATCTCCTCGGCCGTGATGGCCGCCGCTTCGTCCCACGAGATGCGCACATAGCCGCTCGTGCCGCGGTTTTGCGGGTTGCGCTCGCCATGCGGATCCCAATCGACGCGCTTCAGCGGATAGGGGATGCGGTTCTTGGAGTACACGCGCTTCTTATAGCACAAAGACAACGGCGAAATAAGCGTTTTGAATCCCGGCTCGAAGGTCTTACCGCGCGCTTCAAGTTTCCATGCGTTGAGATCTTCGGGGGTGTAATGTTCATCGAAGCGCAGCGGTCTGATGCGGAGAATCTTGTCGTTCTCCTCGTCGATGTCGACCGAACAGGCGTTGGTTCCGATGCCGAAGCTGTTGAAGCCGAGCCCTTTCACGATAGGAGTGCCTTTAGCGTTTACTGCCATATCTCCTCACTTTCCCTTGCTGCCTCCTTGGACGAAATCGTAAATCTTTCTAGCAATAAGCGTTGTCGGGTGGTAATGTTGAAAAGAGGTTTTGATGGGAAAAGCTTGTCGTACCAAAAGGTTGAAAGTGAGTTCTACATGCAAGAAACGCCTGTTCAGCAAGGATCAGTCTCGCAAACGACCGCGCCTGATCTTTTGAACACCTATCTCATTGCTGGATTAGGGTTCGGCTGTTTCATCGGATGGGATCTCATCGGCGCGTTCAGTCCGGCAACGGCGCTGCTCGCCTACACCGATATCCCCGACGCCTTCGTTCTCCGGCTTGTGAGCCTGGGGGCACTTGTGCTCACGTACCTCATCTGCAAGCTCAACGCCGATTGGTTTTTCGACCATCGCGTGAAGGCAGCAGTGATAAGCACGGTGCTTTCGCTTGCCGTCGTCGTCAACGCCGCATGCGGCCAGTATCTGGCGATCCCCGCGCCTCTTTCGGTCATCGCATGGGTGCTGTTCGGCATCGGAAGCGGCGTGCTCGACCTCATCTGGTGCACCTACTTAAGCCTCATTCCCACCCGCCGCACCCTCTCGGCTATCGCGGGGGGAGCTTGCCTTGGAACGATTCTCTTCGTCATCGCGGCATCGTCCTCCCCCGCGTCGATCAGTTTGACCGCGATCACGCTCATACCGCTAGCTTCGCTTGCGCTGCTCGTCTTCTTGTTCAGAGGACTACCCGAATCAAACATTCTACCCGTCAAGGATTACCGTCGCGCACCTGCCCTCAGCCCTGCAGCCTCCATCTCGGTCGGTGCGCACGGCATCATCTTCGGCTTCATCACGGCATCCATGTTCTTCATAAGCCCGACCGCGGCCATCGCCGTCGGCGGAAGCGGTATCGTCGGAAGTCTCGCCGCGCTGTGCTTCGCACGCTACGAGCCGAAGATCGACCTCGACAACAGCTTTATCCAGCGCGTTTCGCTGCCGATCATCGTGGTGGGCCTGCTGCTCTTGCCGTTGCTCGATACGGCGGGGCAGGTGTTCTGCGGGTGCCTCGTCAACATCGCGCTCGCGTTCAGCTCGCTTCTGATACGCGGCAATTCCTGCATCGAAAACGCCGAGTTCCAGCTTCACCCGGTCGATCGCTACGCGCAGAGGCAGATACCGCGCTGGCTTGGGTTTTTCGTGGGAACGCTCACGGCGTTCGTGCTTGGAACGGCGATTCCCGAACACGACGTGCTGTTCAACTTCGTCATCGTCGGGGTGGCGGGAATCGTGGTTGCCGCTTTCTCGGTGTACAACGGCAACGATGGCAGGAACAAGGAATTCCTCAACGGGCTTCTAACCGATCAAAGCTCGCCCGCCGAATCGGAATCGCTTGCAAAACTTCCCTCCCACTTCTATCAGCGCTGCGACGATGTAATCGAGCACTACGACCTATCGCCGCGTGAGGGCGAGATATTCTACCTGCTTGCGAAGGGCCGCAACGCGAAGCACATTCAGGAAAAACTCTGCATCAGCTCGTCGACGGTCAAGACCCACATCTACCGCATCTACCAGAAGATGGGCATCAACTCCCAGCAGCTATTGATCGACGCGGTGGATAACGGAGTACGCGAAGAGAAAACCGAGCAGTAGGAGCCGCATAAGCGAATGTCGCCGATGATCAATGGGCGGGACTCTATCAGTCAATTCGTTTTGCGAAGCAGATGATGCGGTTCGCCTCGGCAAATCCGCAGGCCAAATGAAAGGCGAGGCTCTCTTCGTTGTCAAGTTCGCAATCGCTGCCGAACTCCGTGCATCCCCTTGCGCGGGCCCACGCTTCACCTGCCGCGAGCAACGCTCGCGCATAGCCGCGCGCTCTGCCCGGATCCGGCCTCGCGTACCTTTGCCGCATGCGCTCTCAGCGTTTTACCATCCATGACGCAGCATCCCTTCGCGTTCGACCTTGATCTACGTTCAGAATACCCCCTTCCGTGCAAAACGGCCACTGTATGACGCGACTCGCACATCGAAACGGCACCCTTTTCGGGACGCGGGAAGCGGGGCCCGCCCTACAGCGCGGTCGTCGGAAAAGCATCGGGTAAGGGGGCGCCGCGAGGATCGCGGGTCGGACGGGAGACAGCCGCCGGGAAGCGCGGCTTTCGCCTGCGCACTCGGGGTCGCATCGACGGGTGGGCGCGAGGGGCGTGGGTATGCGCCGACGGCGGTTCTGCGGCGGAAAGCCGCTCAAAAGCCCAAAAACCGCCGCCGTGAAGCGTTCGGCGGGCTTCAAGGCACCAACGGGACGCGCAAGCGAGAGGCTGTCGCATGCGTCAGGGAATCGACAAGCCGGTGAGCAGGGGCTATCGTTTCCAAGGAATATGCTTGTATCGGTAATGCGTTACGAAGTCCTTCACGGCGGTGCTTATTGGGCTTCGGGGGCTCCACCGCCATGGGGGCCCACCCTCTGCGAGGGATTCCGCCGCTTTTAAGCCAATGTTGACGCGATCTCGCAGAGCGCCCGGCGGGATCGGTCGTATTCTCTAACGGCGGAAAGCATCCCAATGCCAGACAGCGCATTCTGCGGCATCTTTTCAAAACAGGGATTCGCCGACGGAAAGACCTTTCCTCGAGTACCGTTCGACCGGTTGTTTGAAACCGTATCTGAAGCCCACGGGATGATCGTCTGTTCTTATGGGGCGGCAGCGGATATACTGCAAGTAAGATGATCATGTATGCGTATGGGGGATCGCGAATGAATAATCTGGTCACGCGCTTCACGCATTCTCTGAAACTCCGCCAAGCGTATTTCAGCGAGCAAGGTGACGAGATCGCCGTGCGCAATCTCGAATTCGTGCGGCTGGGAAGCTTTGTGTGTGGAACTCTGTTTATCCTGTACTACGCGCTTACCGCTCTTCTCTTCCCCGATTTCACCATATCCCCCCTCTACGGGCTCATCATCCTCCCCCTCGCCGCCTTCGCTCTCTATGCGCATACCACACTCAAGTCTGGCCGGGTCAGCGCTCGAAAGGCGACAGCCGCTACCATACTGTTCTACCTTACGGCAATGGCGTACCTCATGATCCTGAGCGTGTTTCCCCATCCCGACATTCCTTCGGTGTACTTTTCGCTTTTCCTCGTGCTCGCGCCGATTGCGTTTCTGCTCCCAGCATACATGCACCTCGCCATCATCGGCATAAGCGTCGGAGCTTTCTGGATGCTCGTCGTGGCGTTCAAAGCTCCCGAGGTCTGGTATCACGAGGTCTTCACAGCAGCTACGGCGGTTGTGTTCGCGATCATCGCCCTTTTTTTCATGTCGCAATTCAGGCTCCAAACCGACAGCCTCAAAATGAAGTACTACCAGATGAGCAGGTTTGACGCACTGACCGAAGCGATGAACAAAGCCGCAGGCCTTGCGGCGGCGCAAACCTACATCGACCAGAAGAACAACCTCGAGCGCTTCGCCGTCTTCTTTATCGACATCGACGGGTTCAAAAGCATCAACGACACGTATGGCCATATGGTTGGCGACAGAATTCTCCAATCGGTCGGCAAAGCGCTCACGGAAACTTGCCGGAAAAACGACATCGTGTGCCGCTTCGGGGGCGATGAGTTCTTGATCGTGTTGAAGGACATCGAGAACGTCGGCGAAGCAACGGCAAAGGCACGCGCCATCAATGCAGCTGTGCGCACGATCGACGTACCAAACGCGCCGGAGCTTACATGCAGCATCGGCATCAAATTCTGCACGCAGAACTGCACGAACATCGAAGATGCCATCGCCGATGCCGACGCGGCCCTGTACCGTGCAAAGCACCAGGGAAGAAACCAATATTTCGTGTACGGAAACCCCGCTGCCGCGAGCGTTTAAAAGCAATCGCGCCGCTTGCAAAGCAGGAAACTGCCGCACATATGCCGCGACGAGCGAAAAGCCCAAGCAGAACCGTACATCGCTCAAGAACGACCCACAGTGCCAAACATACCCTGTCGAATGGCTCCTTACGGTTCGGGAAATTCGAATAGAGCCTCGATGGGCGCATGCACGGTTCGCGAGATGTCGACGGCGAGTTTGAGCGAAGGGTTGTAGCGGCACGCTTCGAGCCGATTGATGGTTTCGCGCCTCACCCCCACCCGCGCGGCCAGTTCATCTTGAGAAAGTCCGGCTAACTGCCGATATTTCTTGAGGTTGCATGCGAACTCGCCCATGGCAGCCCTACGCTCGCTCGTAGCGATAGAACAAGATAGCGTAGGTAAAAATCGACGCGTTCCACCCGACCACGGCTTCCAATATGACCACTTCGCGGGAAGCGCCGCCCGCCGCCGCAGAAAACCCTATGATGAAGATGGCACTGGCTGCAACGAAGAACGCATAGCGTGCCGCAGCATACGAATTCCTGAACCAGCGCTCGTCGGGAAGCTCGCGGTTGATGTTGCCGAGAAGAAACGAGGAGAAGAACGCGAAATTCGCAAAGTAGAAAAGATGAGCCGGATCCCCCGATTCGAAGTACCGAAAGCCCAGCAACCCGAGCAGTCCGAGAAGTCCTGCAAGGTTGTAGTACTTCTTGTTTTTGAATTCCATCGCCTCGCCGCTTTCATGTGACAAATATATCATGTGATACATATATCACATTGCATAAACGACAGCAAGCCCCATCCACGTCAACCTCGGATTCTCATAACATGCGCAAACCCGTCCCTCGTTTCAAGCGCCTCAGCGGCCCCGTTCTTTCCCTGTTCGCAAAGCCGAAGTTCATCGAGCAGGCTGGCGCCACCTCTTCAAAGTAGCCAGATGGGCCTTGAGTATGGTCCGCGCATCCTCTTCTGAGAAATCCGTTCCCATTTCTTGATTGTACTCCGCAAGGTGCTTCATGTTCGATTCGACCATTTCTTCGAGCGTGCGCTCCGTCGAGAACGCGCCATCGTGGTAGCAGTAGACGCAGTACTCGGTGCTGATACCCTCGTCTGCTTCCGTCCCGAAATCCTCGAAGGTCTTCAGCGTCATTCCGCAGCTTTGGCACTCGGGTGATTCGCCGTGGCCCAAAAGCTCATTGATCGAAACGCCGAACTGTTCGGACATGAGCTTCAGGGTGTCGACGTTCGGGGTGGTCTCCCCCGTTTCCCAGCGCGAGACCGCCTGGCGGGTGACGAACAGCTTTGCAGCCATCTCGTCTTGCGTAAGTCCGTTTTGCTTGCGTACCGCAGCAAGCGCTTCTTTGGTTTCCATGGCAAACACCTTCTCTCGTTTCGTTTCGCGGCAAGGAGCGTTTCACCACTATAGCAAACGGAATCGCCGCCCGATAGCAACCCGCTGTTGCTGAGCGGCCGCACCGCAAAGGCGACCCATCCGCCTACGCCTTGCGCCGCTGTACTCACGGCACCCGGCATCCGCATCCGCCCCGCAGTGCAGCGACGATCTATTCAGAATGGTACTCTTCCATCACGATCACGCTCACTTCAAGCGAGCCCGCACCCTGCTTGTCGACCTGCGCCGCTAGCGCGTCTGCCGAGGGCCGCATGCCCGAGCCCGCAATCTCGACCGTAAGCACATCGTCATCGATATCGATGCCGCGAAGCCGATAATCGGAATCTTCGAGCCACGCCCGAACGGCCGCCTTCGCCTCCCGCTCCTCCGATGCGCTCTGCACGAGCTGGTTGCTCGTCGCAAGCAGCGGCACGGCGAGCAGAAGCGTGCCGAGGATCGCAGTCGTATACCAGAGCTTGCGAACGCGCGCACCCGTTTCGCTTGAGCGCCGCTTGCCGAAGCCCATGGCGAAAAACGCGAGGTTTCCCGAAAGCTGAATCGCGAAGAAATTAACGATGAAGAGCAGCAACGCTCCAGCTGCAGCCCCCATGTAGCCTTCGTACAGCGCAGCGCCCACCACACACAACGGTGGTACGATCGACACCGCTATGGCCACGCCCGGAATCGCATCGGCTATATCGTCGCGGGCGACGGCCATGGCTCCCACAAAGCCCGACGCAATAGCAACAACCAAATCGACAGCGCGAGGCGAGGTACGCGACGTCACTTCCGCGTTCGAGGTAATCTGCACGCCGGCGGGAACGAGCGCCGTCACGAGAAAAGCCACCCCCACCACCACAGCAGCGCCCGCAAAAGCGATCAGCAGTGTTTTGAGCGCCTTTTTCGGCTTGCCCTCCGTTATGGCGAGCGAGGTTCCGATCATGGGCGACATGAGCGGGGCAATGAGCATGGCGCCGATCACGATCGCCGTCGATTCGGCCGCAATCCCCCCGGTCGCGATGATGGCCGACAAAACGATGCAGAGGAAAAACGACGAGTACTGCTTCAACGGCTCGTCGATTACGATAAACGTGCTCCGTTCCGTTTGAAGGATGCTCTCCTCGCTAATATGCCCGCCTTTGAGAACCCGCGCTATTCTGCCCATCGTTTTTCCTTCTCACCTTTCGCCGAATGCATGCTCGGGCGTCGATGTTGTCTGAGCCTATGCAAATCAAGCCGCCGCCTGCAATTGTATCTTTGCAGATGAGGCTCTTAAGGATACGTAACCGAACGGGAGGTATTTCGTGTACATCTCGCCCGCCGGGTGCCACGCGAGGGCCATTTGCTTGCCTACTATTCTGAGTTCCCGTCTCCTGTCATCCATCATGTGCCGCCTAGGCGCTCCCCGGACTTCGACTCTTTTACTACCTGCACTTTTTGCTCAAAGACGGTTTAAATCAGTACAAAATGACGGTTACGAACGATCTTTTATAGGGATAATAGAGTACGTCTATGGCATCGAACTGGTATTCTCTATTTCTTCCCTATATAGTGCGAGCTTGTAAAGCGGTGTAAACCGTTCGCAAACGTCATTTCGTGCTAAAACTACGCCGTCTGCCGCAAATAGTCATGATCTCGCGATATCCGCACCTCATCAAAAGGCTCGTTTTCGGCAGAAGCCCCTGCGCAACAACGGACTCGACAGCTGCGATGTCGCGCAACCCCCCTCGCAAAGTTACAGCTCCGTGACATGAGGAGCCGATTGGGACCAGGCGCACGCAGCCGCCATCTCGCCTGCTGTACAATGGCCTCGCATGCGAGAGCGCATCGCACTTCCGAACATCGTCATGGAGGACGCCATGGATCTGTACCCATCGATCGCCCAACGCAAGTCCTGCCGTAAATACGACATGAGGCCCCTCGATACCGAGGTGCTCGATGAGATCGCCCGAGCGATCGACGGATTCGAACCGCTGTATCCCGATGTCGCGCTCACGTGGCGCTTCACCAAGAAGGTAAAGGGGCGCTTTCACGTCGACGCACCGCACTATCTGATCGCAAGCGGAACCGGTGCACCCGGAGAAATGGAAGCTGCCGGCTTTCTGTTCGAGCAGCTCGCCCTTTGGTTCGACGCCATGGATATCGGTTGTGTATGGCTCGGCTCTTCGAAGGATACCGAAACAACCGACACGAAACAGGATATCATCGTACTCGCCTTCGGCAACGTCGAGGGATCAGCGCACCGCACGCTCGACCAGTTCAAACGCGTACCGATAGGCGATATCACGAATGCGCCCGACGATACGTGCATCCAAGCCGTCCATCTGGCGCCTTCGGGCATGAACACGCAGCCGTGGTACCTCGAAAAGCACGGCGATAAGGTGTTCGTATACGAAAAGAAGCTGAAGCCGCCTCTGTCGCTTGCCTACAAGCTTTCCGATATCGACATGGGAATCGGGCTGTGCCACTACGCCATAGCGTGCAAGGAGGCAGGCAAAAACTTCAGCTTCACCCGCGATACGAGCCTTCCAAACAAGCAAGGCTACCTGCCGTTCGGGATTATCGAATAAAGTACGGGCAGAGGCACCTGCGCAGGCGGCAGCCGATGCGTTGCGACAGACAAAGGGATCACAGGTGCACGCAAGCGTGCTCGGCGGTACGTTGCGGGCAACGGCGAAAGAAGGTCCGCTGGAGGTTCGCTGAAATCGGCAGACGCATCTGCCCGCCTCGTGCGGTTCCTCATATCGGTTGACAACCCCGCGCCCCCTTGCTACGATGCTACGAAACTTCATACCATGCTTGCTCTTTCCCCCGGGTTAGAGCGTACAAGGGCATCGAATCGTATTCCGCTAGGGGCTATCCGTCAGGATGGTAGGAATAGGATCCGATGCCCTTTTTCAATGGTATGACCGCAACGAAAGGAGCTCAGCATGACAACCATACGGGTCTTGAGCGCGAAAGACGTAGCGCAGGCAATCACGATGGACCGCGTGATCGAAGCCGTCGAATCGGTGTATGCGGCAAAAAGCGTTGGGCAAACCGAGGTGTGGCCCACCGTGTTCAACGTGTTCGAGGAAGGTAAGGCCGACCTGGACATCAAATCGGGCCATCTGAAAGACCGCGGCCTGTACGGCCACAAAACGGTTTCGTGGTTCGCAAACAACGAAGACAAGGGACTTCCAGCCTTGTTCGGTCTGATCGCCGTGTACGACGATCAGACCGGAAAGCCGCTGGGCGTCGTAGACGGCACCTACATCACGGGGATCAGAACCGGTGCCGCAGGCGCCCTTGGAGCGAAGCATCTTGCCCGCACAGATTCGAAATGCCTGCTCATCATCGGAGCAGGGAACCAGGCGGTGTTTCAAGCGGCAGCAACGCTCACGCTCATGCCCGCGCTCGAATGCGTGCGCATATACGACCGGGACGCCGCAAAAGAGCATGCATTCGTCGAAGACATCGTAGCTCGACTCGCTGATTAGTTCGCCGTCGACGCAGCCGGGGTGCACTTCGAAGCCGTTGAGGATCTCGAAGCGGCCGTTCGTGCAAGCGACATCATAATCACGGTAACGTCCGCCCGCGAGCCCATCGTCAAACGCGCGTGGGTGCAGCCGGGCACACACTTTTCGTGCATCGGAGCCGACATGGAAGGCAAGCAGGAAATAGAGTCGACCATCATGAAAGATGCGCTCGTGTTCGCCGATGACCTCGCGCACTGCAAAGAGGTCGGCGAGATGGAGCTGCCCCTCAAGCAGGGCATCATAAGCGAAGAAGACATCGATGGCGAGTTGGGCGACCTCATCACGGGTACGACAGTCGGAAGAACGAGCGACGATCAGATAACCGTGTTCGATGCAACCGGCATGGCGCTGCTCGACATTGCCACGGCCCACATGGCCCTCGAACTCGCAAAAGCACGCGGGCTCGGTACCGAAGCGCAGCTGTAAAGGAGATCATCATGAGTTTTCAGTATCAAGATGTCGAACAGGCCTACAAGCGGATTGAGGAGTACGTGCGCAAAACGCCGCTCGAGGAATCGTTCTACCTCGGAGGCAAAGGGCGCTCCTACTTTTTCAAACTCGAATCGTTCCAGCGCGCGAAAAGCTTCAAGATCCGCGGGGCGCTCAGCAAGATGACGACGCTTTCCGACGAGGAACGCGCACGGGGCGTAGCCACCGTCTCATCGGGCAACCACGGCAGCTCGGTCAGCTATGCGGCATCGCTGCTCGACATCGAGAACGCCAAGATCATCGTGCCGAAACCGACGCCGAAAAGCAAGATCGACAAGATCGAGTACTTCGGCGGCGAGGCGCTTCTCATGGGCGGCGATTACGACGAAGCGCACGCGCTCGGCATGGCCTATATCGAAGAGCACGGACTCACCTACATCGACGCGTACGACACCGATCCTCTGGTCTACGCCGGCCAGGGCACGATCGGCATCGAGATCCTTGTGCAGAATCCCGACATCGACACCATCATTGTGCCCATAGGGGGCGGCGGCCTCATCACGGGCATCGCCGTCGCGGCAAAAGCGCTCAAACCGTCTATCCGCATCGTCGGCGTGCAGACCGAGGCCTGTCCTGCCCTCATCGATTCGTACCGCGACGGCGTGCTCTACGCCGAGTACCCGGGGAAGCCGTCCCTCTGCGACGCGCTCGTAGGCGGTGCAGGTCGCCTGAGCTACGAGATGGCGAAGGATTACGTCGACGAGTTTCTCACGGTATCCGAGGAAACGGTTGCCAAGGCGGTCAGCTTCATGGCGAAAGACGAGAAATATATCGCCGAGGCCGGCAGCTGCACGACGGTGGCAGCCGTGATGGACCATGCCGACGCGATCGGCGGCACGAATATCGCGCTCGTGATTTCGGGCGCGAACATCGACGGCAAGCTTTTGACCGAGCTGCTCGATCGATACTAGCGAACCCGTATCGAGCGGCGAGGCTCGCAGCCATCGCGACCTGCCGCTCGATACGTCACAGCCTTTATGCAAGCATACGGCAAGTTGCTTCGGTTAGCCAAATGATAGCCGAAGCAACCTGTTGCTCTACGCTGGGCACCCGTCGCCGAACAGCAGCTCCCGCTCGGTTCCCGAAAGCGCGTCGCGTGCCTGATCGCGCAGGTTGTTCATGCCGCTGAGGAACTGGCGGTACATCACGAGCGTGAGGTAGCGCCCGATCGGCGTCAGCGTGAGCTCCTCGGCGTTGTCGGTTTCAAACGCTTTGTTCATGCGCATGAAAGCCATCTCCAAAGGAAGGCCCGCTTCGACACTCACGCCGAAATCCTCCTTAAACTCCCGCTTGTCCAGCCGCAGACTGTACAGCCTGAGCAGAAAACGGTAGCGCATAAGATCCTTCTTGCTCATATGCGACTTGCCCATAAGCGACATGCGGCCGTTTCTTATCGCCTCGTTGTATTCGCTGATGCTGAACGTGTTAACGTAGAGATCCCCGTTCAAATGGGTAATGGCCCCGCTTCCGATGGCCGGGTACTCCTCGTAGGATATCGCGTACTCGTCGACCATGAGCGCATGGTCTTCCTCCCCGTTTTCACCGAGACGGTTGAACGTCCACAGCGTCGTGCGCTCGAACAGCGGGTTGTCGCCGCCCGCAAGCACGCCGTCGAGTATCTGGTAGAAACGGTGCTCCCGATCGTAGTCCATAGCACCGAGCGTGTCGACCATCTTGCGCGTCGTGGCGGACGACACGTACAAAGGCGAGAACGTCACCTGCCGGCACCCGCTCTGCACGAT
Organism: Raoultibacter phocaeensis; assembly: GCF_901411515.1. NCBI lineage: Bacteria > Bacillati > Actinomycetota > Coriobacteriia > Eggerthellales > Eggerthellaceae > Raoultibacter > Raoultibacter phocaeensis. The sequence goes on from NZ_CABDUX010000002.1 coordinate 1,253,193, forward strand.
CTTTTCAAGATCGGCGATCAGAATCTCCTCGGTCTGCGAGGGAAAATTGAAGATCATATCCACGTTCAGGGAATCGAAGTAGGGCTTCGCCTCGTCGATGCGCTCGAGTATCTCTTCCCCGCTGCCGTATTTCTTGTAGCGGTCCATCTGCTTGAGCAGATCGTTGTCGAAGCTCTGAACGCCCACCGAAAGGCGCTGCACGCGGCCCTTGAGCTTTTCTAGGTAAGGGTGGGCAAGATGGTTGGGATTGGTTTCGGAGGAAACCTCTTTGATGCTGAAATTGTCGCGCGCCAAATCGATGGTCTCGCACAGCTCGTCGATCATGATGGTGGGCGTGCCGCCTCCGATGTAGATGCTCTCGAAGTCGTAACCCAGATCTTTGAGCATGAGCATCTCTTTGCGCATGCTCGCGAAATACGGCGCGGCAACCTCTTTGCGGTACGGATAGCGGTTGAAGCTGCAGTACGGGCACAGAACCTGGCAGAACGGCACGTGCATGTACAGCATGTACTTCTGTCCCGGCTTCGGAAGCGGCATCATCGCCTCATCGGTCGGCGCAAGCGCCAACTGTCGTTTCGTCATAGTTTTGACAATACCCGTAAGGATACGTTCGGATAGCATGGTATCTCCTTGGATCTAAAAAGCAAACGATCCCATAGTAAGGCTTTTCGGTGCTCTGCGCGGCTCCTTTTTACCTATTTGCTAGGAAAAGACGATAGAGACGACATATCGAGCGCATTCGAAAAGCCCGCAAGCGCTCCCTTTTCGCCATTACGCCATGATCGGGCTTTTAAGAACAAAGGAATGCAGTCTGTCTAAGATCAAGAGAAAGGCTTGGAGCATCCGCACGGGAGCACTCCAAGCCATAATCGATACCCCTAGCAAATACCCGCTTATCCCTCAGCGAATAACCAGCTCGAGGCTATCTGCGTTCTTACTCTGCCTCACTTTTAGCGGCAAGTTCTTTGGCTGCTTCTTCTTCCATAATCGTGAGCTGCTTGTTCTTCTTGGCGAACAGCATGCACGTTGCAGAGGCAACCACGAATATCGCAGCGATGATGAATGCGCCGTTCCATCCGAGAGCACTCCCCGAAATGGCCGCCACCAAGGGAACGCCGATGGCATCGAAGATGGGTTTACCGAGAAATACTAGGCCGTAGATCTGAGCGAAGTTCTTCGGCCCTAGATACATCGTGGTCGCAGAAGAGAAGCAAACGGCAGAAGAGCTCAAAGCCGCACCAAAGAAAAATCCGGCAACGAATAACACGACGAGATTGGTGCCCCACAGCATAATCACGATAAGGGCGATAGCAGCAAGATAATTGATGATGGAGTACGCCCAGCGCGGGCCCACTTTGTCCACGATAAGACCTGCGGCAATTTTTCCGCAGCAGCCGGCAAACGCAAGGAACGTCATAAACATACCTGCTGTGCCAAGATCGACGCCGTTGCCGACGAGAAACGTCGGGAAGTTCTGCAACGGGCCCTGCTCGCCTATACCGATGAGGGCGAACGACAGCGCAATCAACCAGAACGTCGCGGTTTTCAAAGCCGACTTGCGGTCGAGCCCCACGAGCTTGGCAGCCCCTGCCCGGACCGCTTCCTGAGCGGCTTCCGCCTCGGTCACCCCGTCAGGAAGAAGTCCGATGTCCTGTGGCCTCCATCTCAGAATGAACGCAGAGACGAACAGTACGATAAATGCGATTACGCCGAGCGTGATCGCAGCCTGCTGCCAATCGCCGCCCGCTGTCGCAGAAGAGATGATGCTCGTGGTGATATAGGAACCGGGCAACGTGGCGCACCAGGTGATGCCGATAGCGATGCCGCGGCGTTTGACGAACCAGTTCGACGGAATTCCGGAAAGAATGATCATGCCGCCAAGTGCGCTACCAAGGCCCATGACTACATAGGCTGCGTACACCATCCACAGTTCGTTCATGAACCCGAGAATGAAAAAACCGCCCGAAAAAAGAAAAGCCGACAGAATCAAGGCGCCGCGAACCTTTATCTTCTCAACGATATCACCCACGACCAAGCTGAAAAAGCCAACGACGAGAGCGAAGATGGAGAATCCGAGCGCCACCTGCGTCGGATCGGCACCGAGCATCTCGGTCATGGGCACTTTGAACATACTGAAAGAATAGAGCCCGAAGCCTTGGGTGACAACGCCCACGATAAAGGCGATGAGAACCATGAACCACCCTTTTGCGAAAAACGGACTGCTTTTCTTTACCTCATCCATGCTAAACCTCCTTGCTAGCTCATATGCAGGTTTCGCCGAAATAAAACCTGATGTTTTGATGGCGGCGAGACCGGCATCCCTTAAGGCAGGTCACCTGCCCAAGCGGGTGCCGCCCGCCGTCGACGGCGACGGACGGCACCCCACGTTATATGGTTACGCCGTGAAGATGGAGCAGTGGCGTCCTTCGGCTTCCTTTACCATGTCGGCGAGGGACCCGATCTTAAGCGCACGCGTCGGACAACCGCTCACGCACAGGGGGTTCGAATTGACCTCGTAGCACGCAGCACATTTGTCGAGAACCGGTGCCACGAGATGGTACTGGCGCAGCACTCCTTCGACGAGGAACGGCTCGCGCCGCTCGCAGCGCATCCAATCCTCATCGTAGGGATAGCGATGGGTCTCGCGACATGCCGCCTCGCAGCTGAAGCAGCCGTTGCAGTCGTCCAGATCAAGCAGAAGCGCAATACCTTTTCCATCGACTCTGCTCATTACAGATCACCCCTTCCAGCTTCGATCTTGCACAGTGATGAGCGCATGGCCGTAGCACCGTAGCCGGGCTCTGCAGGTGTAGAGGGCACGAGAATGTTGCCGTTGCACTTATCCCACCCGTATCCGGGCAATCCCAGTTCGGGGCATTCGTCGCGCCAGCCAGGGCGCGGAACCGCCACGACCCCCTTCTTGATCTCGCGCGTTACCGTGGCCTTCGAGATAATGTGGCCGCGCGGCGAGGTGATGGTGATCCATTCGCCGTTCGTGATGCCGTATTTCCGGGCATCGTCGGGATGCACGAGGGCGAACGGGTCGGGATAGAGCTTGCGTTGAGCCGGAATGTTCGTCCACGCGGAGTGGAAGAACGAGTAGACGCGATGCCCGGTGACGGCGATCAGCGGATACTCTTCGGCAAGCTCAGGTTGGGAGATGGGGCTTTCCATCGGCTCAACGTAGTCGGGCAGCGGATCGTAACCGAAGTCGGCCAGAGCCTGGCACCAGAATTCGATGCGCCCCGTAGGCGTTGCGAAGCCCGGTTGTCCGTCGGGCCGCATGATGCCCTTCTCGTACTTCTTCTCGATGTAATCGCCCTTTTCGCCTCCGGGCTCGGTGGAACGCCAGTCTTTTGACTGGAATTCCTCCCAGGTTAGATCGAGATCGTAGAATTCCTTCAACCGCCAAAGCACCATTTCCTTGGTGTTGTTCCAGGGCCAATGCTCCGGATCGATGCGCTTGCCCCAATGCAAGAAGAACTCCCAATCGTCCCAGCATTCGCCCGGAGCCTCGACGGCCTGGTCGAACGTGAGCAGCAGGTTGCCATCGATTTCCTCGTCGTATGAGCACCGCTCGGCCCAGTCAGCCGAAGGCAGCAGCAAGTCGGCGAGCTTCGCCGTCGGCGACATGTAGAAATCCTTGACTGCTACGAAATCGAGATTCGGGGATGTCATGGCCTTGTACGTAAGATTGGTGTTCTCGTAGCAGAGAAGCGGATCGTTCGCGATGGCGATGAACGCCTTCACAGGACGGGGCTCGCCGGTGATCATCGCTTCGAACACCGCATGCGGGTCGTTCGAGCGGCCGAACGACTTGTAGAGAGGATGCTCTTCGCCGCCGAACGTGAACAGCTCGGGACGGCCCGGATCCTTCGTTCCGTCCCACAATGTGATCTTGTCGTCGAGCATGACGGAGAACGAAAGGCTCACCGGGGTGCCGCCCACGACGTCAATATGACCGAGCAGCCCGTGCAGGCACGCGAGAGCGCGTCCGTTCTGGATGGCGTTTGTGTGCATGCATCCCGGTCCGAGGCCTATGTTCATGGCAACCGGTCCGCACGTACCCATGATGCGCGCGGCTGCACGGATCTCTTCGGGAGTGATCCAGCAGACTTCGGCCGCGCGCTCGGGAGTCCAATCCTTCACGCGCTCGGCGAGCTCGTCGAAGCCGTACGTCCATTTTTCCACGAAATCCGCGTCGTACCACTCGTTCTCGATGACTTCGTGGATAAGGGCGAGCGCGAGCGCCGCATCGGTGCCGGGGCGCGGCTGGATGGCGACGTCGGCATGCTTCGACATGTCTTGGAAGCGGGAATCAATCACGACGAGCTTCGTTTTGCCGGCGCGCTGGTTCGCATAAACCTCTTTGGCCCAGGTCGTCTGCATGGCGGGGTTCTCTCCCCACGCGACCACGCAGCCAGCATGGCGCGAGTCGCCCTTCGCGGAACTGAAGATGCCGAGCGTAAACGCATTCGGAAGTATATGGGGCATGAGGCACACGTGCGTGGGTACGAGGCTCCAGCCTTCGAGCCCGAGCGACGAGTTCAGGCGACAGTGCCAATGGTTCGCGACGCGACCTGTTCCCTGACCGGTAATGATGGCTTCGGGGCCGTACTGCTCTTTGATGCGCAGGCACTCGGCCGCAATGATGTCGAGCGCCTCGTCCCACGTAATGCGCTCGAACTCGCTCTTGCCGCGGTTTTCGGGATTTCGCTCGCCGTCGGGATCCCAGTCTACGCGCTTCATGGGATAGAGCAAACGCCCGTCGAGGTTGTTGTGAATCTCGCGCTCCGACATTCCCGAGCCGCAGATGACGCCATGCGATTTTACGTTGTCGGGATTGCCTTCGATCTTGACGATCTGATTGTTCGCATCCGAGTAGACGATGACGCCGCAGCGCGCATGGCACGTCGTGCATTGCGTTCTGGTCTTTTTAAATGCCATTTCTTCTCCTTCTCCGTTACTGGTCTTCGCGGTTTCATTCGAACTCTGCTTGTGCCGCCTCACCTCTTTTCGAACGCATCGGCTCTGTCTTTCCTTCGAGTCATCTATTCAGCTTTTTTGGGAAAGCGCACCAGAAGAGCGCACACCACGCCGATCACGCAGCACACGCCGATTCCGATGTAGGCGGGGTTGTAGCTGCCCGCAGAGCTGAACACGGCACCGGAAATGACGGGAATCATGCCGGCGATGATGCTGAAGATGGGAAGTGCAACACCGATGATCTTCGAGAAGTTCCCATTGCCGAAAAAGTTCGCAAAGCAGGTGGGACCGCATACGAGATTGATACCCCAACCAGCACCGATGCAGATGAAGTACACGAACATGAGCACGCTGTCGTTCGCGCTGCTGAAGCTTGCTATGAACATTGCGGCGGCCATGGCGATGCCGCCGAACGCAAGCACGCGCACCGGTTCGATTCGGTCGATAAGGGGCGCGATCAGAAAACGGACGATCAATGCGACGATACCCTGGATGGACAAGCCGAGCGCAACGATGCCAGGGTCGAAGCCCATGCCCGAGAAGTGCAGCACGCCTGCAGATACGTTTATGTTAAAGCCGAAGTACAAGGGAAGAGCGGCGCAAACGAAGAGCCAGAACGCGGGGGTTTTCAAAGCTTGCGCGAGCGTCTTGCTCTCTTTCGTTTTATACACCTTCGACGAATCGACTTTGTTCTCAACGGCTTCTTCCGTCCCCCCATCGACGAAACCATCGGGAACAAGACCTTTGTCTTCGGGTTTGTTGCGAATAAACAGCACCACGATCACAAGACCGACAACCGCCGCCGCGGCTACCGCGTAAAAAGCAGATCTCCACGAACCAGTCGACTGAATGATGGCGTTGATTGCGGGCGGCACGAGAAACGCCACCGCACCCATTACCGCCATCATGATAGCCATGGCCATGCCGCGCTTCCTAACAAACCACATACTGATGGTGGTTTGGCACGGCACCTGAGAACCCATAGCGCTGCTAAAGCTCAGCCACACGCCGAAGATGAGGAAATAGGCGATCGTACTCGACCCGCCGAACTGAGCGAAAACGATGCTGCCGATAATAATCAGGATAGCCGACAGGATCATCGTCAGGCGAGCGCCCTTCTTCGATACCAAGTTGCCGATGATCGGCGCGAGCAGTCCCTGGAACAAGATGAATACGGTAAAGCCGAGGCCCACAAGCGTGCGATCCATCATGATATCGGGCTGCGTGACCATGACGGGTATCGCAATCTGACCGGCATTAAGAGATACCGACCCTAAGAGCAGGTACACCAATCCGCAAGCCGCTGTGATCACCCAGCCGTAGAAAAATCCCCCTTTCCCCTTCTTCGGCGCAGACGGAGCGGTGCCCGACTTTGCATCTTGCTCATCCATAGCTTCCTCCTTTTTCTGTCGTTCGGAACAAGACATGCGGCTTCGTGCATGGCAGTACTCTAGAAAGCCTCAGGACTGTGCGAGGCATATGATTTCGGCTTTCGGGCATTGCGCATCGCATGGAGCCATAGCCCGAAGATACGTGTTTTGGTGAGAATTGCATCGGCTCGACGCTGCGAAACAGCCTGAAAGCGCCTCATGCAAGCTGCATGAAATATTTATCCGATCAGGCGATACCGTGCATGAGCAGATGATGAGGAGTCGTGAGTGCAAGCCCCTCTTCGCTCATTGAGATGAACTAGAACGTCGCGATTTTTTCGGCCTCGACCATGTCGATCAGAGCCTGATGCGAGCCGACTCCGAGCTTCTTGTATATGTTGTAAACATGCGTTCTCGCCGTCGAGTTGCTGATAACGAGCTTTTCTTCGATTCGCTCCACATTGCGGCCTTTCGCCAACAAAAGGAACACTTCGGCTTCTCGGGGAGACAATCCATAATCCAGAATGACTCTCTTGCATGCACGGATGAAACGGCCGTCGTGATCCGAGGATATATCTCTTTCATCGGGATCGACTTCACCGAACCCGCCGTTCAAAACCTCGGCCTTCCTGCTTTCCTCAGAATTTAGCAGCACAAAGGAGAGCAGCAGCAGAAATGACAGTCCGATAAGAATGAAGTGAGTATGCTGTTCTGTGGACTCATTTCGCATGAAAATGTACCAACCGACAACCGTACCGACAAGCAGCCCGATCCAGTTGGGAATACTCGCCTTCGAGTACCTCCGAATGGAATGGATCCTGAATTCCTGATTAAGCTCGCTTCGCTCGCACCAAGCAAGAACCATGGCAAACGCATTGAACGCCACGGTCAAACCTGCGCACACGATCAGCGCCGCCTCGTTGCAGTAGGGAATGAGAAAGAGGATAGCGACAATGAAAGGCAGCGACATCTGCTGGACCTGTTGGCTCTTCAGTACCCTATTGAGCGACCAGTGCTTCGCCATGATAGATAAAGCCGCGCCGATAACCCCGCATGCCCCCACGATAAGGGCAGGCCCCAAACCCAGCGAAACCGTCACGATCAAAATGATGCCGTACGCCGCACTATGGCATGCAAGCCAAAACGCCTTCTTGCTCGTTTCCCGAAAAACGCTCTCGTCCTCTTCGCGAAGGTAGTTTCCCCAATCGACGTTCTTCATAAGCAACCGGCAAATGGCCACCTCTGCGGCGATGATGATCGACATTCCCATCAAACCGAGCTGCGGAGGCTGGACGGCGCACGAGAAAACGTACAGCAGAACGCTGAAGAACGCGCTCGTCGCAACCGTAAGGATGTTCTGCCTCATGGAGTTATGGCTCAATATAAGACACCAGAGCAGGCCAGAAGCGGCAAAGCTTATGCCGAGCAGAGCCCACGTAAGTACGGCGGCAAGACCCAACGTAACCCCGAAGCACAACGCAGCCGCCTCGGCGAGGAAGGGGACGACGCCTATGGCTACCGCCGGCATAAGGACGGCGGAGTAATGCAAGACAAGCCAATCCGCCTGCGTATACCCGAGCACGTATACGCCCAACATTGCCAAAATGGCAACTATGCGCAGAACCACCGCATACGATTCGCCATACCCGGACGCGAGCGGCAGCGCGATGCTCAATCCGCAGTAGGTCTGGACCGCTAAAAAGCATCCGAATCCGATAGCTGCCAGAATCAAGCGGCCATCAGGAATAGCCTTGCCATCGTAGACGGACTCACTATCGTTTGACACGCCCGACGCCGATCCATCGCGCCTCAGCCCATTCGCCTTCGATCCGCTGATAGCCGTCGCCCCCCATCGACCTCAATAGCCGAATCGCCCCCGATGGTCTCAAGGCACTGGCAAAGCAACTCTGGATGCCTGCGCAGGTAAAAGCATCGGATCTCTTCCAGCTTCGCTTCTAGCTATATGGTCTTATATTTAATACCACCACGACCATGATACTACATACTCTAATTTGTTATGGACATGAATGAGCGCAAAGCAAAATTAGGCCAGGCAATTCGCACCGAGCGCCGAGAGCAGGACATTTCGTTGCGCCGTTTTGCCCTTATGGTAGGGTTCAGCCATTCCTATTTGGTTGACGTCGAAAACGGTCGACGAAACATCGGCATCGAGAACCTCTGCAAGATAGCCGACGGGCTCGGTGTCGAGGTGAGCGATTTGACTAAAGGATTGTAGGCCACAGCTAAAAAACTACAAGCCAATCTCAAGCTTGTTTAGCGCGCTGCTTTCTAATCAGGATGTCGGTAACCTGCCCGTCTGCAAGCACCTCAGAACCAGCGAAGCTTCTTCAGCAAGAACAAAAGCGTCAACGCAAAGAGCATCGTGCAGCCCGCTACGACGGCGAAACCCCACGGATAGTCCGCAAGGGGTATGCCTAAGAGGTTCATGCCGAAGAAGCCCGCCACTGCCGTGGGGACGCACAGCACGAGCGTCACCGTAGCCACCACCTGCATCGTGCGGTTCAGATCGTGTTCCATGAGCAGGCTGAAATGATCGATTGTGGAATCGAGTATCTCGGAGTGTATCCGCGTTGTCTCAAGCGCCTGGCGGTTCTCTATCAGCACATCGTCGAAACGGTCGCGGTCCTCTTTGGTGGGAAAGGGTGAACGGCGCAGGTACTTCTCGAAAATGGCATCGTTGGTGATAAGCGAGGTTTTGAAGTACACGAGCGAGGAATCCAGCACGTAGAGATCCTCAAGCGCTTTGCGCGAAGGGCGCTTCGTGGTAGACATGAGCTCGGCGCGCCGTCGGTTGATGAGGCGAAGCGCCATGAAGTACGCCGAAGACGAGGCCGTAAGGATATCGGCCGCAAAGGCATGCACGTTCTCGGTCGGCGAGAGTTCCTTGGATGCTTTGAGCTGGTCGATGAGCGGGATCTTGTACACCGAGCACACGGTAACCACGTTATGCGGCGTTTCGAACAGCGCGATTGGGATGGTCTTGTAGCTGCGCTCGTTGGAAGAGCGATCGCGCACAGGCGTATCCGAGATGAACAGGGTGTAGCCGTGGTCGTCCTCGATGCGCGACACCTCGTCGAGGTCCAGTGCGGCACATACATCTTCCTCCTCGAAACCGAACGTGCTGCAAAGATGAGAAAGCTCATCGGGTGTCGGTTCGAATACGGCTATCCAGCAGCCGGGTTCTTCCTCGTTGATTTTTTTGAGCGCATGATGCTCATCGGTGCGGAAGTACTCGATCATACGCCTGCACCTCGCAGCGGACAGACGGATACAACAACGGTTGCCACGAAACGAACTCCTTTGCACAAGACGACCCGACGACGTCGCGCAGCCGGACTTTTGCCGTGCGAAGCGACCAAGCGCCTCGCGAAATCCGATTATAGTCTATTCTTGCGTTTCGCAGATCGAGGCAAAGACGGAACGGGGCGAAGCGCTGTGCCTCGCCCCGTCTTTGCTGCCGAGGATCCTCTATGCGCGGTACAAAGCGATCGTCCCGACGTTCAGATCCTTCTCGACCGTCGAGATGAAATCGGAAACGGTGCGGGGCATATACCCTTCCGCTTCGACCGTGATGCTGTAGTCGGCCGGCTCGATCTGGCGGAACCAGAAATCCCCGAAGTCGTCGGATTCGGTTTCCCTCGTCTGTCCCGTGGCGCTATCGGTGAGGATGACCTTGGCGCCGATGATGACTTCCTCCTCCTCAAGATCGGCGATTTCCCCGCCGATGAAGCGCTTGGGAAGATTCAGGTAGTACACGCCGGGGCCCGTACCGAATTCGGGATGGAGCTTCTCCGCGGCGTCGAGCTCGCCGGCGAAGTCCTCGATATCGCCGAACCGCAGCGCATCGTGAGCGCACGCCTCGACGCAGCGCGGCACCGTCCAGCCGTCGTCGAGCAAGTGGGCGCAGCCCGTGCATTTCTGCGGAATGTCGAGCTCCTCGTTCCAGAACACCTTGTGATACGGGCACGCTTCCGCGATGGCCTTCTGGCCCTTCGCCTTCACCGGGTCGATGACGACCAGTCCGTCGTCGCGGCGGTACACGGCGCCGTCCTTCGCCGCAGCCATGCACGGGGCGTTTTCGCAATGCTGGCACATGATCGGCGTGTAGGCGACGGTGACCTTCGGAACCTGGCCGCGCTCCTTCTCCTCGACGTTGAGCCATTGCTGGCCCACATCGGGCTGCGGAGCGGCATAGGGCATCCAATCGTTGTCGCAATGCTCGTCTTTGCACACAAGCTGGCAGCTGCGGCAGCCGACGCACTTGGCTACATCTATGACAAAGGTCTTCATGGGGCTACCTTCCTTCCTCGATGATGCAGGATTCGGCCACGTGACCCGTGTCCTTGTCGTAGAACTTCGCAAACTCGACCGGATACTGCTTGGCAAGCTCGAACACGTCGACTTTCGCGATGTTGATCAGGAAGCTGTTCGTAACCTCGCCGGGGCAGTTCTTCGACGTGGTGTTGGACGGGCAGATGAGGTTGTTCGCGCCGCCGCGGTCGAACTCGCCGATGACGATGCTGTCGACGCGCGCGCCGTGGTCCTGGTACAGCGCGCCCGGGATCACGCGCTCGCTCAGGCGCACGCCGCCCAAAACGGCACCGCGCTCGTTGAATATCTTGCAGATGTCGCCGTCGTGCAGGTTCAAGCGGCCGGCATCCAGGGGGTTGACCCAGATGGGTTCGTACATATAGCCGTCGGGGCCTTTGACCTTGCAGGTCTCGAACTCGCGCATCCAGGTGTTGTCGTCGTTGTTCGCATGCACGCGCCAACGGGGGTGGTTCGTGATGAGCAAAAACGGATACTCTTTTGCGCGGGGATGCAGCAGGCTCTCGGTATGGGATTCCCCGTACGGCACGAAGTGCGGAACGGGGGGACGCTCGACGTCGTCGGGATAATGCTCGGCGAGCGCGGTGGAGTAGAACTCGACCTTGCCGGTCGGTGTGGACAGCGGCTCGCTATCGGGATCCTCATACCACGGACGCATGTGCAGGCGGTCGTTTTCCCAGTTCTCGGCGGTGGGAACGACGAAATAGCCCTTCTCCATCCACTCTTCGTAGGTGAGGTACTTCTCGCATCCGGAGTTCTCGAAGCCCTTCTTGATGAGCTCTTCCTCGGTGCCCTCGGCGTACTGCTCGTACAGACCGAGCTTCTTGGCCACCTCGCCCACGGCCTCCCAGTCGGAAAGGGACTCGCCGACATGGGGGACGGCCTGCTCTTCATGGAGGATCATGTTGTATTGACCGGAGAACAGGTCGGCGGAGATGTCGTTGACCTCAAGCTTCGTGGTGGTGGGAAGAATGATGTCCGCGAACAGGGCGTCGTTCTCGAGCCACGGGTGCTGGGCGACGATGAACTGCAGGTTCGGATGGCGCAGGGCGCGCTGCATCTCGTTGCCGCCGTTCCAGCAGGTCTGCCAGCAGGGGCTGTCGGTCCAAATCATATGGATCTCGCCGGCTCCGGGCTGCGGGAAGTCCCATTCGATGAACTGGTCCTGAGCGGGCATGCCCGCGATGACGTGACCGCCCGACCAATGGACCGGCGGGTTCATGATGGCCTGGGGGATGAGCGTCTTCGGGATGAAGTTCACCGGCTCGGTGAGCATGGCCCAGCCGTGGTACACGGAGTTCATGTCGGGCTGGAGCTCGCAGCGCGGGAAGGGGTAGATGTCATCGATTCCGAACAGGCCGACGTCCATGAAGTTGATCTGCCCGGCACCGGGCTTGCCGAGCTGCTGCATGGTGAGCAGGCAGACTTCCAACCGGGCGGGCTCGCTCGAATACGCGGCGCGGATGAGGCCGCCGCCCGCGCAGTGGCCGATCGACACGGCGTGCTTCGCCCAGTAGCGGGCAAGCGCCTTGATCTGGCGGGCCGAGACGCCAGTGATGGGGGCAGCCCATGCCGGAGTCTTCGCAACGCCGTCCTCCCCGCCCAGAATGTAGCGCTCGAACCAGTCGAAGCCGACGGAGTGCGATTCGACCCACGCGCGGTCGTAGAGGCCCTCCTTCATCCACACGTACGCGATGGCGCACTGCAGCGCGGCGTCGGTGTTGGGAAGCACGGGAATCCACTTGTCGGCGTGGGCTGCAGCGGCGTAGTTCAGGTCGGGAGTGATGAATATCTGCTTGATGCCGGCCTCGGTGAAGAAGCTTTCGACGCGGCCGGGCATCATGCCGCCCCATCCCCACGGCGTGGTTTCGGGATCGCCCGACCACATGATCACGCAGTCGCCGTTCTCGGCGATATCCTTGAAGAGGTTCTCGGTATGGGCCTGCTTGCCGACGGGGTCCATGCCCCAGATGTGCTTGGCTCCCCAAGTCCAACCTTCCCACGAATCGGGCTGGCGGGCTTGCAGGGTGTAGCCGCCTAAAAGATCGAGGAGCTTGCCCGGGCAGCCGTGCGCAGCGTGGATGATCTTCGATTCGCCGTGGCCGTCGATCTGGGCCAGCACGGCGAAGGGACCGTATTCGCCGTAGATGCGCTTCAACTCCGAGGCGATGATGTCGGTAGCCTCGTCCCAGCTGATGCGCACGTACTTGGCTTCGCCGCGGGTTTCGGGATGGCGCTCGCCGTTCGGATCCCAATCGACGCGCTTGAGCGGATAGGGCACGCGGTTCTTCGAGTAGACGCGCTTCTTGTACGCGTACTGCAAGGGGGTGGGAAGCGTACGGGTCTTCGGCTCGAGCACCGCCCCGTTGCGGGCCGTGATCTTCCAGGGACGCATGCTCTCGTACTCGTATTTCTCATCGTAGTGCATGGGGCGTATCCGCAGGATCTTCCCGTCTTTCACATCGACGGCAGCGGAGTTGGAGCCCAATCCGAAGCCGCAGAGACCCAAAGATTTGTATACCGTTTTGCCACCGGTTTCTGGCATTGCTTCTCCTTCCTCAAGACTTTCGTTCGCACGATGCATCCCTGTCGCTTTTCGCGCTCAGCGGGTAACGGGGCGCACCCGTCAGGCATCCTGCTTTCCTTCGACTGCTTGGTTTTCGCATGATCTCAAAGCAAACAAGCAAGCGCGCCGTCTGCGTTGCCGCAAGACGAAAACGCGCCTCTCCCCCTTTCGCCGCCTTGTGTAGTATGATGGTGCCGGCGCTTTTGCCGAAGCCCGGCGCCCCAGGCGCGTCTGCCAGGACGGAACCTCGTTCGAGTGTATAGGCCCCAGCCCCGACGGGCTATACCTCGATTCGCTTGAAAGACCCCGGATGCATACCGCATGCTGAGGTAATCGCCGAGTTGAAGGACGAACTATGGAAGCCAAGAAACCGAAAGACGCCGCCGCAAAAACTGCCTCGTCCCCGCACAACGCAACGATGTCCCCCGTCTTGCAAGCCCCCGTCCGCACGACGAGCCGAACGGCCGCCGACCCCATCGGCGCCGAGCCGGAAAAGGAAGGCGAGCCGCCCGCATGGGCGCGCTACACCAACATCCCCTTCAGGCTCTTGGGCTACGGGATCTTGATGGGATGGCATTTTCTGCTCATCTACTTCTCGACGGCTGCGGCCGCAACCGAACCCGATGCGCACGTGCTCCTTCTGCGGCAGCTCACCTTGAACGCCGCCTTGGCGGTAACGTTCATCGGCCTCTCGCTGACGGGACGGGCGCCTCAGGTTTTGAAACCGCTTCTCTCCCTACCCGCGATATCGGGGGTGGCGGCAACGGGCACCGCCGCAACGGCGGGAATCATATACGCGCAGCTCTTCGGAGCGAACATCGCCACCGTCGCATGCATGGCCGTCGCAGGAGCCTCCGAGGGGCTGCTGCTGTTCGCGTGGCTGCACTTCTACTCCGAAACGGAGACGAACTACGCAACGCAATACATCGCGACCTCGATCGTCATCGGCGCGTTGGCGGCGTTCTTCATACGCCATCTCACCGTCGAGATCGCGTGGGGCTGCTTCGTAACGCTGCCTGCGATATCGGCCGCCATGCTCGCGATCAGCATCCGCCAAACGCCCGTCCGCAGCGCCGACCGCGGGGGACGCGGACTGACCGACCACAAAGGCGCCGTGCGCCCGCTTGTCGCCTGCGCGGCGAACCTTGCCGTGTTCAGCGCGGCGTTCGGCTTTCTACAGGGAAGCATACTGCCCGACGGCAACACCGTTTTGGCCGCCTTCACCCCCAATGCGGCCATCGGCGCGGCCGCTGCCGGGGCGATGGCCATGGTGGTATACAGGAAGATAGCGGGTAGGCGGGCACCCGAGTTGCTGCGCCGGGTGTCCATCGTGGTGTTCGCGGCCGGCGTCATGGGGGCGGTATACCCCTGGGCCCCCGCGAAGGAGATCGCGGGGATGGCCATCATGGCCGGCTTCATGATCGTCGACATCACAAGCCTCGTGCACGTCGTGAAGGTCATTCGCTCCTACGACATAGCCTCGGCGTTCGCCATCGGGCTCAATCGCGCGGTCGAGTACTCCGCGTTCGGCGTATCCATCGCGGCGGGAGCGCTGCTCGCCCGCACGGCGGGAGCCGACCCCCTGTATCCGCTTTACGTGGGCGGCGCGGTGACGATACTCACGCTGGCCTACGTCATGGCGTGCATGGGCGGCGGCCCCCTCGACTGGATCGCTTCCCTGTTTCCGGAAAAGGCGCTTGCCGAAGAGGGCGAGGAAACGCTCTCTTCATCCCCTCATGGGGCGGCTGCCTCCAACGCTCCTTGCGATGCCAGGCCCGGACAGCTGACGCTCGGATACTTCAGGCTGAAGTGCCGCGCGGTGTGCGAGCAGTCCAACCTCTCGCCGCGCGAATCGGAGGTGCTCGTGCTCATGGCGAAGGGGCGCAACGCCGAGTACATACAAAACGCCCTGACGATATCGAACTACACCGCGAGAACGCACATCGCCAACGTCTATCGCAAGTGCGACGTTCACTCGCTTCAGGAGCTCATCGACAAAGTCGAGCAAACCGACGTCGAAAACGCCTGAAGAGCAGCATCGTTTCCTTCCGCCTACTGCTTCTTGCGTGAGGCGAAACCGCATTTAACGCAAGCCGCTCGATGCCGTTTAGGCGCAGGGCGGCTATAGTTTTGCCATGGGTTGCTCTGCCAGGACAGCGCCGTTGAGTCGCACTTCACAACAACGTCACTCGAAAAGCTGGGAGGTACCATGAGCGAGAAAGATCAATCGTTTTCCATGGGTCGTCGATGGTTGGTTTTCTCCATCGTCTTCATCATCGGAATTCTGTCGGCGTACAGCATGTTCAAAGCGCCGCCTTTGTTTTCGACGATCATTCCCGAACTCGGATTCACTGACGAGAACATCGGATGGGTCATGTCTATGTTCTCGATCATCGGCGTCGTGCTTGCATTCCCGGCAGGCGCGATCCTCGCAAAGCTGGGTATCAAAAAGAGCCTCGTCATCACTGCCGCGAGTTTGGCCATCGGCAGCGCAATAGGGGCCGTAGCCAACGATGTTCCGGTTCTTTTGGCTTCGCGTTTCATCGAGGGAATCGGCATGGGCTTGATTTCGGTTGTCGGGCCGGCCGCCATTGCGACCATCATCCCGCGTGCGAAACAGGGTCTGGCGATGGGCATTTGGTCGGTATGGTTCCCTGCAGGCACCGTTCTCGCGTTCAACACCGCCCCCGCGCTGGCCGCAAGCCTCGGATGGCGCTCGGTATGGTGGGTCGCCGCAGCGCTTTGCCTGGCGGCCCTCGTATTCGCGCTGGTATGCTATGCGCAGCCGCCGGCCGAGAAGGTCGAAGAAGGGCACGTTGCGGGAGGCATCACACGCAAGCCCGACATGTTCAGCATCATGATGGTCGCCATAGCGTTCATGACATGGAACGCATTCAACGCCGGTGCCATCAGCAGCTTTTACCCCACGTTTTTGGCCGACGTCCATGCGATGGACCCCCAAACGTCGGGCTTCGTCGCAAGTATCACTAACCTGTGCGTACTGGCGCTCGGCCCCATCTCGGGCATCGTATCGGACAAGCTCGGCACGCGCAAAGGACTGCTCGTGTTCGCATTCGTGGGAGCAGTCGTATTCTTGACGTTCGGTTTCTCCGACAACCTCGCGCTCATCTACGTGTTCGTGATCGGGTTCGCATTCTTCTCGGCGTCGTGCGCGACGGGCACGTTCTCCATCATCCCCGAGCTCACGCACCAGCCCGAAAAGATCGGATTCAGCATGGCCATCGTCGCATTTCTGCAAAATCTCGGCATCGTCATCGGCTCGGCCGTCTTCCCGGTAGTCGCCGCCGGACTTGCCTGGGACTGGAACACCGCCTCGCTCGCATTCTGCGTACCGCTGGCTGTCGTCGGATTGATCTGCGTCATCCTCGTACGCGAGAAAGCGAACCGCAGCTGATCGACGCGGATTCGAACCCTTTGGCCGCTTTGGCTCACCTGCGAAGCCTCCGTGCGCAGCGCAGTTGGGCAGGTTGATTTCGACAGAAGGAGGTAGGTATGGACCGAGCGGAATTCATGGCACTGGACCCGTCAAAGAAGGCCGAAAAGCTGAACGCGCTTATCGCCGAAGGCAAAAGCCAAAAGGAAGCTATGGATGCCTGCAACGTCACCATCAGGGATCTCATGGCGACGCAGGTGCTTTTTTCAAAATCAGAAGGAGCATTCATCTCCAAAGCAGTGGGTGGTTTTTCGAACTTCCACAGCGATACGACCGCCGAAGCTGCAAAGTAATGGTTTTTTGCGATTGCGGAAGCCACGCGCATCCAGCTGAGTTGTCTGCGTAACCGCTGGTCAAGCGATGGTTATCCCGTATCGCATGAGTATTCTTTTTATCGCATTGCCGATAAGAGAGGAGGCACAATGTCAAGAGAATCGATCGTAGAAAAGCTGAGCGAGCGCCATGAGGGGGTGGAGCATTTCTACACCACGTGCCACAACAACGGTTGCTGGGATGCAACCTGCCTCATAAAGTGCAGCGTGAAAGACGGCAAGATCGTCTCCATCGAGCCGGACGATTCCGTGAATGCGGGCGTTGCGCGCGAAGATGACGACGAACAAGCCGTGCAGACCGGCATGCTCCAAGCCCGCGCGTGCCCCATGGGGCACGCATGGCGCCAGGAGCTGTACTCCGAAGATCGCCTGCTGTACCCCATGAAACGCGTCGGCGAAAAAGGCGCGGGCAAAGGCCACTTCGAACGCATCTCCTGGGAGGAGGCGCTCGACACCATCGCGAGCAAGATGAAGCAGATGGCGGAAGAGAACCCCGACAACCCGTGGCTGTACTACTGCTATTACGTAGCGTTCGAAAGCTCCGATTTTCCGTTCGCATCCTACATGCCCGGCACCATCACCGGCTGGGGCGACCATTCCACCTCAGGCGGTGCTGCAGCTGAAGATTTCCATCTGGGCGTTCGCCTGACCGACATCCTGATCAAAGGCACAAGCGACGCTTACCCCGGCTTCGAGGCTCCCGACCTGCTGAACTCCAAGCTGGTTGTTCTCTGGGGCTTCGATCCCATGGTCGCCTGGTTCGGTCATGTTCCCTACTACATGAAGCTCGCCCAGGAACGCGGCTGCAAGTTCATCCTGATCGATCCGGTATACAACGTCAGCGCCGAATGCCTGGGCGCCCAGTGGATTCCCATCCGCCCCGGCACCGACACCGCGTTCGGCCTCGCTGTCGCCCACGTCCTCTATACCGAGGATCTCTACGACCACGACTATGTTGCCGAGTGGGTCGAACCCGAGGGGTTCGAAGCATGGCGCACATACATTGTCGGCGAAGTCGACGGCGTGGAGCACACCCCTGAGTGGGCCGAGCCTATCTGCGGCATCCCCGCCGAGACCATCCGTGAATTCGCTCGCTACTACGCATCTATGAAACCTGTACACCTCCAGCAGATGTACGGCGTCTCGAAGCGCAACCTGGGCGATTACGCAGCGGCGGTCGCCATGCTCCTTCAAGCCATGACCGGCAACCTCTCCATTCCGGGCGGCTGCGAAGGCGGCGGCGCGTCTCTGGTAACCCAGCCTCGCGTGTTCCCCCCGGTTCCCGACACCGGCCAGATCAAGGGCGACGTGGTAAATCCCATCACGAACAATAACAACAAGGTCACCGAGATCATGCACTGCCAGAAGCTCTACGC
Source organism: Raoultibacter phocaeensis (assembly GCF_901411515.1). NCBI lineage: Bacteria > Bacillati > Actinomycetota > Coriobacteriia > Eggerthellales > Eggerthellaceae > Raoultibacter > Raoultibacter phocaeensis. The sequence goes on from NZ_CABDUX010000002.1 coordinate 1,271,627, forward strand.
TGCCGGCGAGATCACCGAAGAGGAGTTCCGTCGGCGCATCGGCTGCCCGAAGGGAAGCCCGCTTCCCAACCTCAAGATGGCCATCATCCCGAACAACTACATCAACAACCAGCACGATGTTTCCAAGCGCATGGCAGGGTTCGCCGACATGGAGTTTTCCTGGGGCTGGCAGTACTTCCCCGACCAGCCGTCCATCGAGTTTCTGGACATCGTGCTCCCGTCCCCGATCATCCAATTCGAATCCACCGACATGCACTTCTTCGGCATCAACCGCTACTGGGGCGCACCGGCCGGTATGCAGAACTACTTTTTGTTCGCAGGCAAGGGCGTCAATCCCCCGGGCGAGATCCGCTCGAAGGATTGGGTGTGGATGGAGCTGGCGCGCCGCCTCGGCTTCGCCGACAAGTACTGCCCGAAGATGCTGGACGTCACCGATTGGCGCGATTGGGACGAGCAGGTCATCGAGCGCATCTACAAACCCGCATACGAGGAGTGGGCCAAAGACGAGACCGGGATGCTGGAATACAGCGGGGTCGTGCCGCCCTCGTGGGAGGAGTTCCAGAAGATGCCGATCATCCGCGTTCCCGGCGAACCCGGCGAATGGTTCCATCCCTTCAAGAACACTATCCCGTGGGGCAGGTCTCCCTTCAAAACGCCTTCCGGCAAGATCGAATTCGAAAGCTCGTACGTGAAGAACACCGATCTGACCCAAACCCGTTACGGCGGAAAGATGGACGCCTATCCCCGCTGGCAGCCGACCTACCAGGATCTACCCGCAAACGACAGCTACTACCATCCGTGGACGAAGAACTACCCGCTGTCGATGGTCACCCCAGTTTCCACGTACCGCCAGCACTCCTCAAACGACCGGAACCCTTGGCTGAAGGGCGATTGCTACGATCACATGGTTCGCATGTCACCGGCAGATGCGGCGGACCGCGGCATCAAGACCGGCGACCGTGTTTTGGTATACAACCAGTTCGGCGAAGTGGAGATCACCGCATACGTCTCATCCAAGCTGCTTCCCGGCACAGTATCCATCGGCCACGGCGAGTGGTCCCGGTTTGACAACGTCCGCAAGTCCAAGCTCATGCCCTACGGCATCGACACTGCGGGCAACTGCAACCTCCTCATCGGGGATACGCATCTGCCCCATGTTGTAGGAGCGCTGCTGACAGCAGGTCTTGTGGAAATCAGGAAGGTAGGCGATGAGTAATGACGCAGTACGGTTTTTACTTCGACCAGGGCAGATGCTATGGCTGCAAAGCCTGCACCGTCGCGTGCAAGGATTGGAACGATATCGAGCCCGGGCCAGAAAAGTGGATGAGCGTGTACATGTGGGAGAAGGGCACGTTCCCGAATACCTCTATCGGGATCCTGGCGTTCAACTGCGGCCATTGCGATAACCCGGTATGTGTTTCCGCCTGCGATCGGGGAGCTGTGTTCAAGGAAGAGAAGTACGGTGCTGTCTTGGTCGATCAAGACTTGTGCGAGGGCGACCGCAACTGTTTTGCAGCATGCCCCTACGGTGCTCCGAAGTTCGCGAGCGACGATGCCGGCACCAAGATGAGCAAGTGCACCATGTGCATCGACCGTCTTGAGAAAGGCGAGCTGCCCACCTGCGTGGCGGCGTGTCCGATGCGCGCCTTGGATTTCGGCCCCATCGACGAGCTGGTCGAGAAGTACGGCGACATTCGCCAGATCGAGACGATGCCCTCTGCCGACATCACGACCCCCAACTGGATCGCGAAGCCGAACCCGCCCAAGGAGCAGCTGATTCCCTACGATGTTGAAAAGGCAATCGAACTTACCAAACCGCGCACGAAGACCGACGATGTGTACTCCGACATCAAGAACCTCACGGAATTCGAAAGCGACGTCATCTGCGCAACCGAACTGTGTATGAAGAACGCCACCGTCGCTGAAGTGATGGCCGCTACGTCAAGCGACCAAGGATAAGGAGCCCGCGTACTCGGGGTGCGGCCTTCAGTTCGGGCCGCACCCTTTTTTGTTTCAGATGCCAGCGATCCTCGCATTCGAGCGACGCTGCGAAACACGGCCGCTATCTGGTGCCCGAACCCGTTGCCTACCTGCGCGAGGATGCAGAGTCGCCAGTCACCGGAATGCGAATGACGACGCGGGCGCCGAGAACGCCACCCGCCCTCCCGATCCTGTTGGAAAGCTCCACCGTACCGCCGCACGAGCGCGCTGCCTCGGACGCCGTAGAAAGGCCGATGCCGTAATGCCCGCCTGAAACCGCACCGGTTCGAGAAGCATCTCCGCAAAAGAAGCGCTCGCAGCCGTGCTCGAGGGCTTCGGGCGAAAAGCCCGGCCCGTCGTCTTCGACCTCGATCGCAAAAACGGTGCGCCCATCTTCGAAGCCGAAACCGAGGTCTATTTGGTCGTGCGCGTAATCGAGCGCATTCGCAACAACGTTGAGAACGGCTCGCCCAAGCGCCTCGCGGTCAGCCTCGATACACGCGTCTGCGAGCGCCGGATCGTACGTGGCTTCAAGTGCGACATTCGCCGTACGGGCGAGAGCGCCCGCCTCGCTGCCGAGCTCGGCAGCGAAAGCGTCGAGCGAAACGGGTTCCTTCGCCCCAACTGCCGCTTCGCCGTGCGAAACCTCGATGAGCAGGCGAACGTAGTCGTCGAGCCGCTCTGCCGCCGCAGCAGCATCGCGGGCCGCAGCGGCGATATCCGCAAGCCCGTCGGACGAAGACATGCACGGCGCGTCTACCGCGCCGCAAAGATCGACTCCATGTGCAAGCCCCTCGGGCGCAAGCGAGCCCTGCGTGTCTGCCGTGCCTGAAAGCCCAGCCGTTTCAAGTGCATCCGCAAGCTTGGTCGCTGCAGGCACGCCGTGGGCATCGACTCCATGCGCAAGCCCAGCCGTCTTAGCCATATCCCCTGCTTCTTCGGCGACGTAGTCGGCGTTAGCCCGCACCACGGTGAGGGGCGTTTTGAGATCGTGGGCGAGCGCGGCTACCTGGTTTCGCTGCGCCTGCTCGGCGCGCCAATGGGCCTCAAGCGATTCTTTGAGCGAAAAGCGCATGCGCTCCATCGCCTCGAGCACCTCGTTCACCTGCCGCACATTGCTCGACCCCACCTGAAACTCGAGGTCCTCGTTCGCTATCCTGTCTGCTGCATCGGTAAGCGGTGCCATCGTGCGCGCGATAACGCGGCTCGCACGATGCGAGATGAGCAGAATGGCCGCAACGCTTCCCGCGCATGCGGCAATCAGCATGAGATCTTGGGGGTTGGGCAGCGCATCGCGCAGCGCACGTGAAGTAAACTGCGGCATGAACTCGCTTACCAACAGGCACATCGTGTTGTCGGGAAGCCTGAACACCGTGTAGGTTGCCCCGTTGCGCCCGGTTACCGCAGCAGGTTCTTTTCCGGGCTCGCCGTCCTCGCTGCCGAGACGTTCGCGAACGACATCCAGAGCAGCTTCCCGTTCTTCATCGGGTATATCGCCCGCAAGCACCGCGCCCGTATCGTCTACAAGCAGGTAGCGGTACGCAGTCGGAACCTCGTCGGCGTCGAATACCTCCGCCGAACGGAGCGCCTCGACCGTCTCTTCTATGTGGCCCGCTCCGTAACTGGCAGCATACACAGCGCCCATGTTGATCGCTATCGAGATCGCGATGAACGAAGCTGCCCACACGGCGATAAGGGCCGCGATGACGTACGCGAAATAGCGTACGATCACCAGCGAAAGAGGGATTCCCCGCTTAAAGGGTCTCAAAGCTGCCATTTGTACCCCACTCCCCAGACGGTTGCAATGGGGTCGGCACCTGCCTGGGCAAGCTTTTTGCGGGCGCGGCTCACATGCATCGATATCGCAGCGTCGTCCGAATCGCTGTCCCAACCGAGCGCCGCCTCGCGAATCTGCTCGCGCGAAAGCACCTGACCACGCCGCCGAGCAAGCAGTTCGCATAGTTCGTACTCGGTGGGCGTGAGCGCAACGGGCACGTCTTCCACGGCAATCTCTTTGGCGCCGAGGTTCAGGCGTACGTTGCCGAACGAGAGGACATGCGTGCATTCTCGCTGATCACGCCGTAGATGCGCACATATCTTCGCCCGCAGCTCGGCAGCTCCGAACGGTTTGCGCACGTAGTCGTCGGCTCCCAGGCCCAAGCCTGCGACGGCATCTTCTTCGGCCACCTTGGCCGTGAGAAACACGATGGGCCCGTCGAAGCGAGGACGGATGCACCGCACGAGATCGAACCCGTCGAGATCGGGCATCATTACATCACAGAGGATGAGGTCGAAACGCGCAAGGTCCATGTCGGGCACGCCCGCGGCCTTCGTGGTGCACACAACCTCGTGCCCGTCGCGCTTGAGCACGCGGGCAAGCGCGTCGAGGATCGCCTGCTCGTCGTCAATCGCCAGTATGCGCGCCATCGTACTCCTTTCGCTCGTCGGTCGTACGTATTGCCCTGTGTATCGGTGTCCGTCCTCTTCCGACCGGTTGCCTTCCGCCAACCGCCGCCTTTGCGGCGCTGCGGACACTTCGCCATGATACCCGACATCTTCAATGATTCCATAGCTCCGCTGTAAGCGAATCGAATGCATGATGTCCGCCAACCTCCGGTAAACGACATGTATCGGAGCGATTTATCGGGCTTAGAAAATACGAACAGGTTTTATTCGGATTCTGCATATCTGAAATGTCGTTTACCGGAGGTTGACGGACGGGCGGCGGACCCCCCCGGCGGGACCCCTCAAAGCCCAATAATCGCCGCCGTGAAGGGTTCCGTAATGCATTCCCGATGCAAGCAAATTCCTTGCTAGCGATAACCCCTGTTCACCGACTTGTCGGTTTCTCGGTGCATGCGGCAGCCTCTCACTTGCGCATCCCGTCGGTGCCTTAAAGCCCATTGAACGCTTCACGGCGGCGGTTTTTGGGCTTCGAGGCGACTTTCCGCCGCCGAAACGCCGTCGGCACATGCCCGTGCCCCGGGAAGGGCGCTGCGTCGATCTGGTTTAACAGCGGAGCATACCGTCACCGCCCAACGTATTCAGCTTGCGTCTTCCTGCAGCGCCCGTTCGGCTTCCTCGGGCACGTCGGATTCGTCGACGCCGCGGTAATGGACGCCCGATGAACCCTTAGCGTCGATTTCGAGGTAGCCCTCGCCCGTCGTTTTGCTGCCGAAGGAGATGATCGTGAGCTCGCGGATATCCCCCCGCTCGGTTGCGGCGTCGATTTTGTACACGTAATTCGTCCCGGCACCCGTCGCATCGCTATAGCTGTCCGTGTAGGCATCTGGCTCGGGCACCTGCGCCCACATCGTGATCACGGGATTGGGCATGAGCCGGTCGAGCACCGACTGCGTCGCCGCACCCCAGCCGCCCGAGCAGCTCGGCAGCAGCAGGACGAGCACCACGAGCACAGCCGCGATCGCGATCACCGAAACCGTTCGGCGCTGCATTCGCTTTCCAGAATCACGCATAGCTTCTTCCTTCCTCGAACTTCTCGAACCACACAAAGAGTCCCGCAAGCGCCGCCACCAACACGACCGAGCACAAGGAACCGGCAACCATCGCAGCATCGCCAACCTGCGAAACGACCTCGATCTGCCCTTGCGCCGAGGCAAGAGCGCCCTCGATTGCAAGCGACCCTAAACGCGTCGGCAGAGCGAACGGCTCGAGGCCGAGCAAGCCCGACCCCACCGCCGTAAGCTCGCCGGTCATGAGACCGTGGGCGAGACCCCCCACCGAGAAGAACGCGAGCACGAGGCCCGCCGCACCCACGCCGATGGAAACGTTTCGCCCGAACCGAAGCGCGAGCGCCGTCATGAGCGCATAGAGAGGCGCGCTGCCGAACGCAAGACCCGCAACCGAAAGCACAAGCGTGCCCGCGCCGAGGGCGAGCTTGCCGGCTGCGGCGAGGATGACGGCAAAGAGCGCGACGGCAAAGGCGAGGGCGAGAAATCCCATGAGCCAGAGCGCCGTGCCCTTGGCCGCGATGGCGATGCGGCGCGAGGGAACGGCGGTGAGGTTCGCAAGTCCGCCCGCACGCCGCTCTTCGTCCACCGCAAGCCCGCACACGATGCCCGCCATAAGGGGCATCATCGCGCCGAGCAGCTGCACGTAGGCGTCCGCTCCCATGGAAGCATCCCATGGCGCAACGGCGAAGTACGCTCCGCAGGCAAGACCCCCGGCAAGCGCGCAGGCAAGGTGCGCGAACACGAGCGGCGAGCGCACAAGGCGCACGAACTCGGAACGGAGCGCTCGCGGAAAGGACATGCGCGGCCTCATAGCTCCTCCGATCGTTTGAGCCACGCGGCGCCCGCAAACGAAAGCGCCGCGAACACTACCGCAGCAACCGCGAGCCCCGCCACCGTGAGCGCACTCGATGCGGCGAGCGCGCCGCCGAGCACCGTATCGGCCGCAAGCGGCTCGCCGCTTGGCAGCACCGGCAAAAACGCCGTGGGGATCACCATGGTGGCAGAGGGCGGGAAAAGCTGCGGTACCGGTATCGCCGACCAGGCGAACCCTCCCACAAGCTGCACCGCCAGCGGCACGAAGATGCCTGCGAGCATGCCCGCACGGGCCGTGAGAAAAAGTCCGACCGGGATCATCCATGCGCTCGTTACCGTAACAACGAGCGCCGCCGCCAGCATCGTAAGCGCCGATGCGAACAGCATGTCCGCACTGGGCACTCCCCCGCCGAACACTGCCGCAACAAGATAGATGGCGAATACAACGAGGTTTGACAGGAGCGAAAGCCCGAGACAGTACGAGACTTTGGCCCACCACGATACGCGAAGTGAGGTGCCGATTCCGAGGATCGAGCGGTTTTTGAGGCGCGCATCGGCATTCGCCACGCACGCCGTCACGAGCGCGATCGTCACAGGCATGAGCAGAGCGTACCAGTAGTTCCAAGGAGAGAACGAAAGCGCACCGCCAAAGCCCGTCATTGCCCCGAAGAGCGCAAACGGCAGCGCCATGACGATGGCCAAGCGCAGAGGTGCCGCATGGCGGAATTTGAGCGCTTCGGCACGCAGCGCCGAGAAGAACGGGGTGCGCACGGACACGGCACCGGCCGCCTGTGCTTCGACGCGCCGAGAGGCGTCGGGCGCAGCGGTTTGCGCGAGCTGCGCTACCTGTGCTGGTTTCCTTCCCTGTTGCGCGCCCATCATGCCGCCCTTCCCTTCCGACATACATCCATGAAGAGCCGCTCGAGATCCTCGTCCGGGCGCAGCACGTCCTCGTAGGCAAGCCTTCCTTCGTAGATGATGCCGATACGGTCGGCCATCTGCTGCACCTCGGAGAGTATGTGGCTCGACACAAGCACTGTAATGCCGCGCTCGGGAAACGAGCGGATCAGGTCGCGCAACTCTTCGATGCCGATGGGATCGAGCCCGTTGGTAGGCTCGTCTAAGATGAGAAGGCGCGGGTGCGCGATGAGCGCAAGCGCGATGCCCAGCCTCTGCTTCATGCCCATCGAAAAGCGGCCTGCGCGCTTCTTGTCGGTGTTTGCGAGGTCGACCGTGCGAAGCACCTCGTCGATCCGCTCGTCCGGAAGGCCGAAGAGCGCCGTACGCACTGCAAGGTTCTCACGTGCGGTGAGGTTGGGGTAGATCGGCGCCTCCTCGATAAGCGAGCCGATCGCGTAGAGGTCGTCGCGCTGCCACGGATGCCCGTCGAAGAGGATTCGGCCTTCCGTGGGGCGCAGCATTCCGCAGATCATCTTGAGCGTAGTCGACTTACCTGCGCCGTTCGGCCCCAAAAGCCCGTACACCTCGCCCTTTCCTATATGCAGGTCCACATCGGCCACGGCCGTCTGGGCGCTATCGCCCCGACCGAAGCGCTTGGTGAGCCCCTGCGTTTCGAGCATGCATTCCATGCCGTCTCCCTTCGCTCGCGCCCGCCGTGCGGCGGGTGCTTTTCGGTTACTGCTACTCAGCATGGAGGCCAAATCTAACGAAGCTGTAACGATACAATGAAAAGAAGAGCTTTCGTCGAAATACCGAAGCGATTTTCCGCAACCGCACTCGAAAATCCTGATCTGGGCACCTCAAGCGCTTGCAAAGAAAGCGGGCGGAAACCCCATGGTAGAATGCTGTGACGATATCGAAAGAAAAGGCCATGGCCAAGGGGGCATCGAACGCCCGCCTTGCAGCCGACAAGACAACGAACAGGCGGGTTTTCCATGGTGCTCAATGAAAAGGACATCCGGAAATACTGCAAGGACAAGCCTCGCGTAATCCTCACCATTGCGACGCACGAAAAAGGCATCGACGAGATCAGAAGTTTCGGCAACAACGGCGCGCCCGTCACGCCAGAAACCCGTTCGTACGAAATAGGCTCCATTTCAAAGGTCGTCCTCTCGACCCTTCTTGCAAAATGCCTGGAGGAAGGCTTATTGAGCCTGAATGACACCATCGATCGATACATCGATCTGCCTCCTGAATGCAGCTACCCGACCATCCTTCAGCTTGCAACCCACACTTCCAGCTACGCCGACCCCGATCTTTTCGACTCCAAACTCGCTGCTCTTTCCTGGTCTTTCTCTTCGAGCAAAAAGCAGTTCAACCCGTTCGCTCGCTTCGGATCCAACTGGCTCATCGATTCGATAGTCAAGGCTTCGCGCAAGCCGCGAAAGACGGAAGGGCGCTTCCGCTACTCGAACTTCGGGTATTCGGTGTTGGGGCGGACGCTCGGAGAGGCGATGAACAGCGCGTATTACGATTACATCACCTCTTACATCAGGGAAGACCTGGGGCTTTCGTCTACTTCCTGCAACTCGAACGAATTTCCTATGGTTCACGGTTTCAAAAAAGACAACGATCTGGGAAATTGGATATGGCTCGATGATTCTGCGTATGCTCCCGCCGGATGCATCTGCTCGACTGCGGCGGATATGCTCGCATTTGCCAAGATGAACCTGTACGACGAGAAAAGCTACCTCACTTACAGCCACCAAAAGCGGGCTTCCGACAAGCATCTCGATGTGGGGCTCGGGTGGATACTCGAAAAAGACGACGACATCATATGGCACAACGGCGAAACGGGTTTGTTTCATGCCGTTCTTGCCTTCAGCAAGAAGAGGGAACGAGCCGTGGTGGTGCTCTCGAATTGCATCACCAGCATGCTTATGCCCGAGGATGCGCTTGCCCTTTCGATCATCAAGGGCGAATAGACGCGTGACCAGGTGCTGACGTTGCTGCGATGTCAAACGTTCGGCGGCGTCTGCGAGAACGAGAACGCTGGAACAAGGTACAATACGCCTCGCACCGAAAACGACCGCACCTGCAACGACCCCATACCGAAGGACGGCTATGAACCATATGATTACCGAGGTCACCTCGAATAAGAAAGACTACCTGGACCTGCTGCTGTTGGCAGACGAGTCGGAAGACATGATCGACAGGTACTTGGACGACGGAAGGCTTTTCGTCCTTAACGACGAGGGAGTCAAATGCGTCGCGGTCGTGGTTGCGTTGGGCGCCGAGGAATGCGAACTCAAAAACATAGCCACCTATCCCGAGCATCAGAACAAGGGATACGGCAAGGCGATGGTCGACTACCTTTCCGAGCAGTACCTGGGCGAATTCAAAGTCATGTACGTCGGCACGGGCGACGTGCCGAAGATCCTGAGATTCTACGAGCGCTGCGGCTTCCGCATCTCGCACCGAGACGAGAACTTCTTCATCGACAACTACGACCACCCCATGTTCGAAGACGGCATCCAGCTGCGCGACATGGTCTATCTCCGCAAGGACGCGTGAGGCTCGGTTCGACCGAGCTTACCCCGAGAAACGGAAAGGCAGCCGACCCGGACTCCGTGCGCCGCAATCAGATCCGCCGCCCCAGTTCGAACGCCTCTTCCAGCTCACTGCGGTCTTCTATATCTCCCGGATGATGAACCCCGCCCGCCAGCACGCGGCCGAGATCAGTCCAATCGATATGGGTCATCAGACGCTCGTACCAATAGACGGATTCTTCGAACCCGTTTCCTTCGGCCACCATCAACAGCACGGAACCCTTCACCGGGTTTCGATAGCCGGAATCCCTCTCGGCAACAGCGAATAGGCGGTCGAAAGCGGTTTTGAGCTGGCCGCTTATACTCCAATAATACAGGGGCGAGGCAAGCACCACCACGTCAGCCTCCTGGTAAGCCGGGTAGATCGAATCCATGTCGTCCTTTATCGTGCATGGGCTTTCGGGGTTTTTGCCCCCGCCCCAACAGCCTTTGCAGCCCTTGATGTCCATATCATGCAAAAGAAACGCGGTAACCTCATGGCCGGCTTCTAACGCCCCCTTGGTAAACTCCCGAACCAGAGCGGAGGTATTGCCTTTCTTTCTCGGGCTTCCGTTCAATACGACTATGCGCTTTCCCATGGCGATGCTTCCTATCTTTCGGCGTTTGACTTTACGTCTGTTCACTGCAAAGATACTTCATGCACCACTTGAAACAAGTACGCACATTCAAGTGCGATACTAACCGTAAGGAGAGCGTTAATGAATTTCAGCTCGATCGAAGAAGCCGACTTAGAGCAATCGGGGTTCAGCTACACCCTGTCTCTGATCAGCGGAAAGTATAAAATGGCGATTCTGTACTGCCTCATGGAATACAAGGTGGTCAGATACAACGAGATCAAGAGGTACCTTAAAACCATCTCCCACAAAACCCTGAGCACGGTGCTGAAACAGCTTGAAGCAGACGGGTTGGTTCATCGGGAAGAGTACCCGCAAATACCTCCGAAAGTCGAGTACAGTCTTACCGAAAGGGGCAAATCGCTCATACCCATCCTCGACAGCATGTGCCTTTGGGGAGAGAAGAACCGGTAAGAGGCGCCTGGTGGGGTTTCGAAAACCCGGGGCCAAGCCCGTGCGCTCGGCTCGCAAAGACGACAAGCGCCGCTCGGATGCTGACGATCTGTTTCCCGCTTACGGTACATCCTTTTCACCTGCCTCAATCCGCGCCTTCCGCTTTAATCCGACCACCTGTCCTCGATCCTCTTCCATGCCTCAGTTGTAATGCAACCCTCGTCGATTCCTTCCTCGATTTCTCGGTACAACTGAAAGGGCATCGTCAAGGTGAGAAGCTCTTTGGGAAGTCGATGTCTTTGCGAGATGTCGAATCCGCCCAGTATGGCTTTCGGCTCATCGCTCCCGATTTCGTCGTAGGCAAAAAGAATGGATTGGCAGGCAGCTGCGAAGGGGGCTGAAACATTGAGGCCGCTGCCCCTGGAATATCCCGACATGATGACAAGAGCCGAGAGCTGGTCGGGGTTCGCGAAGAGCAGCGCTATCGCCGGCGGCTCGTCGTCGCTGAAATCCGCAAGGGGCCTGAAGACGGCATACTCGGTCTGCGCATCCGCATAAGGCAAGGCGTCTTTCCAGCGTTGCACGACTTCCGGCGACTTGAAGAAACGCTCGCCGTACTGGACGTGCTTCGGCAGTTCGTTCGGATCGTCGCATTCGATGCCCGTAGAAAGCAATTCTGCGGTCTTATGGTTTCTCCTCGTAAAGGCGTCGCCTCGGCAAATCCCAACCGCACCGCCCGGGCACGCGCACGTTTCATCCGATACGGCAACCGTCTTGCCCTTCGAAGCGGCAAGGAGCATCGATACCACACATACCCTTTTGTCAGGGGGGAATTCGATGGCGTCGTCAGGCTTCTTGTCAGAAAACGATATCCCTATAGGCTGTATGCGGAAATCAAACCTATCAACGATTTTGCTTTTCATGTTCCTACCTCACTTTTGCAGTACATCGCCGTCGAAAGAAAACTCCATAGCCTCGTTGAAACCGGCAGGAGATCGCGATATGCTTCCTCGCTCCGATTGGGGGCGCTCCGATATTCGCTTGCCGGTTCTCCTTTTCCCCTTGAAAGGTTTATATGCCGAGATGCCTATCATGACGATTGACAAGATAAGCTGTACGGCCACCATCGCAACGAGGATAAGAAGATTGGCGTTGAAGCCGTCCATCGTCAGAGCTTCCAACCCGTAGTGTACGACAAACTCCCTCATCCCCTCGAGAAGGGGAAGGAAGAACAGGGCGGCAGGAACACAGGCCACCAAGAAAAGCACCCATTTCAGCAGCACCCATGTATGTGCAGCAAAACCCCAACCGGTACGAAAACCGTACATGAACCCCACGGCAATGCAGAGGGCGACACTCGGAATGATGACGAAGTAGTCGAAAGTCTCAACGAGAGCGATCTGAGCAAGGACGGCTTCCGGGCTGGCCTGCTGCACGGAGGTCAACAAGGCTGCGAGTATGCAGGCGATGCCACCCGTCCATAACATCGCCCCGATCAGGTGGACGATCTTTACCGCTCGCACAGCAGAACCCGTTAGTTTTTTCATAGGGAAGACTCCTTTTCTTTCATTGGACGATGTACCAGATTTGGAAAAACTCAAACGAAATACCAAGCCGATAAGAGCGATGGCCAAAACAGTAAGCCAAAGAAAAAGGGTAGTTTCTTCTAGTGCGAGGGAGAAAGGAGCACCCAGCGAGTTGACGAGCCAAAGAAGCATCGGGGTCTTCACGAACGCATAGCCCCCTATCATGACCGAGCAACAGAGAACGAGCTTTTTCAAGAGCCATGCATGCTTCCCGAAAGAGTATTCCTCTTTTACCTTGACCAAAACCAAGCCGGACAAGACAGCCGCTATCGCGCAAGGAATAACGAGCCACTCATCTATCGCGTGATAGACGCCGAGCCGATCCCCTTCCGCAACGTCAAGAGGAACGGCCAAGCAAGCCAGCATTGCAACGAGCCCCAACAGCCAAAGGCCGCCCAAGGATATGTGAACGATTCGCAATGCCGATGCGTATGTTTTTCGAATCTTCATAGGCCACCTCCGGAAAGAAAGCTTACTCTTTTGCGGAAATATCAGATTTCTTCTCTCTTAACTCATCAACAAGTTTGGTGATAAGCTGTTCGAACTGTTTTCGCTCTTCGGCGCTGAATGCTTCTTGGTGCAAATCGATCAGCTCTCCGAATACTTCGTTTATGCGAGGGGCAATCGCTTTCCCCTCTTCGGTCAGGTAAAGTCGGCTCACCCTCTTATCCATTGCATCGACTTCCTTGCGGACATATCCGGCTGCAATCATGTTCTTCACCGCTTGAGTAGTGGCAGATTTGCTGACCGAAAGGAGGCCGCTTAGCTCCTGCTGGCTCAGGCCTTCCCTATTGGAAATAACGTACAGGGAATCGGCTTGCTGAGCTTCGATGCTGAGAGTGGCAAGCTTTGCTCGAAGGATGGACTGACTGAGCCGATAGGCCGCTGCAATGGCCTTGCTGGGAGTGTAGTGCTCCATGAAACCTCCGTCACATTAGTTTAGATATTAACCAATTATAGTTAAGATGTAAACTAATGTCAAATCGAGTAGCCTCTCGTTTGAAGTCCGTTGCGCGGCGGAAGGCATTTTCTCTATCGAATGACACCTGCTAAACGCCTCTCACCCAGATTGAAGGTTGCAAGTAAAGCGTCAGGATGCTTTGACGGTCAAGCTTCCTGCCATCACCGTATCCATTTCACAAGCGGTAGCTCGTGTTTCGTCGCTGAGTGCCATGGAGGTTTCATAGGAGCAGTGTTTCCCGTGGTAGATGGGATTAGCACCTTCTTCTTTTCACGGGGCTTAGTGCGGAGACCACTAGGGAAAGCGGGAGGTAGAACCCATACGGTAGAATGAAAGCAGCTATACTGGAAGTCGTCGGAAGGTACATTGAATTCGGCGTAGATACTTACCGGAGGTAGAGATAGACGCTTTGGATTACATACTAAAAGATGGTGAAATCTGGTTGCAATATGCCACGAGAATAAACATCTTGAATGAAGACAGAGAGAGCCTAGCCGCCTTGAAGGAGCAGGTTCTTATCGATCCTCGAATCACGGTATACCTTAATGATGTGACCGATTACCACGGTATCCTCGTGCGCAACCATAAAAATCCCGACTTGCCGATCCATAAACTCATTTTTCTTTTAGACATCGGCCTTGGGAGTGAAGTGCCTGAAATACAATGTGCAATTGATAAGATCATGGAAAACAAAGATAGCAATGGCGTGTATAAATCGCTAACCAATATCCCTAAACATTTCGGAGGAAGTGGCGAAGATTCATTCGGATGGTGTCTTTGCGATGCACCATTACTGCTGTATGCGCTGAATAAGGCAGGGTGCGATTATGAGAACCATATAAAGCAGGGAGTGGATCACCTCGTTGGGTTCTACGAGGATTGCGGGTTTCCCTGCACGGTATCCCCCGAGCTTGGAAAGTTCAGAGGACCGGGTAGAAAAGGTGATATCTGTCCTTATGCTTCATTGATTATGCTGAAGCTCATGTCTGGCATTCCCGAATATCGTGATTCTGGGGTTTCAGAAAACACAGCGATGGCTTTGCTGTCTTTATGGGAAAACAGCTTAGAGCGACACCCTTACATGTTCTATATGGGTACCGATTTCAGAAAACTCAAAGCTCCGGCTATATGGTATGACTTGGTGAGCGTCGTTGATGTGCTCAGTAATTTTGAGGTGGCTAAAGCAGATGCCCGCTTTATCGAAATGCTCAACCTGATCAAAAGCAAGCAAGACGAAAACGGGCTGTTCACACCCGAAGCAGTTTTTCAGAAGTTCAAAGGTTGGGACTTTGGGCAGAAGAAAAACCCGTCTCCCTACCTGACTTATCTGTGCTATCGCATCTTTGGCCGAGTGGGCTAGGTTCTAGAAATCCTGAAGCATTTCGTTATTCACACACAATCGGCGAATCTTTCACTCGTTTCCAGACTTAACGCGCTGATGATGCGCTAACCCTGAAACTCGTTGCGCTACAGAAGACATTTTCTTCTTTCAAATCCCAACCCACCCCCGCAATCTCCATCGTTTGTTCGCTTGCGTTGTCGCGCCAATAATGCGAACATCTGTACCCTGTTGAAGAGAACACCTTACAAAGACATGCATACGGCAGTCTCGCGATGATGGGGGTCATTCATGGACGAGCGAATCATCATGCACAGCGACATGAACACGTTCTACGCGTCGGTCGAACAGGCGGAGCACCCGGAGCTTAGGGGCAGGCCCGTCGTCGTGGCGGGCAAGGAGGAGCTGCGCTGCGGCATCGTGCTCACCAAGAGCCAGGAGGCGAAGGCCTACGGCATCAAGACGGCCGAGGCGCTCTGGGAGGCGCGGGCGAAATGCCCCGGCCTTATCGTGCTGCCGCCCGACTACCCGCTCTACAAGAAGTACTCCGCCATGGCGCGCGACATCTACTACCAGTACACCGACCTCGTGGAGCCGTTCGGCCTCGACGAGAGCTGGCTCGACGTCACGGGCTCGGTGCAGCTGCACGGCGGGAGCCCCCGCGTGATCGCCGAGGAGATCAGCGAGCGCATACACGCCGAGCTCGGGGTGACCGTGTCCATCGGCGTGTCGTGGAACAAGATCTTCGCGAAGTTCGGCAGCGATTTCAAAAAGCCCGACGCCATAACCGAAATCACGCGCGAGAACTACCGCGACGTCGTATGGGGCGCGCCCGTCGGGGAGCTGCTCTACGTGGGGCACGCCACCGAGCGCAAGCTCGCCGCCTACGACGTGAGGACCATCGGCGATTTGGCCCACGCCACAGACGCCTACCTCACGCGGCGCTTCGGCAAGATCGGGCTCATGCTGCGCACGTTCGCCCGCGGCGAGGACGCAACGCAGGTGAAGACCTACGACCCTACGCGCAGAGATGTCGAGCGCACCGTGAAGAGCTACGGCAACGGCCTCACCGCTCCGCACGACATCCTCGACGCGGGCGACGCCAAGGCGCTCATCTACCTGCTCTCCGAATCGGTGGCGCAGCGTCTGCGCGAAGACGGCATGCGCGCCCGCACCATCGCCATCGGTGTGCGCGACGGCGATGACCTCACGAGCTACACGCGCCAGACCAAGCTGCCTTTCCCGACGGCCGCCACGCGCGACGTGGCGCGCACGGCCTGGACGCTCGTGCTCGCCAACGAGCGGTTCGACGGCACGCGCCCCATCCGCGGCCTCCACGTGCGCGCGACCGACCTCGTGGCGATGAGCGAACCCGAGCAGCTCTCGCTCTTCGAGTCCAAGCGCGAAGTCGTCGAACGCCTCGACTTCGCGATCGACGAGCTGAGGCGGCGCTTCGGCAACCTCTGCGTCCAGCGCGGCGCCGAGCTTGCCGACGAGACGCTTGCCGGCGTGGACATCAAGGGCGAGAACACCGTGCACCCGGTGGGCTACCTGCACTCGTAAGGCGCGCGCCGTGAAGGGAATCGAGAGCAGGAGGAAGCGCTACGTGGAGGTGATCGCCCGCCACGCCGAGGACGGGACCGTTTTGCCGCTCGCGGTCGTATGGGAGGACGGTCGGCGGTTTGCGGTCGACCGCGTCCTCGACGTGCGCCGCGCAGCCTCGCTCAAGGTGGGCGGCACCGGCGTGCGCTACCTTGTACGCATACAGAACAGAGACACGTTCCTCTTCTACGAGGAACCCCGCTGGTTCGTGGAGGAGAAGATCCGTTAAGCGGGCGCAGCGCCCGAGCTTTCTATCCGTTTAGTTTTCCACAACGCTGTAGTAATTTCATGTACGCTCTTTGTGGAGGCTTTGTGAAATACCGAGCGCTGTTATCATGATTTTCGTGAAGAGGTTGCGAGCCGGTATGTCCGTCGCAATCCGCATGGACCGCCTTCGGGCGGTTTTTGCGTCTAAAAGGGGACGAAACATGGACAAACCATTTAAGACAATCGACGAACAAATCGAATTACTCAACAGCAGAGGCTTGATTACCGACAAAAGAAGTCGAGATATTCTGAGCCGAGAAGGATATTACTGTGTCGTAAACGGCTACAAGGATCTCTTTATCGACAAAAATGCGAAGTCCGCCGCAGGCGGAGATGATCGTTTTTACAAAGGCGTAACCTTTGACCATGTTTACCGCCTTTTTGAATTCGACAGAGACCTGCGCCTGAGAATGTTTAGATACTTTGCCCGTGCTGAAGCAGTCTTGAAGACCGCATGTTCATATTGCTTTACAGAACGCCATCAAACCGAATGCGAACCGTACCTAAACAAAATGCTTTATCGAAGAGAGGATAGATATAGGCGCGATATCGACGCTCTGATACGGAATTTTGAGAAGATTCTCACCAAGGATCCTTCTGGCACCTCTGCGCGCAGACGATCTTACATAGATCATTACTTGAACAACCATGATGAGGTGCCGCTTTGGGTTCTCGCTAATTTTACGAGTCTAGGGATGATATTCAAGTTCTTCACCTTCCAAAAGGAATCCATGCGAAACGAAATAGCTCGGTACTTCTCAACGCTCTATGAAACCACACATGGCGTTAAGAAACGGTTCAACCCCGAGCAATTACGGCTCGCATACGACCACATCAAGGATTTCAGAAACATATGCGCCCACGATGAAAGGCTCTACTGCGCTCGCGTATCGCCATCGAAGGACGTTTCGCTCTCCAACGTGATCGATGACCTTTCCGACATTATGCAAGTTGACGAAATGGTTGAAATGAGAACGGAGGTGTCTCGGCTAATCCTTGGGGTTATTCGTGATACACCGTCGCTTATCTCCGAATCGCTTTTGAAAACGATGGGGTTCTCGTCGGTCAAGGCGCTTATCGAATAATCGCGCATGCCGCCCAGTCTTCGACGCGTGTCCTTTGGCTGAAGCTCTCCTTTCAAGCTGGCTTCTCGAAGGTCGTTGGTGTATACAAGATGCCAACTGGAAAAGCGAAGGAGCGCGATCATGGATGCCGAGCGGTTTCTCCGATTTTTGCACGAGGACATACGGGAATGCGCGTTCGCAACAATCGGAGGCGACGGGCGCCCCGCCATCCGCATCATCGATCTCATGCTGCATGATCGCGATAGCGTGTACTTCCTCACGGCGCGGGGCAAGAACTTCTACCGCGAGCTTACCGAGCAGGGCTTCGTCGCGGTTACCGGGCAGAAGGGCTATCGCATGGTCTCGCTGCGCGGATTTGTCCGCCAGGTCGAACACGAGCTCATCGATACGATGTTCGAGCAGAACCCCGATATGGCCATCCTGTACCCCGGCGAAACCCGCCACGTGCTCGAACCCTTCCAGCTCTTTGCAGGCAAGGGAGAGTACCTCGATCTCACCGTGCGTCCCGTCGTTCACGAAACGTTCGCCTTCGGAGACGACTGCATCGGCGAAGGCGGCGCTCCCCTCGCGAGAAACGCCGATGCCCTCCCCGATGAAGACCGCACCGCAGCCGTCCCTTCGGGATCCTACTTCGTCACCGACCTGTGCACGGGATGCCGCTCGTGCCTCCCCGCATGCCCGCAGGACTGCATCGTCCTTTCCGCCGAATCGCCGAAAGCGCGCATCGAATCGGACCATTGCCTGCGTTGCGGCGCGTGCGCCGAAATCTGCCCGCACAGCGCAATCGAAAGGAGCGCGTAATGGACGGCTTTGACTACGCGGCTCGCATCGAACGGGCACAACGGGCACTCGCCGCCGCCGACAAAGTCATCATCGGGGGTGGAGCGGGACTTTCGAGCGCAGCTGGCCTCGAATACGGCGGAAGCAGGTTCGAGAAGCTGTTCTCCCCCTGGATCGAGCGCTACGGCATCCCCGACATGTACGCGGGAGGCTTCTACCCCTACGCTACCGAGGAAGAGCGTTGGGGGTACTGGGCCCGCCACATCCTTGCGAACCGCTTCGAGGAGCCGCCCCTTCCCCTCTACGCCGAGCTGCTCCGCCTCGTCGAAGAAAAGGATTTCTTCGTCATCACCACCAACGTCGAGAGCCAGTTTGAGAAGACGGGTTTTCCCGCAAGGGGCATCTTCGAGGTACAGGGGAACTACGGGCTCATCCAGTGCGCGAAAGGATGCCACGATACGCTGTATCATGACGAAGAGCTTGTTCGCATGATGGCCGCACGCACCGATGGCGACCTTTGCATCCCGAGCGAACTCGTGCCTGCGTGCCCCGTCTGCGGTGGCCCCATGGAGGTACACGTGCGCAAAGACGCCTTCTTCGTCGAGGATGATACCTGGCACGAGGCAAGCGAACGGTATGCGGCGTTCGTCCGATCATGCGCGGGCACGCGTACCGTTCTGCTCGAGCTCGGCGTGGGGTTCAACACGCCCGGCATTATCCGCTACCCCTTCGAGAACATAGCCTACCGAAACCCGGAGAACGTGACGCTTATCAGGCTGAATCGCAACCACCCGAGCGGTGCCGATGAGAACAGAGATCGTACCGTCGCTTTCACCGAGGACATGACCCGAGTGATCGGCGATCTTCGGGAAGGAGCCGAACGTCCATGACCGAACAATCCTGCGAACCGGAAGGCATGATCGAACTTATAGAAATGCTACTTGCCGAGCGCGCCGATAAGCGTACCGTTACCGTCCCCGGAAACCCGCTCGATCGCTGGAACCTTCTACGCGCGCTTATGAACACGCGAGAGCCCGCGCCCGCGCCCGACGACATGCTCGCGCTGCAAGACAACGTACTCGCCCGGATTCACGCACTGCGCGAGACAACGCACGTCTCGAACCTTTCGCACGTACCTCTCGATGAACGGATGGCTCTTTGGCAAGGCGACATCACCACGCTTGCAGCCGATGCCATCGTCAACGCCGCAAACAGCAAGCTGCTCGGATGCTTCGTTCCCGGGCACCGCTGCATCGACAACGCGATCCACACGTTCGCCGGCATGCAGCTGCGACTTGCCTGTAACGACATCATGAGCGTGCGCGTGCGAGACGAACCCGTTGGTACCGCAACCGTCACATCCGCCTTCAACCTGCCCGCAGCCCATGTGATCCACACGGTGGGCCCCTTCGTCTTCGACGCGCCGACGATGAGCCACGTAAGCGAGCTCGCCTCGTGTTACGCTTCGTGCCTCGAAGCGGCTGCCGAACGGGGTTTCGCATCCATTGCGTTCTGCTGTATCTCGACAGGAGAGTTCCGTTTTCCGCATGAGCAAGCGGCCGAGATAGCCGTACGCAGCGTCAAGGACTTTCTTGCAACCGACACCACGCTTGAAACCGTGGTTTTCAACGTGTTCACAGATGAGGACCGTCGCATCTACGAGCGCTTGCTCATGGTATGATCGCCGAAGACGAGCAGGAAGGAACGGTATGTGCGGGCACTTCATCATGGTTCCTCGCGACGAGATCGAGCTGATCATCCGCGACATCGAGATCGAAAACCATGTCAACGTCATGCCTGACTGGCCCGCCCGCATCGTCGACGCCTATCCGGGCTCAACCGTCCCGCTTATCGTTTCGACCCGGGAAGGTCTCAAAGCGGAGGAAATGACCTGGGGCTACACCATCCCGAACAAAAGCGGCCTCGTATTCAACGCCCGATCCGAAACCGCGCTTTCCGAATCGAGCATGTGGCGCGACTCCCTGACGAAACGCCGGTGCGCCGTTCCTACGTTCGGATTCTTCGAGCCGCATAAAACCGAGTTGTCGGTAAGCGAGCGCACAGGCAAGCCGATCAAGCGCCCTTACCGCTTCGACGGACCGCGCAGCCTGCTGTTCTTGGCAGGAATCTACCAAAGCGGTCGCTTCTCGATCATGACCACCGCCCCGAACGCCTCAGTCGAGCCCGTCCACGATCGCATGCCCGTGGTGCTGCTGGAACACGAGCTTCCCTTATGGTTTTCACCCGACTTCATGCACCTGTTCGACCGCACCGGCATCGAGCTTATAGCGACTGCCCAAGAACCTGCCGCAACCGATCTGCCCGCACCGCCGAGCAAGTCGTCTTTTCCCGACCAGCCCGCACTGTGGTGAGAAACCGCCCGGGGCACCGCTCGCTCAATACGCTTGCCTTTCGTGAATGAGACCGTATACGACGGCACGGTTTTCAGAAGGAAAGTACTCGTAGATTATCAAAAACGGCGGGCAGGAAATCTTTCGCACCCCGTTTCCGAACTGCTGCAGGATAGACTCGGGAAGATGAGAAGACCCGACTGTCGGAATCGTTTGGATCGTGGTAATCGCATACTCTATATCGTTGAGAACTCTGAGCGTTTCGACGCGACCGGCAACGTCTTCATTGAAGGTGTCGGTTCGTTCAACCGTCACCATTACGCAAGGCCCTCTCTGATCGCCGCGAAGAAATCTTCATGGTCCGAATGCACTCTCCCGGCATTCATGTCGGCCCTCCCGGCTATGATGGTATCGCGCAATCGAGCCTCGTACACCGCTTCCTCTTGAGCCCTGCGTATTGCCTTTTCGTATTGTTCTTCAGAGCTGAACACGTATGCTCCCGCACCCTGTTCGGTTATCCGCACAACTCCGCGCTGTGCCGCTTCCTTGACTTCTTTCTGCTTCTTTATCAGTGCGCTGATCGGGTATATCTCATCCAACGTACCTGCTGTATCCATGCTGGGCTCCTTTGCTTTCGCCTTGTGCCGACATCTTTTCCTAGGTGCATAGGTAGTATTATAGTTATGCTTTTGTATATACTATTATTTGTATAAAATGTATACTTTAACCTTGAAAACAGCATCGCTATTCCATTGACACCTCTAACAGCGAGCACGGCTCTGGCATAAGCCGGAGAAAAAACACTTGCATTTCCCGTCGAGTCGTTTATGATACATACCGTTGGTATGTTTAAGGTATCTGCAACCGAACGAGCGCGAAGGAGGACCGATGGCCCGAAACAAGCATCCCGAAGAAACCGTCGCCAAGATCCTCGACGTGGCGCTCGAGCTCTTCTTCACCAAGGGCTACGACAACACGAGCATCCAGGACATTATCGATCAGCTGGGCGGACTTACCAAAGGAGCGGTATACCATCACTTCAAATCGAAGGATGAGATCCTCTCCGCCGCGCTCGACCGGGAGAACGAAACGCTGTACCGCGAGCTCAAGCGCATCCGCGACGACGGCGAGATGACGGGCGGCCAGAAGCTCCAGGCGCTGTTCGAAACCTCCATCAACGGCCCGCAGCTTGAAATCTGGTCCACCATCGCGCCGGCGACCGATCCGGTGAAGAATTCCCGGCTGCTCGGCTTGCAGTACCAAGCAGTGCTCGAGGAAACCGTGCCCTTCTACGTCCAACCCATCATCGAGCAGGGTGTCCGCGACGGAAGCATCGTGACGGATCATCCGAAGGAGCTGAGCGAGGTTCTCGTGTTCCTCGCCAACCTCTGGGCCGGCCCGATGTTTCGCAAATCGACGCCTGAAGACCTCAAAGGCCGCATCGCCTTCTACGTTGACCTCGCCCGCTCCCTCGGCGTCGAACTGGCTGATTCGGGCATGTCCGAAGCCCTCGAGCGGTACCGCTCCACCTTCGAATCGCGTACCGATCTTTTCGATGACGAAGAGGAGGCATCGTGATGATATAGCAGAAACGCAAACCGAAGCTCCCCGGTTCCACCCGGCGAATCCCGCCCCGCTTCCTGAGTTTTGTCCTACGTTGACTGAGCTTCGCAAGTCCACTCGTCCCGCTGCCTCGCAGCTTTTTATTTGCCCTTGATACATACCAACTGCACGTATGTATAGTTACGAAACGATCTAAGGAGCCACCATGTCAGAAACCTCGCAGCAGCAAAGCCGCCTGTTCACCAAACCGTTCGCGGCCATCGCCATCGCGCAGCTGTTTTCGTTGCTCGGCGGCGCTATTCTCAAATTCGTCCTGCCGCTGTACCTGCTCAACCTTTCCGGATCCGCAACGCTTTACGGCATCGTCGTGGCCTGCGCCTTCGTGCCCTACATCTTCCTCACCCCCATCGGCGGCACGCTGGCCGACCGCGTGAACAAGAAGTACATCATGGCAGTGCTCGACCTCGTCATGGCTGCATCGGCGGTCGCCTACATCGTGCTCGCCCAGACGGCGGACCTCGTGGTGGTGACCATCGTCATCCTCATGCTTCTGTACGCGGCCCAAAGCGTCTACCAGCCGACGATCCAATCGTCGGTGCCCTCCGTCGTTGCCTACGATCGTATCCCGTCGGCAACGGCCATCGTCACGCAGGTCAGCGCGTTGACAGGGCTTGTGGGTCCGGTGGTCGGCGGCCTCGTGTTCGGTTTCTTCGGCGTCATGCCCATCGCCATCGTTTCGGCCGTCGCGTTCCTCGTCTCGTCGGGCCTCATCGTCGCCTTCGTCAAAATCCCCGTTGCGGAGCACCGTTCGGCCGGCAACCCCTTGTCCACGCTGAAAAGCGACATCAAAGATGCTGCCTCCTTCCTCAAGAAGAACCCCATCATGTGGAAGACGATCCTGCTACCGTAGTCAACCTCGTCGCTTCGGCCTTCATCATGGTGGGCACCCCTTATATGATCACCGAGGTGCTCGGACTGTCCAACCAGCTCATGGGCTTTGCCGAAGCGTCGCTTGCGCTCGGCGGGCTCATCGGCGCCGTCCTCATCTCGATCAAGCCCGCCCTCTTCCCCATTACGCGGGCCCCGCGCTTTCTGTTCGGCGCAGCGTTCGGTTTTCTGCCCATCGCCGTCGTGATGGCATCGGGAGCAGCACCCATGGTCGCATACGCGGTCCTGCTCGTCAGCCTTACGTGGACTATGGCGATGTGCACGTTCTTCTCCATCGTGGGAATCTCGTTTCTGCAGATGAACACGCCTGGCGATCTCATCGGCAAAGTGATCGCGCTCACGATGTCGGCTGCGAACGTCGCCTTGCCGGCAGGACAGCTCATCTTCGGATTCGGCTTCGATGCGATAGCGGCACCCATCCTCGCGACGTTCGTGCTGGCGGTCATGCTCGGTGTTTCGGTATTCGCGGTTCGCACGTTCAAAAAGGCGTTTGGCAAGGGCGCACCTGCCGCTCAAACGGCTTTTGCAGAAAGGACGGATGCCGAGGGCTCAGCCGCCCTGTAGCCAAACGCCCATCGAGCCCGACCGCTGCGCGCCTCCTGAGAAACGAGCGCCCCTCAGGAGGCGCGCAGTCCCTTTTCTTCCATAAGCGTGCAGGCCACCGAAGGATGATCGCGGAGCACGCGCATCAGCGTATCGGCGGTTCCGTTTTGAAACACCGTTCCGTTTTCCCAACGAACCACCGTTTTCGGTCCCGCTCCCAATAGCTTTTCGAAGCGGGCTTGCGACAAGCCCAACTTCTCGCGCAACGCACGGATCTCGGTACCCGAAAGCAACCCGTGTCTCTGTTTGTACTCATCAACCGCCCGACGGTGAACATAGCTCGAAACATCGCCTTCGAAGTAGACCTCGCCGCACTGCGAGCACATCGCATGCTCGACGCCACTTACGGCAACGCATTCGCCTTTCACATCCCACTCAACCGTACCGTGCATCGCCGTTACCGAACCCCCGCAGATAGGGCATGTATCAACCATAGTCACCACCCATACCCCCATTCTTTGCATGACATCAATACTAAGGTGAGTTCGTCATCGGTAATGACAAATTTCACGTAAAACCGCCCACCGATCTCGTCGTCTTCGTAATCGCATCGGTATACATCGGCCCATAAACCCTGTTCGTGTTTCGGCGGAAGAGATTCCATGTACTCATCCTCCGCCAAAGAGAGTATCAATCTCTTTGCAATACCGGGATCGTACCCGTGGGCTCTCAACCACCGTGTGCTCGTCTTGGTTTCGATGTACTTGCTCGTACGCACAAGGCGCTGAGCTCGTGCGAGGCTATACCGTGGCGATCTGTATTTCATGGTAGCATCACGCTACCTTTTTTACAAGATTTAGTAGGAAAACACGATAAGAAATGAACCGCTTTCCGGTATCGCATCATGACAGCCTCCAAAAAAACACGGCTGTCCTCTGGCTAAGCAGAGTTAGGGGTATCCCAGCCTTAGCGCAAATCGCCTAATAATTTATGAGCGAAGTATAGAACGTATCCATCCCCTTTTCAAGATAGGTGCCAAAAAATAGCGCGCCTATATCCTAAGCATGTAAACCTTTAGCTCATAAGCGTGCAGGCTACCGAGGGGTGATCGCGGGGGCTACACGTTTCCGAGGTACACGTGCGCAAGCGATGCTTCCGCGATAGACCGGAACCGCTCAAGCACAGCCAAATCAGTCGGCTTTTCGCGGTAGGCGCGATAGGCTGGAAAGAACCGCGAGAGGTGAAGCGGGATCTCGGGATCGATTTCGGAAAGCCAGGCGCACTCCTCGCGAAACAAAGCCTCGTCATCCGACAACCCCGGCACCACGAGCGTCGTCACCTCCACATGCACGCCGGCAGCTGCCGCCGCCTCGATCGAGCGCTTGACAACGGCGAGTCCCCCGGGGGCGCCGAGCAAACGGTAGCCCTCTTCGGAATAGCACTTCACATCGATGTTGAGCGCATCGAGGTGCGAAAGCGCATCAGCCCACACATCCGATGAAACGTACCCGTTCGTGACAGCGACGTTTACCAGTCCCGCCTCATGCGCAAGCCGCGCGCAATCCATGAGGTATTCGGGCGCGATGAGGGGCTCGTTGTACGTGTAGGCGATGCCGATGGTTCCGCGTTCGCGCAGATCGAGCGCACGCTCGACAAGCTCTTCGGGCGACACGAACCGGGCCGCGCTCGCAACCCTGCCTTCGGCATCGGCCATCGAGATGTCGCTGTTCTGGCAGAACGGACAGCGCAGATTGCATCCGAAGCTCCCGTACGAAAGCACAAGCGATCCCGGATGAAACCGGGCGAGCGATTTCTTTTCTATCGGATCGAGCGCAAGCGCCGTAGCCTGTCCGTAACTCAGCGAGACGATGCGGCCCTCGCGGACGGTGCGGGTGCCGCAGACGCCGAACGACCCCTCGCGAAGGCGGCATTCGTGAGGACATACGGTGCAGGTACGCGCATCGGACATGCGACTGCGGTCGAGCAGCGCTTCGGGTGCTTGAGCGCGGTCGGCTGAGACGTCGTATGCTTCATGCATGGCGCACGACCTCGAACCGCTCGATGTCGATGGCATCGAAGCCCGCGCGCGGGTCGATACCCGCCTTCATGCAGGCGATGTGAAGCTGTTCGCGAACCGTATCGACTCCTTCGAGGTCGGGAAGGAGCAGCCCGCGTTTGAACCCTTGGCTGACGATGACCCCGTAGCGCTTCGGGTCAAGATCGCCTACCGTCGCCGACTCGGGAGGAAACAGCACGTCGACGCTGATTTCAAGGTCGTCCAGTTCGGGGACCGTGATGGCGGGAAAGCGCGGATCGCGCGTAGAAGCCGAGACGGCGTTTTCGATGACCTCGTCGGCAAGCGTTGCCCGCACGGGATCGATAGTGCCGATGCAGCCGCGCAGCTCACCGGTCGAAGCGGTGTGGATCGACACGAAGCAGCCCGCTCGATTGGGTAAATCGCCGGGCAGCGTCAGCGCCACGGGCACCGTACGGGTGCGCACGTACTGCTCGATCGTGGCTCGGGCAAGCGCGACCAGCGGATCGGCTTTTGAAAGGGCAGGCTCCCTTCGCTCGAACGCCGCAACGCCGTACCCGACGCCGAACGGACCTTCGAGGGAGAGCAGCTCGGAAGTGAATTTCACACCATCTTGCGAACGTGCCTCGGCGAGTGCGCCAGCCAGCATGATGAACCCCGACAGTCCGCATTCGGCCGCGTCCTCGCACAGAGCGGGGTCGAGGTCCGCAAATCCTGCAGGATCGCCCGATTCGACTACGCGCGCGAACGCCTCGTCGAAGCGCGGACCGGCAGGATCGAACCCGTAGGGTCCGTCGGCCTTGAGCTTGTGGGAAAGATCGCCGCTCACCAGCAGGACCGTCCGCCTTCCGAGGCCGTGGGCGGTCCTCGCCATGCAGCGCCCGAACGCAAGCAGCTCCTCGCGCGGCACACCCGAACCCCCGATCGATACGGCGCGGTACCGATCGCTCGGATAGCATTCCTCAAGATAATACAGCGGCACCATTATCCCGTGATCGAGCTTTTTCGCGCGCGCCGAAACGCACCCGACCGACAAACCCTCGCCCTCGCCGCACGCAGCAAGCGCATCACGGAATTCGCCGTCGTAAACGAGCGAAGCGCGCACCTGGGGAGTTCCAAATTGCTCAAACGAGCCGCATGCGCCCTCGCCTGCCCCAAGATAGATCCAATCGCCGAAGTAGGCGCTGTGGGGGCTTACGACCAGAATGGTTTCAGGCTCATGCGCAGCAACGCGACGGGAGACTTCGCGGTATCCCGCAAGCGTATCGGCGATTTTCAACTCCTCGCCCCTCCCGACTTCGGGAACGGCGAGCGGCGGATGGGGAACGATGTATGCGGCTACAAGCGACATGGCGGCCTCCTGTCCGAATATCTTACCCCGATTGTACCGCGGATGCTCGCCGTACGTACAGCATCGCCTCGTTAACGGATCGCCAGTCAATCTCCGGATACGCCGCTTCCCGCCGCGACCCGCTCCACGAGGTAGCACTTGTGGATCTTAGGGTTGCGGGCGAAATCCTCGGGGATCGTCTCGGCTGAAATATCGGTCAGGTGCACGCCGTAGCGCTCGAGTTTTTCGGTGTCGGGCTTGAATGAACGGAGGTTGCACGAGAAAACGGCACGCCCCCCTTGCGCAAGCAAGCGGGAGACGCCGATTACTAGCTCAGCGTGGTCGCGCTGCACCGACCACGTTTCCTTGCCCATCGATTTCGAGTTGGAGAACGTCGGCGGATCGACAAAGATAAGATCGTAGCGCCGCTTGCTCGCCCGCTCTTCTGAAATCCACCGCAGGACGTCAGCCCGCACATAGGTGTGGTTGCGGCCCTTGAAGCCGTTCAGGCGCATATTGCGCTCGGCCCACGAGAGGTAGGTTTGCGAAAGATCCACCGTCACCGTGCTTACCGCACCGCCCCCGGCCGCATGCACGCTGGCCGTTCCCGTATAGGCGAACAGGTTCAGAAAGCGCGCACCCTTCGCCAGAGAGCCCACGAGCTCTCGCGTTTTGCGGTGATCGAGGAAAATACCCGTATCGAGGTAGCCACCCAAGTCGACCTCGAACCGGTAGCCCGATTCTTCCGTGCACACGATATGCGAGCGCCCACGCGCATCGCGGTACTGCCCGCCGCCCTTGTCGCGCCTGCGGGTTTTCGAGAACACGTGCGAGGGGTCCAATCCCAAAACGGTCGGCACGATAGCAAGCGCATCGCGGAACCGCCGCTGCGCCCGCTCGGCATCGACAGTCGGCGGTGCCTCGTATTCCGAGATGTGCACGTATCGCTCGCCTGCCGAGCTCGCACCTCCCCCAATCGAGGTGCTGTTCTCGCCCACCCCGCGACGCGCCTTGCCGCAAGCCTGTTCGACAGCATCGACAACCGACGGACCCGCAGTTTCGTAGAGATCGACGGCAACAGCGAAATCGGGCAGATCGGCGTCGTAGAGGCGGTAGCACGAGATCCCGTTTTTCCGCGCCCACTTCGTGCGCTCCTTCGCCACCTTGCGAAACCGTGCGATGAACTGGTCGCTCGTGGGCTCGGCTACCGTCACGTACCGCTCGTCGCCGGCAAGCGAAACGACCTTGAGCTCGATGCGCGCAGAAGGAGCCGTCTCGTAGATACGCAGATCGGCTGCCAAAGGGCCGTTGTACAACCCCAGGGTTTCGCGCGGCACGAGACCGAGGGCGGTATCGATAGTCGCGTCGGGCGTGATGACGGCGAGCGTCCATCCATCGGGTACCGCAGAGACCCCTTGCGCGAGCGCGGCGTACACGCCGGGAAGCTGCGCCTCCGACGAAAGGCGGCTTCCGTAAGGGGGATTGACCGCCACAAGGCCCGGCGCATCGGTTGCGCCCGTAGCGCCATCTGCTAGAATCTCGCCCATCTGCGCGGCATCCCCTCCGCGGAAATCCACGTACCGGGCAAGACCAGCGCGTTTAGCGTTTTCCCGGGCGATTTGCACGCTCTTTTCGTCGACATCGGTCCCCACGAGGCGCGGCATCGATTCGAGCCCTGCGGCTAGACGGTCGTCAGCTTCGTCGATAAGAGCATCCCACAGATCCTCGTCGTGCAGCGCCCATCCCGAAAAGCCCCAGTAGTCGCGCATGATGCCCGGCGCCCTATCGGCTGCGATCATGGCAGCCTCGATAACGAGCGTCCCCGAACCGCACATGGGGTCGATGAATGTGCCGCACACACGGGCGGTCCGTTCCCATCCCGCCGCGAGCACGATGCCTGCCGCAAGCGTCTCTTTGAGCGGTGCCTCGGTTTGCACGCCGTCGGTCCGGTAGCCGCGGCGATGAAGCGGCTCGCCCGAAAGGTCGAGCGAAATCGTAGCCTTCTCGCCGCGCACCGCAACGTCGATTGCCACATCGGGACGTTTCGAGCGCACGTCGGGCCGCGCTCCCCGCGCCTCGCGCAGTGCGTCGCATACGGCATCCTTCACCTTCACGGCAGTAAACTGGGTGTTGCGCAGATTGTCGTTCATGCCGTGCGCGTACACGGCGATCGTTGCTCCTTCGCCTACGTGCTCGGTCCAATCGAGGGCCTTCGCACCTGCATAAAGCGCCTCAGCGTCGGACGCATCGACACGGGCGAGCACGAGCAGTACGCGCGATGCGACGCGCGACCACAGGCAGGCGCGATACGCTTCTCGCACGGTGCCGAAAAACGCAACGCCCCCTTTGAGGGGACGTACGCGCTGTGCTTTCAGATTCTTCAGTTCGGTTGCCAGAAGCGCCTCGAAGCCGCTTGCGCACCGTGCATAAAACTCGTAGGTTTCCACGTTGTCCGTTCTAGTCTTCCAAGTAATCTTTCAGTTTGGAGGAACGGGAGGGATGGCGCAGCTTCGCGAGCGTCTTGCTCTCGATCTGGCGGATGCGCTCGCGGGTGACGCCGAATTCGCGGCCTACTTCCTCAAGCGTGCGCGGGTGCCCGTCCTCAAGCCCGAAACGCAGAGAAATAACCTTGCGCTCGCGCTCGGCCAGTCCGTCGAGCACCTTGGAGAGCTGTTCTTGCAGCATCGAGAAGCTTGCGGCGTCGGGCGGCACCACGGCTGCGTCGTCTTCGATGAAGTCGCCGAGCTGACTGTCTTCCTCTTCGCCGATAGGCGTCTCGAGCGATACCGGCTCCTGCGAGATCTTCTGGATTTCGCGAACGCGCTCGGCAGGCAGGCCCATCTCCTTGCCGATCTCCTCGGGGGTGGGTTCCCGTCCGAGCTCCTGAAGGAGCTGGCGCTGGATGCGGACAAGCTTGTTGATGGTCTCGACCATGTGCACCGGGATGCGGATGGTGCGCGCCTGGTCGGCGATTGCGCGGGTGATTGCCTGGCGGATCCACCAGGTAGCGTACGTCGAGAACTTGAAGCCCTTCGTGTAGTCGAACTTCTCGACCGCACGGATGAGCCCAAGGTTGCCTTCCTGGATGAGATCCAAAAACAGCATGCCGCGGCCGACATAGCGCTTGGCGATGGACACGACGAGGCGCAAATTCGCTTCGACGATCTGCTGTTTGGCGTCGAGGCCGACCTGTTCGATGCGTGAGAGGCGGCGGCGTTCCCGACGCTCGAGCTCGATGCCCTCGTCCTCGGCCTTCTCAAGCTGCTCGCTCGCTTCGATGCCGGCTTCCATCTTCATGGCGAGGTCGATTTCCTCAGCGGCAGTCAACAGCGGTACTTTACCGATTTCCTTCAGGTACATGCGCACCGGATCGCCCGTGAGCATGGTGACCGAGGTATCGGTTGCACGCTTGCGCGATTTGACCTTGCTCTTGCCGCCCACCTTGGGAAGCGGAAGCTCGGCGGCCGCCTTGAGCTCGTCTTCGGGAATGTCCTCGAGCAGCTCGTCTTCGTTGAAGTTGGTATCGATCTTATCGTCATCGAGAGAATCGGAAACCGACGAGTCGTCGATGACCGAATCGGCATCGGGTTCGACGTCGAGGTCGTCATCCTCGATCATATCTTCTTCTAATTCAGTGTTCTCGCTGATGGGTTCGTTTGTTGAGGAGATGTTCTTGGAGGCTGGAGCCACGTAGTCTTCCTTTCCGATCAACGTGTTGCCCATGCTACGGATATCCTGTTTTTGGGCGCAAAGATTCAGCGAATTAATATACCACAAAAACGGCTTGAGCAGAAGACGGTTTTTTATTCGTTGAGAAAGGTAGAGAAAGCTCAGCTCCTCAGCACCTTTTCCATGGTTTTGCCCTTCGCCAGCTCGTCAACCAGCTTGTCAAGCCAACGGATCTGCTGGATCAGCGGATCTTCGATATCCTCGACTCGGATGCCGCACACGGAACCGGTGATCTTGTCGGCATCCGGGTTAATGCGCGGAGCTTCCGCGAAAAACGTCTCGAAATCGACTCCGCGCTCGATGCATGCGCGCAGCCCTTCCTCGTCATAGCCGGTCAGCCAGCATATGGCCGCGTCCACTTCTTCGCGCGCACGCCCTTTCTTCTCGGCTTTCTGAACGTAGAGCGGATATACGCTCGCAAAATTCATAGCGTATAGTTTCGGTTTCGTTTGTTTTGTCATGCGCGCTCCTTCACCGTCACATGCACCGAATCGCCTATGTGCTTGCCAAGCTCGGCGCGGATACTTTTAAGAATCCCGATCACATAGCACACCGAGCCGTCCTCGTGCGTGCTCCCCATATTGACCACACTGCCGTCATACGGTATGCCGTCGAACGTAGCATGGACCTTCACGCGCCCTTTGCCGAATTCCTCGCGCACGTTGTAAGGAAACGTCACGTATGCGCCTCCCTTGCCGACCTCGGACGCCTGGATCATCGCATCGAATTCGTAGGTACGCGGATTCACGACCGCCCCCAACTTGCGCATCCCCCGATACGAGCTGCACGCCATTGAGCGATCTCGGCAATCAAACCGTAGTCGATCGGCTCATCGTAGGGAAACTGGATCGCGCCCTTCGTATGGCGAAGCGTACCCACCCTGTCCTGGAACGGGGTAAGCGACAAGTCTCCCGGATAGATTCCGAGATGGTGCTTGAACGCTGCGAAGTGGATGATGTTCTCGCCTTGCCAGTACGTCGGCATGCGCCACGAAATCTTCTCCTGCGCATTCGGCACCGCCGCGCGGATGGTTTCCCTCACCTTGTACAGCAGCGGCTGAACCGCCTCGGGCTGATCGGCGATATAGGCATCGACCGCTTCAACATCACCGCCGTAGCAGCTCGCCGCAGCGTTCTCAAGCCTCCGATCGCCGTTCGGGCCTCGCTTCATGGCACGCCTCCTTTCATATGCGAATGCATACAGGGTACCCGTGCGGATCGAAGCTGCTGCGGTAAAAGGTAATCTGTTTTCAAGCTGGCATGCAAAAGTGCGAATCCGCCCCTGCCTGAAACCGCGCGCTCCCTCGGCAACGGACCGTCACGCAACCACCACAAGCTCGTAGGTCTGCGAGAATCCTGCCCAACGCGGCGCTCCAGTCACGAAGTCTCCACGCCACCCCCATCAGCTCAGTTCGCGCCGCGCTCCTTCCGTCTCAGAAACTCCCTGAGTGCGTCGTAGAGCTGTTCGGCATCGAAGGGCTTGGGAACGAACCCGTTCATGCCGGCCGCTTTCGCGCTGTCGCGGTCCTCCTGAAACGTATTGGCGGTAATGGCGATAATCGGAACCGTACGTGCATCGTCGCGGTCGAGCGCGCGAATAGCCTTGGCGGCCGCGAGGCCGTCCATCACGGGCATCTTCACGTCCATGAGCACGAAGTCGAAACCGCCGGGTTCGCTTGCAGCGAATAGGTCGACGGCCTTTCTGCCGTTGTCGGCCCTCACGACCGACACGTCTTCCATCTCGAGCAAAGCGATGGCGATCTCAGCGTTGAGGTCGTTGTCTTCGGCGAGCAAGAGCTTCGATCCAGAAAGCGATACCGCCGCGCGATCGTCGTGCGTATCGGACGCAATCGCGCATTGGTCCGAGATAGGCAGATCGATGGAGAAGTAGAACTCGGTGCCTCTTCCCACCGTGCTGTTGACGCGCAACGTTCCGCCCATCATCTTCACAAGGTTGCTACTGATGGAAAGACCGAGGCCCGTACCCTGCACGTTCGTGCGGTTCTCGGCTGCCTGCTCGAACGATTCGAACACGCGCTCAAGATCCTCAGGGGCGATGCCGATGCCCGTATCGCGTACGGCGAACCGGATGCGCGCCGATTTCTTGTCGCGGGCGACTTCTTTGATGACAAGCGTGACCGTTCCGCCGGGATCGGTGAACTTGAACGCGTTCGAAAGCAGATTCGCTAGCACCTGCTGGATACGGATCGAATCGCCTACCACACAGCCGTCCTCGGCCTCGCATTCGGTCACCATCGAAAGACCTTTTTTCTCGGCCTGAATGCCCACCATGCTCTGCATCTGCTCGGCAAGCGCCAACACGTTGAACGGCGCGCATTCGAGCTCCATTTTGTTGTTCTCGATTTTGGACATGTCGAGGATATCGTTTACAAGCGCTAGCAAGAACTGGGCCGAAGTGTTGATCTTCTCGAGGCTCGTCCTGATGGCGGGCGTCGCATCGCCCGATTGCGAGGCGATGGTCGAAAGTCCGATGATCGCGTTCATGGGCGTTCTGATCTCATGGGACATGCGCGAGAGGAAGTCGGACTTCGCGCGGCCCGTCTCTTCGGCCTTCTCGAGCTTAAGCGCAAGGATGCGGTTTCTGATCTTGGAGCGCGCGATCAAAAGGATGATGCCGATGATGAGGAGCAAGAATATAACGCCGAACGCGAGCGTGGCCACGGGGTTCTCGTACATGAACGATTGGAGGGATATCTGGCGATTCGCAACCGAAATGACGTTATTCGATAGGACGGTTTCCATCTCTTCGGCAGTAAAGCTGTTGATGGCCTTGTTGATCACCGAATACAGTTCGGAATCGACTGGCTGGGGAAACGCGATCGAAAACGTCGATTCGATATGGTCTGCGGCCACCGGCGTCAGGTTGGCGTAGTAGTGGTCTTGGTAGAGCCCCTCGGCGTAGGACGAGGGAAGGCACGTCAGATCGACCCTGCCCGTGTTCACCGCCTCGAGGCACAGCTCGTAGCTCGGGTAGTACTCGATGCGGGCGGCCTTGATGCCGGCGGGCTTCGCTCTTCCTTCGGGCAGAGCGAGCGTCAGATCGCTCGAGGGGTATTCCGACGATTTGTTCCTCAGCACCACCGCATCGAGCTTGGTATAGCTTTTCGTGAGCGCAAGGCCCATGTCGTTCGCGAAGTACTCATCGTCCATGAACCCGCCCGCAACATCGGCCTCGCCCGAAAGCACGAGATCGATCATGTCTTGGTAGTTTTCAGCCTCGACGTATTCGAACGTGAGCCCGGTATGTTCGGCTATCAACTCGAATGCGCCCTTGACGATGCCGCGGTACGTTCCGTTGCGCTCGTAGTACACCGGGTACAGATCCGAGATGACCGCGACCCTGACTGGATCGGCCTTTTCGATGAACGCACGGTCCTCGTCAGTGAAGTTGATGGAATTGACGTGCGCATCTGCGTAGTATTTTTCGTACAGCTCGTCGGAGAAGCCGGGGTCGGCCGCATAGATGTTCTCCATCGCCTGGTTGAGCTCCGATGCAAGCGAGGGCTCGTCTGCTGCGGCAACGATATAGTACGGCTCCGATTTGAACCGGGCGGCCACATCGCAATCGTCGCGCATCTCGATATCGCTGCTGAGCAGCACATCCACCCCGTCCGAATCGAGGCATTGGCGAAGCGCCACCTCATCGTCGTAGTAGCGGATCGCGCAATCGAGGTTGTTGAACTCGAGGAAGTTCTCGAGCCGCTCTATCTTATCGGTCGCCTTCGAAAGCACGCCGATCGTCTTGCCGTTAAGCGTATTGAGGTCGAAGCTCTTGATGTCGGGATCGGTTTTCTTGTACAGCAGCACCGAGTAGTTCGATCCCATGATGTAGTCGGGATACAGCACGTCTGCCGTAAGCTCATCGCGGTAGAACATGCCTCCCATGAGGTCGTATTCACCATCAATCATGGCGGGCAGCAAATCGTTTATATCGCCCGTGACAAACTCGTAGTTCCACCCGGTGTACTTGGATATCTCGACGAGCCAATCGTAGAAACTCCCGGAATGGATGCCGTTCTCGTCGGTTTCGCTGATGCCCTTCGCGTAGGGGAAAGCGACCTTAAGCGTGCGTCCCGCGTCGGCATGCATGTCGACGTCTGCGCCTTCGCCTAAAAACGACGAGGCACGTTTCGTGTCCGTACCGGAAGGGGCATCCGAACTCGAAGAGCGGGTACTGGATGCATCTGTATGCGGAACCGAGACACCGTCTTCGGCGCCGGCGACTCCGGGAAACAGCGAGATGACGAGCATCGCGGCGCATACGACTGCCACTAGCCTTCTCATCGACCGCACCGTCCTTCCTAAACCCCGATCCGAACCCGCGCATCGCGCGAGCACCACCGATTGGTATGGTAGAACGAGCAAACCGATTTGATGCCTACTGACAATCAATCGTTACCGTAGGGCTACAGCATGTCATGGGGATCGACGTCGACGGCGACGTTGACGGTTTTGCTCGCCTTGCGTTTACGGAACAGCGGCAAGAGCACCGACGAAACATCGCTTCCCATCGGCGCCTTCACCACGATGTGCCAGCGGTACGTACCCCGCAAACGCGAAAGCACGCACGGGTTCGCAGGAAGCACCGACCACTGCTCGCCCGCCTGCTCGAGCACCGTTCGCTCGATATCGGCCGAGAGCTCGCGGGCGGCACACTCGACTTCGGATTCATCTTTTCCCCACACGAGTACGTTGGCCATACGAACATAGGGCGGATACCCGAGCAAACGCCTTTTGGGAAGTTCGTCTTTTAGGAAAAGGGCGCGGTCGTAGGTTGCCGCCGCCTGTATGGCGCACGAATCGGCCCAGTAGGTTTGCACCATGACACGCCCCGGCAAATCGGCGCGGCCAGCGCGGCCCGCCACCTGTTCGATAAGGGAGAACGTCCGCTCGGCGCTCCTGAAATCGGGGAGCTTCAACATCGTATCGGCATTGATGACGCCCACGAGCGTCACATCGTCGAAATCGAGTCCCTTCGCAATCATCTGCGTGCCGAGAAGCACGGCGGCCCCCGCCGAAGCGAACTCTTCGAGAAGCTTCTGGTGCGCGCCCTTCGCCGACGTCGTATCGGCGTCCATGCGCACGACGCGCGCCCCCGTGCCTTCGAGCACGCTGACGAGTTCTGCTTCGACCCGCTGGGTGCCCGCTCCGAACTTCTTCAAATACGGGCTGCCGCATTCGGGGCATACGGGCGGCACCGGCTCCTTGTGCCCGCAGTGGTGGCACACGAGCACGCTGCCCTTTTCGTGGTAGGTCAGCGATGTCGAGCACGACGGGCACTCGGGCACGAACCCGCACTCGCGGCAGAGCAGAAAGCTCGCGAACCCGCGTTGGTTCAGGAGGAGCACCGCTTTCTGACCAGCCTCGATTGTTTCGATCAGGGCTTTCGTGAGCTTGCGCGAGAACATGGAGCGGTGCCCGCTTCCGAACTCGCGGGCCATGTCGATTACGGTTACTTCGGGCATCGGCTTGCCGTTGGCACGCTCGGCGAGCACGACGCGGTGCCAGTTGTCGTACTTGTCGCAGCGGTAAAGGGTCTCGATCGACGGCGTGGCCGAGCCGAGCACGAGCGTCGCGCCCCTCTCGGCCACCATCCATGCCGCTACGTCGCGCGCCACGTAGCGTGGTGCGGAATCCTGCTTGTAGGAACCTTCGTGTTCCTCGTCAATGATGATAAGGCCGAGATCGGGCATCGGGGTAAAGAGCGCGCTGCGCGCGCCTACGACTACGCGCGCCGCTCCCGAGCGGATGAGGTCCCATTGGTCGTAGCGCTCGCCTTGGCTCATACGCGAGTGCATGACGGCGACGGTATCGCCGAACCGCCCGCGAAACCGCGCAACCGTCTGGGGCGTGAGCGATATCTCGGGAACGAGGACGATGGCCCCGAGCCCGGATGCGAGCGTCGTCTCTATGGCACGCAGATACACTTCGGTCTTGCCCGAACCGGTTACGCCGTCGACGAGCACCACATCGCCCGCCGAACGCTGCTGGGCCGCGTCGATCGCCTCGAGGGCCTTCGCCTGGCCGCACGTGAGATCGGGCTTCGCGCTCGGCACGAACGACTCGGCGCGCGCACCGTGCGAGCCCGCTTCGCCGGCCCCCGTCCCCCGAAGCCGCCGCCGCGTCTCAAGCACGACGACCTCTTTTTCGGCAAGCGTCTTCAGCACCGACGAGACCGATCCGAGCTCCATCGAGAGTTCCGCCACGCGCAGCTCGCCAGATGCGAGCGCATCGACGATGGCCTTCTGCTTGACCGCGGTCTTCTTGGGTTCGAATCCGGCTGCAGCGGGCCCAAGGCGCACCCACCGGTCGTCGACGGGACCGATCTGAGGCTCTTCGAGCCGCCAGTACTTTCCGGTATGGACCATACGCGGCACGCCGCCCGGAGGCGTGAACAGACGAACGCACGAGCAGAGGGGAGCTATGTACTCCTCGCTCAGGTAGTGCGCGCACGCCGCCCCCAGCTCATCGAAATACGAATGCGACAGCACGCGCTGGACAGCTTTGAGCTTCACCGGATCGACGCCGCGAACCACAAGCGCGCTCGCATCTTCGGCATCGACTTCCTCGAGCGCGACCGCATAGCCGATCGCCTGGCGGTTGCCGAACGGCACGAGTACCGCGCAACCTACCTCGGCATCAACGAGATCGTCGGGCACTGCATAGGTGTAGGCCGTATCGAGCGACTGCGTGGGAATGTCGAGTATGATCTGCGCGAGTCTCACGAGACGTTGCAAGCGGCCTTCAACTCATCGACCTTATCGGTGCGCTCCCAGGTGAATTCGGGAAGCTCACGGCCGAAGTGCCCGTACGCAGCCGTTTTGCGATAGATGGGCCTTCGCAGATCGAGTTGATCGATGATGGCGCCGGGACGCAAATCGAAAACCCTTTGCACCGCTTCGGCAATCGTCTCCTCCGAAACGGCGTTCGTGCCGAACGTGTCGACCATGACCGAAACCGGTTTTGCCATGCCGATGGCATAGGCGATCTGGATTTCACAGCGCTCGGCGAGCCCTGCGGCCACGACGTTCTTCGCCACCCATCGTGCCGCATACGCAGCCGAGCGGTCGACCTTCGTGCAGTCCTTGCCCGAAAACGCGCCGCCGCCGTGGCGGCCCATGCCGCCGTACGAATCGACGATGATCTTGCGGCCCGTAAGGCCCGCATCTCCCATGGGGCCGCCGATGACGAAGCGGCCCGTGGGATTCACGTGTATCTCCACGTCGTCGGCTAGCGTCACGCCTTCGCGCTCCACGACCGGCATGATGACGTTCTTGACGAGTTCCGCGCGCAAAGCTTCGTGCTCGATGTCCTCGGCGTGCTGGGTCGACACGACGATCTTTTCAACCTGCGTGGGCTTGTTGTCGACGTAGCGCACGCTCACCTGCGTTTTTCCATCGGGGCGCAAATACGGCATCGTACCTTCTTTGCGCACGCGGGAAAGCTCTTCGGCAAGTCGGTGAGCCAGATAGATCGGCATCGGCATGAGCGTTTCAGTCTCGTTGCAGGCGTATCCGAACACCATGCCCTGATCGCCCGCGCCTACGTTGTCGTATTGGTCGCCGGCTTCGCCGTGCTGGGCTTCCCACGACGTATCGACCCCGAGCGCGATGTCGGGCGACTGCTCGTGGATGGCGTTCATGACGCCGCACGTTTCGCTGTCGAAGCCGAACTTCGCACGGTTGTACCCGATGTCGGCGATGACGGAGCGCACGATAGAAGGAATGTCGATGTAGGCCTGCGTGCGGATCTCGCCCGTAACGACCACAAGCCCCGTCGTCGCAAGCGTCTCGCATGCGCAGCGCACGGCCGCCGGATCGGCGGGCATGCCGCCTGGTGCCACGTAGCCCGCTTCCGCAAGCTCGATCTCCTTTTCGAGAATCGCATCGAGGATCGCATCGGAAATTTGATCGCATACCTTGTCGGGATGACCTTCGGTCACCGACTCGGATGTGAATAAATACGTTGTTTGCTGGTTTGCCAAAACTTCCTCCTCATCGGTGTCGGCAGGACCACCTTGACGTGTTCGCCAGGTTGGTGCCGGGATCTTCGAGCCAACTCTCTTCCCCGGCTCTTGATAAAAACGGACAAGTACCCAAGAACTCGCAGACGTGTCTGCGAGCCTGACGATGGTACCCCAAACGAGCGGGCCGCGCAAGGCTCGCGAAGCACGATCGGGTCATCGGCCGTTTGCCCCCGAACATCGGACAGACGCGAGCGAGAGGCGAAGGAAGGGACATGCGGCGATGCGCTGCGAACGCGTCCGTCGCCGCAGCGGTCAACGAACGGGAAACCGTTCTATGGTGGTCGTACGCGAATACGCACGGCGAACCGAAGCGCATGGTACACTTTCCGCCGAAGATCAGACGAACGAAAAAGGAACAGCCATGCCTACAAACGCAGACTACACAAGCGAATACCTTGCAATCATCGACCGTCTCGACGGCGATGTGCGAAGCCGCCGAAACGCCCTTGCGTACATGGAATCGTCTACCGCCATCGTGCACCACCAAGTAGTCGCATGCTCGTTTCTGCCGCGGCTTTTCAACGCAGAAACCTACACTACCTTCAAACGCACCGCCGAGACTGTGCACCGCATCCTCGTCAGGGTGATGCAACGCTACCTCGACGACCCCGAGTACCGCACGATCTTCTCGTTCGACCCCCGACTCGAGGAGCTCATCTTACTGCCCCGCGGCTACGATGCGCTGCTTCCATTCGCCCGCGTCGACGTCTTCCTCGACGAGGACACCTACCGCATCGGGTTTTGCGAATTCAACGCCGATGGTTCTTCGGGCATGAATGAAAATCGTGAGATCACAAACTCCATCGTCGACTCCGAAAGCTTTGCACGCTTCGCCAACCAGCACGAGGTCCATTCCTGCGAGCTGTTCGAATCGTGGGTCGATGAGTTCCTTGCCATATACGAAACCTACGAGCACCGCGTCGATCAGCCCCATATCGCCATCTGCGACTACCTAGAAAATGCCGTCGTTGACGAGTTCAAAGTGTTCGCATCGCTCTTTGCCGAGCGCGGTGTCGCATGCAGCATCTACGACGTGCGAGAACTCTCGTTCGACGGAAAAGAACTCACCGGACCTGATGGAAAGCGCGTCGACGCAATCTGGCGGCGCAGCGTAACGAACGATGTCATCGAGCATTGGGACGAATCCCAGGCGCTCATCGAGGCGGTTCGCGCCGAAAAGGTCGCCCTCATCGGTAGTTTCGCCGGGCACATCGTCCACGACAAGCAGATATTCGAAGCGCTCACGCATCCCAAAACCGTCGAGATGCTCGATGCCGACGAAATCGATTTCATCGAGCAGACCATCCCGACGACCGCGTTTTTAGACGACGAGCACGTCGACCTCGCGCAGATACGCGCGAACCGCTGCGAATGGATCATCAAGCCGACCGACCACTACGGCGCCGACGACGTTTACGCCGGAGCCTACGTGGATGAGGCTACATGGAACGAGCTCATCGACCGCTTCGCGAACGGGGCCGCAGGCGAACCCTTCCTCGTCCAGCGCTACATCACACCGTTCAAGACCGTTACGCTCCCGCCCGATACGCACATAAGCGAACTCACCGACGAACAAGTGCGAGCTCAAACACAAGGCGAGCTGTACAACAACCTTTCGGGCCTGTACCTCTACAACGGCACGTTCCGGGGCGTGTTCTCGCGCCTGGGGCCCCGGCCTACCATCTCCAAGGATATGGCGGGTATCACAGCCGCAACCATCTGGGTTGACTTCGATCCCAAAACCTTCAATGAAGCCATCCGATCCGAAGAGGAAGGCCGGTAGCGCCCGATGCCGAAAACCGAATCAACGCATCGCGGCGGGCCTCTCGCCAGCGTGCTGACCGCGATCGCCGCCGTCACCCTCGCCGTCACGCTCGTTGCCGCAGGGCTCGCCGCTTGTTGCGCGCGCCCCGCAACCGCCATGCTCTCGCAGGCCACAAGCGCCGCCGACCTCTCGCCCTATTCGAGGGGGACGCTCATCGACCTCGCCGTCGCCACGCGCGATTACACGGTCGACGGCATCCCGCGCGAAGACGTGCTCGAAGCAATCGCGGCAGCCGCACGCGCCGAAGCGCCCGAGGTGCTCGCCGACTCAGACGATCCGGCCATAGCCCTCGCCGACGCTCCCGAGCGCTACACGCTTACCGAAGATGCGCTCTCGCACCTCGACGACGTGTACGCCGTCATCTCCACAGCTGTACCCGTGCTCATCGGCTGTGCGATCGTTGCACTTGCGAGTCTCATTGCGCTCGGATTCTTAGCGGGACGGCGGCGCGTCGGCAACACGCTCATCGCTGCACCGATCATCGTAATCGCAGCCTTCGCTGCCCTCGCCGCATGGGTTATCGTCGACTTCAACGGCTTCTTCGCCGCGTTCCACTCGCTCTTTTTCGCGAACGGCACGTGGACGTTTTCAGCCGATTCGCTTCTCATCTGCATGTATCCGCCTGATTTCTGGATAGGCATGGGAGCTATCTGGCTTGCGACCACGCTTGCGGCAAGCATCGTTGCCATCCTCGTCGGCATTGCCGTCAAAGGAAGAGCGACGAGGGCTTGACCACTCCCATTCGACGACTTACGTTCGATCTATCCTGAAGCCGAGTGCCCACCGCGAGTCCGAGCATGAACCCAATTCGAGACACGTCACGTTTGGCAAAGCCAGATCGCCGTCGAGTGCTTCTGGCATCCGAACAACAGCGGTTCGATATCTGCTCAACAGCAAAATTGCTTTCTTTCGCACAGTTTCTCGCGTCGTGTTGCGTTTGGAACCCTCATGATGCACAACGGCCATCGCCCAACACGCATCCATGGGGTGTTTCAGCAGGTGGCTTGTAAAGAATGGCCTGGGCGAAAGGAATGCAGGCCGCTAAAACGCAACACGACGCGAGAAACTGTGCAGACTGGAGCGCTTCCGCTGTCACACCCCTGCCGATACGCTCTCGTTCGAGTTGATAGGACAACCAGATCGCTGCCAGACGCACTGCGGGGCCGGAAAGCATAACCTCAATAGCCGGCAATCTCCCAATCCATTATTCATATCCCACAGAAAGGCCCAGTTGTCTTCTCAACTTCAGCTTCCTTGCATGATAATCGGAAACGCGAGGCTGCGAGCGTTTCCCAAGATGCCGACGAAGCGTCTGCGCTATCGTTTCCGTTGCGGCAAAGCTGTCCAACTCGTCATTGGTAATGCCGACTACCGTCCAGCCCATAGCCATAAGAGCATTCGTTCTCCTCGAATCCGCAAGCCTGCTTTCCTCCCCCTCATGGCATTCCCGGCTTTGATATTCCACATCGAGCTTGTGCTCGGGCCAGCATAAATCGCAGCGAAAACTCGACTTCCCCGATATCGCACGCGCTGCTTTGTTGGCGTGCACTTCGTAATTCATGCGAGGGATGCCCAAGCCGTAACCTCCATATCGCATGGGAAGCCCGAAAACAATGGCTTGCTTCGTTTCGCGCGGCGAAGCTGAGCCGTCAGCAAGATAGCGTATTGCATGTTGCGCTTTTCTCGCACCTTTGAGAGATGGGTTTTTCGACACGTAGCAGCGCAGCGCGCGAACCGACGCAAGGGGTTTGACCTGATAGCGCGTCGGCACCCCCGTTAGCCAGCTCTGATATGTCCCACACAGCTCGTATCCTAGCTGGAGAAGAAAAATCAGGTCGTTTCGTTGTGCCGCCTGGTGAATGAAGGCGAGGGCTGGAGCACTGATGCAGACATCGTTTTCGAGTCGGTAGAACGAGGTTCCCGCAAGGCGAGATGTGCATACGTGAAGTTTGTACGCGCTCGATGCCCTGCATCTCGATGAGCTGCCCACAAGTACATGGGCGGGCCTTTCAATGGAAAGCCCCGGATACGCCGACTCCGTACCCCCGATCGCATTCTCTATCTGACGCTTGCAAAGCCCCCGATCGGGAAGGCTCTGCGTTGCAATGCGTGCCGGAGCAAGCGTACGAACGTCTACGGTTCGCAGTATCTGCAAAGCGGTTTTGTATCCAAAATAGATGCGACTGTCCAGTGAAGCACGGGAAGCAGAATCAGGCGTTGTCGCATGAGAAGATAAAGCAGGCATAGTACCTCCTTCGCCCTTGGCTTGAGAGGATCCCGCAAGCGTGGTACGGGAAGGAGGGCATCACTTCCACAATGGGCCGCTCTGCGTGGCAAAGGGCACTTGCACTGGCTCTGTGTATAGGCGATTCTAGCATCTAAAACCATTTTAATTGCGCAGAAATCTTCCTAAATGTTGCGTTTCCTGACCACAGACAGCTGGTTTCGGGAATCGCGGCAGCACTCTTTTGGATCCGCGTTCGAAACAAAGCCTTGATCAGGCAATATTATTCTAGGAAAAACAGAAATTCGTTGGCAAAGCCCAAACGC
Organism: Raoultibacter phocaeensis; assembly: GCF_901411515.1. NCBI lineage: Bacteria > Bacillati > Actinomycetota > Coriobacteriia > Eggerthellales > Eggerthellaceae > Raoultibacter > Raoultibacter phocaeensis. The sequence goes on from NZ_CABDUX010000002.1 coordinate 1,314,949, forward strand.
AACACTTGGGAGGAAAACGTGCAAAATGCAGCTTAGCGCATTCTCGCGCGAACCGACGATACCGCACGGTACGCGCCTGGCCCATCTCGGCGCATGCCGAAAAAGCGAAGACGGGGGCTCATCGTAGTATGACGGCCTTTCTTGCAGTAGAATATGCGAATCAAGGAGCGCGAGCAGAAGCACCGCCGCGACGAATCGGCGATGCGGATCGCCCAGCCGCTCCTGCTTGACGAAACCCGTTCACCCTGTAGAAAAGGAACGACCCCAGATGACCGAATCCTCATCGAACCGACCCGTACGCGTGCGCTTCGCGCCCTCCCCGACCGGCATGCTCCATATCGGCGGCGCCCGTACGGCTATCTATAACTGGGCATTCGCCCGCGCCATGGGCGGAACGTTCGTCCTGCGCATCGAAGATACCGATCCCGAGCGCTCGACCGATGAGAACACGCGGATAATCCTGCTCGCCATGAAATGGCTCGGGCTCGATTGGGATGAAGGCCCCGAAATCGGCGGCGAGTTCGGGCCGTATTTCCAGATGCAGCGCACCGACACCTACGCCGAAGCGCTCGAGCGGCTCAAGGCGAGCGGAAACGCCTACCCGTGCTTCTGCACCAAAGAGGAGCTCGACGCCAAACGCGAGATCGCCGAGAAGACCGAGGGCGGCTATGCTGGATACGACCGCACCTGCCGCGACCTCGACCCCGCCGAAGCCGCACGCCGCATCGAAGCGGGCGAGCCGCACGTGTGGCGCCTGAAGGTGCCCGACAACCGCGGCGTGATCGAGTTCACCGACGCCGTGTACGGACCCATGAGCTTTCCCGCCGACGTCATGGACGACATGATCCTCGTGCGCACCGACGGGACACCCACCTACAACTTCGCCGTCGTATGCGACGATGCGAACATGCAGATCAGCCACGTTATTCGCGGCGACGACCACCTGTCCAACACCCCGCGCCAGATACTCATTTACGAGGCGCTCGAATTCGAAGTGCCGATGTTCGCGCACCTTTCCATGATCCTCGGCGCAGACGGCAAGAAACTCTCGAAACGCCATGGGGCCACGTCGGTCGAAGAGTACTGCGAACGCGGCTACCTACCCGACGCGCTTGTAAACTTCCTCGCGCTTTTGGGCTGGTCGCTCGATGGTGAGACCACCATCATCCCCCGCGAGGTCCTCACGCGTGAATTCTCGCTCGAGCGCGTCACCAAGAAGGATGCGGTGTTCGACGAAACCAAGCTCGATTGGATGAACGGCGTGTACATCCGCGAGATGAGCCCCAACGAGTGGTTCAAGGCGTCGCTGCCGTGGCTGTTCAGGGCAGGTGCCACGCTCGAAGACATCGAAGCCCGCCCCGAGTGGTACCTCGCGTTGTACCCGCTTGTGGCCGAGCGCCTCGTGCGGCTCGACGAAACGGCGGATAAGCTCGCCTACCTGTTCTGGGGCGCTGATGTGACGCTTGATGAGAAAAGCGTTTCCAAGGTGCTCACCAAGGAAGGTGCACGTGCTGAGGAGGCACTGCGCGGATGCCGCGCCGTGCTCGCCGACGAGACCATCCCATGGGAGTGCGAACCCTTGCAAGAGGCGTGCCGCGCGCTCACCGAAACGCTCGACATGAAGGCGAAGCTCGTGTTCCAGCCCTTGCGCGTAGCTGTATGCGGCAATATGGTGTCGCCGCCTTTGTTCGAAAGCATCGAACTTTTAAATCGCGACGACGTACTCGCGCGCATCGACAAGACGATCGCGGAGGTGTTCGGTGGCTAGCGAGCGAGACGTTGCCCGCACGGCCGCAAACGACGGCGCGCCCCAAAATCTCGACGCGTCCGCCGAGATTTTGGGCGATGCCCTTGGTGCCGAAGGCGCAAACGCATCCGACGCGATGACCGACGAAACGTTCGACCAGGCGATGGCCGAAGAACTCGACCGCGAAGAAGCGGGCGAAGGGCCGCGTCGGGCTCCGGCTAAAGTGATCGTCATCCGAGACTACTGCGTACGGCACAGGGGAGCTGCATGCAACCGCTGCGAGATCGCGTGCCCGAAGGGCGCCATTTCGTATTCGGAAGAGGAGCTGCCAATCATCGACGAGGCGCTCTGCACGCGATGCGGCATCTGTTTCGGCATCTGCGACGCGCTCTCCTCCACCCGCATCACGATGATCGACCTGCACGCCCGCATACGCCGCATCGCATTGCGCGGCGAAGACGTGTACCTCACCTGCAAAGAGAACATCTTTCCGGGCCTCGAGCCCGCAGCGAACGTGGTCGTGCTCCCGTGCCTCGCGTGCCTTTCCCCCGAGCTTTGGACGCTCATCCTTGCAGAGAACATCCGCGTGAAGGTCGCCTGCGATTTGAGCTACTGCGCCGACTGCGAACGGGCGGGAGAGATGGCGGAAATGCTCTACACCCACGCTATCGAATCAGCAGAAGCATGGACCGACGAGAAGGTGCTGTTCTCCAAAGAGATTCCCGAGAAGGAAAAACTCATCGAAAGCCTCGCGAACCCCACGGGCGTCGATCGCAGGTCTGCGTTCACGAACCTCGTGGGCGATGTGGGCGACATCGCTTCGGGCAAACGCCGCCTGCGGAACTCCGAAGTGCTCCAGCAGTTCTACGAGCGCCGCGAGCGCGCCCGCGCCATCGCACGGCTGAACCTCACCGACGAAGATCTTTTCAACGACTTTTTGCCGATGGGAACCACGAAAAAGACGATGACGCCCAAACGCCAGCTTCTGCTCGAGGCCATCGACCGCAAACCCGCCATCGCGCCGCGCGTGCCGATCTACCTGTCCCAAACGGATTGCGAGCGATGCACGAACACGCTCGAATGCGCGAAGGCCTGTCCCACCGGAGCCCGTTTCCCCGATCCCGAAACCGGCGTCATTTCGATGGACGTGCGCTACTGCATCGGGTGCGGCATCTGCGTCGAGGCATGCCCCGAGAATGCTGTGGACATGATCGAGACGACGGCGGAAGCGCTTACGACCGTCGAAGATGAGGTTGGAGAGAACGCCGGGGAGCAGGAATAGGCTCGTTGCGGTAGCCTATCGCTACTCAAGGAGCGTTCCCCCGTTTAGCTCGATCATATGCGACAGCTTTCGCTCGAACCCCTCTTTGAAGAAGGTGCATGCGGCGGGATCCGAAGCGAAGTAGTCGTTCTCTGCGATCAGCGCCGAGGCGCGGCAACCGCCTCCGCAAAACAAGAACTGGTCGCAGGTTCGACATGCTTCGTTTTTGTCGGCGAATTCGCGCAACGTCGTATCGACGGACTGGGCATACATCGGTGCGGATAAAGCCTCCTTCAACGGCATGGATACAAGATCGGGCATGGATTGCTGGAAGGAAAGTCCCGAGAGCGGGATACACGGCAGCAGCCGGCCGTCGGCGCTGATATACATCACTTGGTTTGCACAACCGCACAATGGCGAATCAAGAGCGTCTTCGCGTCCACCGAATCGCTTGAGGGGAACGGTGCATGCTCTGCTTCCCGCGTTGCAGGCAAAGAAACCGCCCAGCATCAAGTCGAGGGGAGATCCGCTCCGAAGAAATTCCGAAATCACGTCGAGCCAGGCACCCATCAGCTCCGCTGCCGTTAGATGATACTCCCCTGCCTGCGCAATCCAGTTTCCAGAATCGCTGCACGGACTCACCTTGCAGCTTTTGACGCCGTGCTCCGAAAGGAACAGGATACTGGGCCACACGGCTGGCAGGCTCTTTTTATGAACCGCCATCTCCACCCCGACCTCGAAACCGTTCTCGATGATCAGATCGATCGCCTCAACAGCAGCCTTTTCGGCACCGGGGACCCCGCGCAGCCAATCATGCCAGCCCAGCCCGTCGAAACTGAGGCAAAACTCCGGACGCTCGCCGCGTCGACGGATGTCGTCGAGAAACTCCTGTGTCACCAGGACTCCGTTGGTGTATATCTGGTGCAGCCGGATATCCGCCTCGGACAACGCGTCGAGCAGCGCGGGCAGATCATCCCGAACCAGCGGCTCCCCACCCGTAAGGCACACAAGCCCTATGTTGGCTTCAGCCAGCTGGCGCACGATGTCCAGACACTCTTCCAGGGAAAGCTCCCCGTATTTGCCTTGCGGTGCGGACAGATAGCAGTGCCGGCAACGCAGATTGCACAAACCCGTTATCGACCACAGGGCCTTGCCGACCATGCGCATGTCCGCTTTCGCATAGCGCTGGCGATCCGAAATCGTTTCGCTGGGCGCAGCGAGGCGCACGATTCCGTTTCGCGCGAGCATCTCGATAATGTTGCGATGGGCAGGAAGCACCAGCGCACTGTCCGAATCGATGCCGCCCGTGCAAAACCCGAGAGCATGGAAGACGCTCTCTTCGATAGCCACCGTTCCGCCAGTGGCAAGATCGCGCAGAGCGTAGGGTCGGTCGACCCACCCGCGCAAGGCGTATTTGGGATCCAGGATGTATTTCGGCACGAAGCGTCCTTCCGCCATCAGAATTCGCCCGGGCATGCAATCATCGAGCATGCGCATGTCGGACCCACAAAAAATAATGGAAGCAAACCGAGCTTGCTTCCATGAGGCATTGCGGCGCGCCGTCGGCCTTTACACGAGATAGCCGACTCCGACGCAACAGATGAAATGTCTATAGGAATCCTTGCTGCCTCCGCCTCCGAAAAAGCAGAAGCACTTGTGGTCCCCAGCGCTGCTTTTTTGAAACCGCCTATGGAGCATACAGCACCGGATCGAACCAAGGCGGAAAATCCGGGGCAAGGGGTTGGGGAAGCGGGGATCGACGTAATACGCGCAGCCGCTCGCCGCATCCAGTTGATTCTCCACAACGGGGTTCGGCAGGCTCTCCTGAAACGAGATAAGATCGCCTTTAGTGAAATCGTATCCCTCCGATTGGGCGAACGCAACCACCTTTTCGAGAATCTGATCCATATCTAAACTGCTTACCGAATCGGTAGACACCTCGGACTCATGCTGCATCCGTTCCTGTAGAGCATCGCTTGTTGACAGATCGTCAAAATACCGTTTTACCTCAGCATTCATCTAGAACACCTCCTGGGACGGGGCGATCGATTCACTTGGTGCTTCATACGGATTTAATGTATCACATTAAATCCGTATGAGCAATCTATAAGCACTGTACATATAATATTGCTGCCAACGAAAGACTCGGATGCCAACCGTGCCATCCACCTTGCCGCCGCAAGGGATACGGTATACTACGTGCCGTCCTTGCACGACGAAGCCGACGCACGCTTTGCACCGCCCGAACGGAGCTTATGGCACTCTACGATGACATACTCGCTTACGAGCCCTTCAACGAGCAGGAAGCCGTCGACAAGGCCGTCATCCTCGAAGAGCTCGCCACGCGACGCGACGTGTTCGATCGGACTGCTCTCGCGCATATGGCATGCTCGATTTGGACGGTCGATCCGACCAAGACGCGTACGCTCATGGTGCATCACAACATCTACAATTCGTGGTCGTGGATCGGCGGTCACGCCGACGGGGAACGCGACCTGGCTGCCGTTGCCCTGCGCGAGCTTGAGGAGGAAACGGGCGTGCGAGAGGCCCGGCTTGCCCCCTGCGGCATCTATTCGCTCGAAGTCCTTACCGTGAACGGGCACGTCAAGCGCGGTGCATACGTGGGATCGCATCTTCATTTGAACGTGACGTACCTGGCCGTGGCATCGCCCGACGAGCCGTTGCGCGTGAAAGCCGATGAGAACAGCGGGGTGCAGTGGGTCGCCCTCGACGATGTCGTCGGCATATCGAGCGAGCCATGGATCGCCGAGCGCATATACAAAAAGCTCATCGCCAAGCTTCCAACCGTCGACCTCGCATAGCATCCTCGAAAGTGACAGCTCGAACGAAGGCGAATCGCGCAAGCGCTTCCTTAAGGTTTCCTTAAAGCCTGTGGGAACGGTGCGCTTTCTCGATATCGCGCAGCGCGCAAATGCCGGTCCTCGCGAAACGCTGTGATATCATGCAAGAGATTACTCTGAACGATCCGAACGCGTACATGCACAAGGAGATACGATGAGCGACCAGAATACCGGCGGCGGCGTCGTCCCGCCCGCAAACGACGACACGCAAAGCGACCCCGGCCCCTCCCCTGAACCAGTCGGAGCAACCCGCGAACGCCCCCGAAGCCGATCCCCAGAACACCTCCGAGCCCGGGGCAACCTGCACGAATCCAGCTGCGTAGAAAATGCGGATACGCAGCAGACGCCGCCTCCCCGCCCTCCCCGTACGGCACGCCGCCTGCGCAGCAGCAGGCCCAGCCCTACGTAGCGCCGAGCGCACCGCAACCCGCGGCGCAACCCGAGCAAACGGCGAATCAGGCGCCCGCCTATCCCCAAGGCTACACGCAGCAGATCCCGCAACCCCCCGCCCAGCAGGCATTCGGGGCACCGGCACCAAGCCCTTACGGACAGCAGCAGCCGGCGTACGGGCAGCCAACCCACGGACAACCGATGGGACAGCAACCCCAAGGGTATCAGCAGCCCCCCGCATACGGGCAGCCCTACCAGCCACCGCACCAGCCCTACGGCGCAGGCGGCTACCAGCCCCCGCAACCCCCGCAGACACCGCAGCCCCCGTACGGTTCGTACAACCAAGAGCCTCCCAAGAAAAAGGTCTGGCCCTGGGTGCTCGTCGGCTGTCTGCTTATCGGATTGCTCGGCCTCGGCGGATGCGTCGGCTGCGTAGCGTGCTCAGCCATCGTCTCCTCTGACTACGATCGTTCGAACTCCCGATACTACGACTCTTACGATTACGATCCGTACGAGTACGACTACAACTACGATTACGACGACTTGTACGACGGCTATTTCGACGATTACTCGTCGATGTACACCTACACGTATTCCGAAATCATGTCCGATAAGAACAGCTACGACAACGTGATCGAGAACGGCAGGATCTCCAACGGCGTCTACGAAGTCGGCGTCGACATCGAACCGGGGCGATACTTCATGGAAGGCGATCCGACCGAAGAAGGCTACTACGTTCTGTACGATCCCGACGACGATAGAGCCGACAGCTACGAAATGGACGAGTCGGTCGCGTACTTCGGCAACTACTACGTCGATCTCGACAGAGGCGACATCATCGTGTTCAGCCCTTCGGGCGATCAGTCGATGATGGCCGCAGCCGATGCCTCGTTCGCCCCGACGGCCCCGTATGCAGGGGGGCTCTACCTCGTGGGAACCGATATACCCGCCGGCACGTACACGGTGAACCTCGACGAAGCCGCTGCCGCGAACGCGGCGTCGGAAGCCGCGGCGTTCATCATGAAAGACCTCGAATGGGACGATGACAGCATCACCGACCGGTACTACACGGTCAAAGGCGGAAGCCATACCATCACCGTCAAGAACGGCCAGTGGCTCGAGGCGTACGCCGTAACGCTCACCCCCACCGACGCCTCGTAGGAACGGGGCGGGTACGCATATGTCCGAACAAGAAAAAGCCCCCCTCGAAGAAGGTGCGTCGCTTGAAGAAGTGCGCGCCTTCTTCGCCGACGACCGGTTTGCAACCAAGGCGTGCAATGCGCGCATCGTTGAAGCCGGGCGCGGGCACGCCGTCTGCGAATTCGTCATCGAGGAGATCCACCGAAACGCCATGGGCGGGGTGATGGGCGGTGCCATATTCACCCTCGCCGATTTCGCCCTCGCCATCGCTTCGAACGTCGGCGAAGCTCCCACCGTGTCGGTCAGCAACTCCATCGAGTTCGTTGCAGCCGCCAAGGGAGAAAAGCTCAGAGCCACCTGCGACGCCGACAAATCGGGCCGCTCGCTCGGCTTCTACACGGTCCGCATCGTCGACGACTTCGACAGGCTCGTCGCGATCATGACGGCCACCTGCTACCGTTAGCAAAGCCTGCGCATTACAGCACCTCATTGCGCTCGAAGAACGCAAGCGCGTTGTCGAAGCACGCCTTGTCGGCCATGCGGCGGCCGAAGTGGTCGGCGATGAGCGCATGGAGGCTTCCCACCTTGCTCGCAGGCACAAGCCAGCTCGGCACGTCGCAGCCGTCGTAGTCGCTGCCGAGCGCGAGCACGTCTTCCCCGCCGACTTCACAGATGCGGTCGATGTGGCGCAGCACATCGTCGCGAGACGGATCGGCATGCGCCTCGCTTAAAAACTGCGTACAGAAATTGAGTCCGACGATGCCGCCCGCCTCGGCGATCGCGCGTATCTGCGCATCGGTCAGATTGCGCTTGTGCCCGCACACCGCACGCGCGTTGGAATGGGATGCGGCGAACGGACGGGTGGCAACGTCGCATACATCCGAGAATCCGCGGTCGTTCAGATGAGATACGTCCACGACGATCTTCTCGCCCTCAAGCGCAGCCACAACGCGTTTGCCGTAAGCAGTGAGTCCCTGGGTCGTATCATGGCCGCTGCCGACGGCGTTCTCACCGTTCCAGGTGAGCGTGAGCATCCTCACGCCCGCTTGGGCGATCCGCTCGATCCGCTCGAGCGATGTTCCGTCGAAGAAGGCCCCGCCCTCCACGGTAAGGAGCGCCGCCGTCTTCCCGCTTTCGAGCACCTCGGGTATGCGCCGCGCGTCACGCACCTGCTCGACCCGGTTTGCATGCGCAGCCATCTGAGCGTCGAAGTACGCACGCACGTACTCGAAGAAATCCCAAGCCGCATCGCCGCGCAGCTCGTCGGGTACGAATACGGCGAAGCACTGGCACCACGCGTACGCTCCGATAACGTCGAGCGAGATATGCGCGTCGTTATCGACAAGCGAGCTCATACGCTCGTGGGGCACCGCCTTATCCTGCGGCGCGAACGGCGGATACTCCTTCGATGCATGCAACGCAAGTCTGTCAAGCGTATCGCAATGCAGGTCGAAGATGCGCATCGCGCCTTCGAACGGCACGTCGATGCGGGGATTCGCAGACGCGTCGAACAGCGCCGCCTCATTCTTTTCGCATGTCTCGATCGCACGTTGCGTTTGTCCGTTCATCGCAAACCGCCTTCCGCACAATTTCTCCGTCTTGCTGGGGCCCTCCGCCCGACACCAAGAATATCATGGCTATCATGATCACCATGCCTGCAATGTCCCATCCGGAAAACGCGGTGCCCAGCCACAAGGCCGAAACCACCGTAGCGCTCACCGGCTCCACCGCGCCCAGAAGGCCGCCGCGCACCGAGCCTACGATGGACACTCCGTGCAGATACAGTGCGAACGCGGCGAACGTGCCAACCAACACGAAGAGGGCGAGTACGGCGAAGCCCGCACCATCCAGTATCGGAAAGGTGAACGGTGCGCCCGAAAGCCAGCCCACCGCCAATACGGCGCACGCAACGACGCCGCCCAAAAGCATCCCTGCGCCCACAGGCGCGAAGCTGCCCCAACGGGCGAACAAGCGCTTCGGATACACCAGGTAGAACGCTACCGACAACCCGTTCGCCAAACCCCACACTAGCCCGGGCACAGGCAAGCTCAACGTGCCGGGATCGCCCTGCGTGGCGATCATCCAGGTTGCAGCGACGGCTGCGACGAGCCCCGCCGCCTCGCGCAACCGAGGCAGTGAACGAGCGACGAGACACGCCCAGACCAACACGAAAACGGTGCCGGTCATCTGGAGCACCGTCGCCGTGCCCGCGTTCGTATAGCCGATGACGATCGTATAGGTGACCTGACTCAGATACAGCGCGATGCCGAACGCGGCCAGCTGAACGAGCGTTCGTCGATCCGCAACCATAGCCCGAAGCACCGCGCGGTGACCGAGCGCGATCACAGCGAAAAACACCGCGCCCGCGCCCACCATCCGCACTGCCGTAAGAAGCGCCGGATCCATTCCATAGCCGTTCAGCAGAAACTGCGCGCACGCTCCCGAGAATCCCCAGAGCGACGCTCCCGCAAGCGCGCACGCCACCCCGCGCAAGAACCGTTGCCGTGACAGCGCCCCTCGCGCCTTTCCACCCTCGCTCATCCCGCCAATTCCTTCAAGAACGCGAACACAGGACCCAGCAGGTTATCGCCTTCATCCAGTTTGAAGTGGCGCAGGGGCAGCTGAAGCTTACGCTTGTCCGCCAGATACCGGCCGCCAGAGCGGCGCAGTTTCGTCATCTGGTCGCGCGAAACGTCGATCGGCTCGACCACAAGCTTGCCCCCCGCCACCGACACGGTCTTGATGTGGCGTTCGGCGGCGAACGCCTTGATGCGCGCCTTCTCGAACAGGTTCTTCGCCGCTTGCGGCATGTCGGGACGCTTCTCCCCCAAATCCTCGTAGACGTCTTCGACCGCACGAGCGGTTGAGGCAACGGCGATCTTGCGGTACCACAGCACCCGTTCGTCGGCATCGGGCACGTAGTCTTCGGGGAGGTACGTGTGCCCGGGCACGTTCACCGTGATGTCGGAAAGCGCCGGAGGCAGCGCGTCCATCGCTTTGAGGTCGCCCTCGCGGGTAGCGTTGACGGCCTGGGAGAGCATCTGCGCGAACAGATCGAAACCTACGGCGCTCATGTTGCCCGACTGCTCGGCCCCGAGCAGGCTTCCCGCGCCGCGGATTTCCAGATCGCGCATTGCGATGCGCATGCCGCTGCCCAAGTCGGTATGTTCGTCGAGCGCGGTCAGACGCGCCTGAGCCTCCTCGGTGAGGCTGATCTTCTCGGGGAACATGAAGTAGGCGTACGCCTGCGTGCACGAACGGCCCACGCGCCCCTTGAGCTGGTACATCTGCGACAGGCCATAGCGCTGCGAGTCTTCTATGATGAGCGTGTTGGTGTGCGGATTGTCGATGCCGCTCTCGATGATGGTCGTCGCTACGAGAACGTCGAGCTCGCCTGCCGAGAAATCCTCCATGACGCGCTCGAGCTCGTCTTTGCCCATCTGGCCGTGCGCCACACCCACGCGCGCCTCGCCCGCAGCAGCCGTCACGCGCTTCACGGCCTCGTCGATCGAGCGCACACGGTTGCTGACGTAGTACACCTGACCCCCTCGGGCAAGCTCGCGGCGGATGGCGGCGCTTACCAAGTCGGGGTCCCACTCCCCCACGTGCACCTCGACGGCGCGGCGGTCGTCGGGCGGCGTGAGGATAAGGCTCATGTCGCGCACGCCTGAAAGCGACATCTGCATCGTGCGCGGGATGGGGGTAGCCGAAAGCGTGAGCACGTCGATCGATTCGCGCAGGTTCTTCAGCTGCTCTTTGTGGCCCACGCCGAACCGCTGCTCTTCGTCGATGATCACGAGTCCCAGATCATGCGGATTCACGTCACGCGAAAGCAGCCGATGGGTGCCCACGAGCACATCGACGTCGCCCTCGGCGAAGCCCTTGAGCGCCTCGGCTTGCTGTGCGGGCGTGCGGAACCGCGAAAGCACTTCGACGCGCACCCCAAATGGCTCGAAGCGGTCGCGGAAGTTCGCGTAATGCTGCTGTGCCAGAATAGTCGTCGGACACAGCACCATGACCTGCTTCGAGTCCTGCGTCGCCTTGAACGCGGCCCGCAAGGCCACCTCGGTTTTACCGAATCCAACATCGCCGCAGATCAGCCGATCCATGGGTTTCGCCGATTGTATGTCGGCCTTCACATCGGCAATGGCGGCCAGCTGGTCGGGCGTCTCCTGGTAGGGAAACGCCTCCTCCATCTCGCGTTGGGCCTGCGTATCGGGCCCGAACCGGTATCCCTGCACCGTCGCCCTGCGCGCATATACGTCTACAAGGTCGAACGCAAGTTTCTTGGTAGCGGCGCGCGCCTTTTTCATCGCCCTCGACCAGTCGGCAGTGTTCAGGCGCGTCAGGCGCGGGCTCGCGCCCTCCGGTCCCACATAGCGGGTAACGCGGTCGAGCTGCTCTACCGGAACGTAGAGCTTGTCGCCTTCGGAGTATTCAAGCAGCAGGTAGTCGCGCGACGTGCCGTCCACATCGCGGCGGACGAGTTCCTTGAAGTGCGCAACGCCGTGAGCCGCGTGTACGACGTAATCGCCCGGTTTGTAGGGAAACGTGATCTCGGTGATGTCGACGTGCTTGCTCGGACGGGCGGAGGATGCGCCCTGGGTGTCCGACACGCTTACGAGCCCGAGCTTCGCCTTCGGGATGATCATGCCGAGCGGAATATCCACGTCGACCACGTTCACGACCCCGCGCCTGAGCCTGCGCTTGGCAGCACCGGGTTCCTCATCGCCCGCAGCCGAATCGAGCCATTCCTGAATGGGAAGTCCTTGGTCGACGAAGGCAAGCTTCATATCCTGCCGTGCGCGAAAGTTCGGTGCCGAGAACACCACGGTGTAATCGGTGTCGACCAACGTCCGCAAGCGCCCGAACAGCTTGTCGGGATGGCCCGCCACCTCGACCCGCTTCACCGGCAGCTCGTCGTCCACCTGGCCGCCCACGCGCATGATCGAAACGTAGGTAGCCCGCTGCCCTTCGCCGAAGCTCACCTTGGCGGGTTCTGCGAACAATCCCTCGACCGGGATGCTCGTGCCCTTCGCGCGCCCGGTTACGTCGTCGAAGAGATGCGCCATATCGTCGAACAGCGAGCGCGGCTCCACAAGCACGCTCAGCGCATCGTTGCGGACGTACTCGCCCAGCGTCGCCGTATTCGCATACAGATACGGCAGAAGCGCATCCGAGCCGTCGAAGCGCAAGCCCCCGTCGAGCTTCTCGAACAGATCGCGCATCACGGCGTTGGTTCGGGCGGGCCGTTCGAGCTTTTTACGGGCGCGGGCGAGGGTTTCGGCGGAGCAGTCGAATTCCATGACGGGATAGATGCTCACCGAGGGAAGCGAGGCGATGGTCTGCCCCGTCGTGGGCACGATGCGCCGTATCTCATCAAGTTCGTCGCCGAAGAAATCGAGTCTGACCGGATAGATAAGGTTGCCGGGAAACACGTCGATCGTGCCGCCGCGCACGGCAAATGTGCCCGGGCCGTCGAGCTCGCCGGTGTTCGCGTAACCGCGGCTCTCAAGCGCGCGAGCCACCTCCTCAAACGACGATACGCCCGCTTTTCCGGAAGCTTCATCATTCGAGAGGTCGCACCCCGCCTCGAACGTAAGCGGGCGGAAAGCGCCGGCTCCGACAGGCGCGAGCGCGCGCACCAGCGCCCGAGCGCTCGCCACCACGACGGCCTTTTTGCCGCTTGCGAGCGCATGGGCCGCTTCCATGCGGCGTGCAACCTGCATCGGGTCACTCGGCTTCGGGGCGAAGGGGTAATCGGTACGCTCGGGAAAGCGCATGACGCGCTCGTCGCCGAGATAGGCCGCAACCGACCGCGCGAACGCAACGGAGGCATCCTCCCCCGCCACCACCACGAGCGTCGTTTGCGGCTTGTGGGCGAAGCGGGCGGCCACGAGAAACGGGCGCGCCGACGAAGCGACGCCGAGCGTGCCGTCCTCGCCCGCATCGAGCTTGCCCCAGAATCCGTCGAGGCTCCCAGATTCTTCGAGTTTGAAGGTGAGCGAATCTATGAGCATGGCACTGTCCTCTTCCGTATCAGAGCAGCACGAAAAGCCGCGATGCGCGGCTCTGTGCGAGGCTTCAACGCTGCCCGCATCATACGCGAGCAGCGTTGCCCAGTGTATCACAGCTACGGACCCCGTCGTACAACGGTGGGCTTCCGAGAACCTGGCCGTTGCCTGCTCGGCAAAGAGTCCTTGCACTGAGAAACCCTTTCGCTTCCAAGTGAATCCGATGAGGTATCATTGGTGAAATGACTTAGAGGAGGTCTTATGCCCCGCGAAACCAAACAAGCAAAGCTCGAGCGCGCGCTCGCCGTAGCAGACCGCATGAACGAGCACTATCCGCAAGCCGAGTGCGCGCTTGTGTACGGAGGCAACCCGTTTCGCCTCCTGATCGCCGTGCTGCTCTCGGCGCAGACCACAGACAAGGGCGTGAACAAGGTAACGCCCGCGCTCTGGGAGAAGTACCCCACCGTAGCCGATCTCGCCCAGGCGAACGTCGCCGACGTCGAGCAGATCATCAAGACGATCGGCTTCTATCACACGAAAGCCGCGAACTGCATAAAGTGCGCCCAGATGGTCTTGTCCGAGTACGGCGCCGAAGTTCCACGCGATATCGACGAGCTGCAAAAGCTCCCCGGCGTCGGCCGAAAAACCGCGAACGTCGTGCTCAATGAGGCGTTTGGCATCGTCGAGGGCATCGCCGTGGACACCCATGTGTTCCGCATCGCGCACAGGCTCAAGTTCTCCGCCTCAGACACCCCGTCAAAAACCGAGCAGGATCTGCTCAAGCTCTACCCGCGGGAATACTGGGGGCCGATCAACCACCAGTGGGTGCTCTTCGGACGCGAGACGTGCATCGCCCGCAAGCCGAAGTGCGACACGTGCTTCATACAAGACCTCTGCCCCACGTACGCCGCAAGCCGCAAAGCCGCCGAAAAGCGTGCAGCGAAAAAATAACCCGATTCTTCCCGACAATTTTCTGCGCACACTCGTATCCGATACAGAAAGGAAAACCCTCTGCGAACGAACGAGGACATAACCGCGCTGTACCACCGTCACGTCAAGACGGTTTACCGCCTGTGCTTTTCGTTCCTCAAAACCGAGGCTGATGCAGAGGATGCCGTGCAAAACGTGTTCATGAAGCTCATCCGCTCGGACAAGCCCTTCGAAAGTGCCGAACACGAGAAAGCGTGGCTCATCGTGTGCGCGTCGAACCACTGCAAAGACGTTCTCAGGAGCGCTGTGCGCGCCAAGGCCGGCGTCATGCCCGACGATGTGCCCGACGAGCGTTCGAGCGCAGCACCCTTTGATGAGACCCTCGAGGCAGTGCTCGCCTTGCCGGAGCGCTACAAAGAATGCGTGTATCTGCATTACTACGAAGGTTACAAGACCGATGAGATCGCCCGCATGCTGGGCCGCACACCCTCGACGGTCAGAAGCCACTTGAGCGAAGCGCGTGCATTGCTTCGGGAAACCCTGGGAGGTGAAACCCGTGAACGGTAACGACATCAAAGGAGCCTTCGAGCGCATGGGGCCCACCCCCGAGGCCGAAGATCGCATGCTCGCCGCCATCCTCGCCGAGAACGATGCGCTCGGCGATTCTGACGATTCGATGAATACGAACGGCACCACCCTGAAAAAGTCTCCCGCAAAAAGGCTCGTCTTTCCCCTGGCAGCCTGCCTCGTATTGCTTGTCGGCATTGGGGCGTTCGCAGGCGCATCGTATTTTGCGAGCCTCAATAGCCAGCTCGGCGGTGCAAGTCCCCATGCCGCATCGACGGCAACGCTTTCGGAAGAAGCCGAAGGCGAGAAGTCCGCCGCTTCGCCATCCGATGCCACCCCCGCAACACCCTCGCCTGCCGCGAGCATGCCTCGTATCGAACTCGAAGACGGAACGCTCCTTCGCATTGCAAGCGTAGGCGAAACGGAAGCGGGCGAATCCGAAGTGCTCACAGCCGATTCGAACCTTGTCGGCGACGAGATCGGCCAGGCGACGGCGCGAAGCGAAAGCGGTGCGGAGGTGATGGATTGTACGGTGTATGCGTACCCCGACGAGCGCAACCCCTACGCAATCCGCTACACTGCCGGCACCGACCTCTACCTCGCTGCCCGCGACGACGCACAAGGCGAACCGGCACCTGCAGCATAAAAACCCGACAATCCTTTCGTTTCGCTCGTATCCAAGGCGAAGGGAAAAGGGGGATTGTCATGTCCGCAATCAAAAAGCCCGTTGGTTTCCTCGTCTGCGCATGCCTGTCTGCAGCGCTCTTCGCCGGCATCTCCGGCTGCGCGATGCTCGACGCGGGCGGCAGCGCTTCGCTGAACGCTGCACCGGAATCCGGAAGCACCGCAGCCGATACGGCGTACGGCACAACCGAGGAGCCCTACAGCAAAGAGGCGCCCGTACCGCCCGATATGCAGTATCCGAAAAACACCGAAGAGTACAGCGCGCTCGACGAGCCGGGATTCGTCTCGACCGCCGCCGCTCCGCTCTCGACATTCTCGGCCGACGTCGACACCGCCTCGTACTGCAATCTACGCCGCATGGTTTCAGAAGGAATGCGCGCAGAAGACATACCCAGCGGTTCTGTGCGTATCGAAGAGATGCTCAACTACTTCGACTACGACTATGCGCTGCCTGAAAACGGCGACTTGTTTGGCGTAACGTCCGAACTCGCAAACTGCCCTTGGAATCCCGATACGCAGCTACTCGTCATGGGCTTCGCCACCGAACCTGTCGACTATGACCGTACAGCAGGCGCTAACCTGGTGTTTCTCATAGACACGTCGGGCTCCATGGGCACGCCTGACAAGCTCCCGCTGCTGAAGGATGCCTTCGCCGAACTCGTCGGGGGATTAAGCGAGCGGGATCGCGTCTCCATCGTCGCGTATTCGGGCTACGAGCGCATTGTGCTCGAAGGCGCGTCGGGCACCGACAAACGAGCGATCATGCGCGCTATCGACAGCCTCGTCGCAGACGGGTCCACAAACGGCGAAGCAGGACTTGCCATGGCGTATCACGTTGCCGAGCGAATGCGCATCGAAGGCGGTGTGAACCGCATCGTCATGGCGTCCGACGGCGATCTCAACGTCGGGATATCCTCGGAAAGCGAGCTCCACGACTATGTGAGCGCACAACGAGACGAAGGCGTATACCTTTCGGTGCTCGGCTTCGGATCAGGAAACTACAAGGACAACAAGATGGAAACCCTCGCCGACAACGGTAACGGAACATACCACTACATCGATTGCATCGACGAAGCACGCAAAGTGTTCGGCGAAGACCTCGCTGCGAACGTCGTGCCGCTTGCCGACGACGTGAAAGTGCAGGTCGAGTTCAATCCCGCCTACATCAAGGGCTACCGCCTCATCGGGTACGAGAACCGAGCCCTCGCCGACGACGACTTCGCCGACGACGCGGCGGATGCAGGCGAAATCGGCACGGGACACCAGTTCACCATTGCCTACGAAATCGTCGCGCACGATTCCGCGCTCGAAATCCCCACGATCGAACTCAAATACGGAGATACAGGCGATGCCGGCAGTAGCGGGAACGGTTCATCGAGCAGAACCGATGCCGAACTAAGCAACAACAGCTTCGTAGACGACGGCACCCGGGAAAGCGCCGAAACGAACGGCGATGCTCTTGCTGAGAGCGCAGATGAGCTCAGCGGCGAGCTGCTCACCTGCTCTGTGCGCTATAAGCCCGCCGGTACGTCTGCCTCCGTCGAGCGCTCCTACCCGATCGACAACACGTGTTTCACTGAAAACCCAAGCTCCGATTGGACGTTCGCCGCAGCGGTCATCGAGTGCGGCATGGTGCTGCGCGATTCGAAGCACTGCGGCACGGCGAGCCTGCGCGAGGCGCGTGCGCTGGTGGATGAGCTCGACCTGAAACGGTCCGATCCGAAGGCGGACTTCGAGCGGCTCCTTGCCAAACTGTAGCGCTACAGACGCTCGTCGATCATCGTTTTGAGCACCTCGACGTGGCTGCGGCGCTTGTGTGTGGCAGTGCCGAGCAAACAGACGCTTGCACGGTCGCCGTAGACGTCGAAAAAGTGGTCGATCGAGCCCCGCTTCTCGATATCGGCGCGGTAGCTCGCTGCATACTCGTCCCAGCCTATCGCGCCTTTGAGATACTTCTCAAGGGTCATCGGCTCGGGCGCGAACAGCAGGTCGTGGACGTAGTCGGCATGCACGATGGTGGGTACGAAGTACTCGAGGTCAGCCTTCTTCGTGAATCCCGCAAGCTGGTTGGTGTTCTTGCGCCGCGTGTCGATGAGCGCATCGACCTTCCATGCGATGAGGTCGTTGAAGAAATCCTCTGCTGTGATTTCATATGCACTGATGGTTCTTACTTCCATGAAACGTCCCTTGTCCGCTGAACAACCGTATCTCGTTTGCCTCCATGGTAGCTAATCACCGCATGCGGACGGATACAGCGTACGATCGCTTGCATCCTCGTCGGCAAACCGTTGCGGCACCGTAACCCGCAGAGGACAGCTACGGGGGAACCATCGGTTAGCCAGGTCCGCATCGGCCTGACTCGCCCATATGTTTATTGATAATGCGATTTCGCACGAAAACAGCCTCGAAATGGTTGCGAAGGCCCGCTTTGCGAAACTCGTGCGCGCTTTCGCGCCCGTTTTAAGGTAGAAAGTTCTCCTTGGAAAACCGCGATCAGGGTATACTGTGAAGCGATTCTTGCTCGAAGCCCTGCGGAAAGCCTTCGCGCTTCGCAAAGCGGGCCTTCGCAACCATCGTGGAGCTGTTTTTCGACAAAACCTCGCGAAACGGATCCACGATTGAGGTCATGGCACTCGGTCCGACGAAACGAATCGCAACGCCCAGCCCAATGGGAGATCACGGCGCCACCCGTGCATCGAGTCGATGGAGATCGCAGCGCGACCTGCGCAACAAGCTTCCGCTCAGCGGACCCTACGCGCAGCCTTCCGTGGGCTCGGGTTCCATGACGTGGCGCCATGTAGGGCCGACCGTTTCGCCCGTTGCCTTGACCCGGACAGCGGCGCCTGCCCTCGTGAGGTCGGCGAGCACGGTGTCGACGAGCCGGGGCAGCGCCTCGTATACCGGCGGAGTGAGCCCGATCGTGAGGTCGAGCGGATTCATGTTCTCAACCTGCATGCCGAAGCAGCGACCCTCGGCCTCATAACCCATGAGTGCCGCCGCATCGAACAGGTCGACGAGCTTCAAATCGTGAAGCGATTGCATGGCACCGGTATGGCGCGCCATGTCGGCGGGCTCGAACTCGAAGATGGTGCCTGGCTCGGCACCTGTGCCGTCGACCGCATCGACGGTGATCAGATAATCGTAATCGCGCACGTGCGGCAGCATATCGAGACCCATGCATCCCACATCGAACAACGTCACCTCGTCGGGCATGTCGTAGGCGGCAACGAGCTCGTCGTATACCGCAGGCCCGATGCCCTCGTCGAGCATGAGCTTGTTTCCCACGCAGAAGACCGCAATGCGCTTTGAACTCGAAGCTTCGGCACCGCTCACGCTACGACCGCCAACGTCGGACGCTGAAGGACGACGCGCAGCTGACTCATCGCCGCTCACGCCCGCAGCCGAGCGCTTGGGCGTATCCTCGGCACCGCTCACGCTACGACCGCCAGCGTCGGACGAATGACCAGGTTGTAATAGGTAGCCGCGGCGATCATCGCAAGACCGACGATGACGCACACAATCGCCCAGATTCGCTCGCGCTTGAGGTAATCTTCCTTCGAAACCCCGCGACCTGCCGCCCGATGGGCCGCAAGCGGCTGACCGACGAGAGCGAACGCCACCGTTCCCGCCGTCAACGTGACGAAGATGATAAGCGCGATCACGATCGAGAGCACGGTGCGCTCGGTAAAGGCGGCGTAAAACGCGTTATCGGCGAACAGCCAGATGGGATACCAGAGAATCGTCGCCCAGATACCGTGGGCAGGGCCCCAGATCGGCGGCAAGAACAGCGCTCCGATGTTCACCCGCGGTATGCCTTCGAGGAATTTCTCTTCCCGTGCAATCTGCTCGTCAGTCAGCTCAGCCATAGTTCCGCCTATCGTGTACGCCCGGTCACCGCCAGGGCCTCAGGTATCGGCCCCATTATAGACAAACACACGGCTCCCGTGACGCTCGTCTTTCAGTTTCACGGTTGGCGGCATCCGGGTGCGCCCGAAACCGAACGTTGTGCTAGCATGGAAGAGAACTTCGATAAGGTACCAGCCGCGAAAGAAGGACCCATGAAGATACTCGCCATCGTCGGATCGCTGCGAAAAGAAAGCTACAACCGAAAGCTCGCCGAGGCAGCGCGATCGGTTCTAGCCGAAAACCACCCCGACGTCGAATTTGAGATTCTCGATTGGGCCGATGTGCCGCTCATGAACCAAGATATCGAATACCCTGCTCCCGAGCCGGTTGCACGAGTTCGCGGGAAAGTAGACAGCGCCGACGGCGTATGGCTGTTCAGCCCCGAATACAACCACTTTTTCCCCGGCACGCTCAAGAACCTTCTCGACTGGCTCTCGCGCCCGATGAGCGAAACCCAAGGGCAGGTGCTCGCCGGCAAACCCATCGCGCTCGCCGGCACGACGCCCGGCATGAGCGGCACTACCCACGCGCAAGACCATCTCGTCACGATGCTCTCGTTCCTGCAGGCCGACATCATGAACGCACCGCGCCTTGCCATCCCCCATATCGGACAGCAGATGGGACGCGGCGAGCTCTCGCTTGCAAGCTCCGCACCTTATCTCGAAAAGCAGGCGGCGGCCTTCGTCGAGTTCATCGGGAAGCGGCAAGCTTTCTAGCGCCCAACCGTACCCTGCCTCGCGCTCTCACGTCCCGTTCCCTTGCGCGCCGCCGCGCTCGCACTTCCCTTCCCCCACTCTGAGATAACGAGTCCTGCACAGGTGAGAATAACGCCGCAGGCAATGAGCGCGGTCAGCGGCTCGTGCAAAATCGCAACAGAAGCCGCCACGGTGATGACGGGTACGAGGTAGATATAAGCGCTCGTCTTAACCGCGCCGAGCGTCCTGATCGCGAGGTTCCACGTGACGAAGCACGTCGCCGATGCCCCGAGTCCGAGAAAAGCCATGTTGGCCGACATGAGCGGATCGGCGAACCGCTCGAAGCCGAACTCGAATCCGCTTGCGCCGAGCGCGGGCAGCATGAACAGCAGCCCCCAGAAAAACGTGCGCTTCGTCATCTGGATGCTATCGTAGCCGAATGTGCCGATCTTCTTCGTGATTACGGAGTACACCGCCCATACTGCCGCAGCTCCCACCGCGAGCACATCCCCGAGCGTACCGCCCGCAAGGCCTTGCGAGCTCATGAGAAGGATTCCCGCCATCGCGATGGCGAAACCCACGAAGAAACCTGGACGCAGCCGCTCGTCGCGGGCTGCGAAAAACGAGACGATCGCCGTGAAGAACGGAGCCACCGCAACGATCACGCCCACGTTCGACGCCGTCGTATGCACCAGCGCGATGTTCTCGAGCAGAAAGTACAGCGTCACGCCCGTGAGTCCCGCACCAGCGCACAGCACCTCCTGCTTGAGCGTGAGCTTGATGTGCCGCGGCCTCAGCGCAAACAGCGCGATGAAGCCGATGAGGAAACGGTAGAAGAGAATCTCGACCGGCTGGAACTCGGTCAGAAGCACCTTCGTCGACACGAACGTCGTTCCCCAGATGAGTATGGTGACGAGGGCGAACGCATGCCCCCGCACCTCAGAGGACACTGCCATCGAATCCGCCTCCGATGCGCGATGCACGGTACGCACCCGGCGCTATGCCGGTGATATCTTTGAACACGCGCCCGAAATGCGCCTGATCGGCGAACCCGAGCGCACCCGCAACTTCTGCTGGCCCCGCCCCCGACGCAAGGAGGCCGCGCGCTTCGATTATGCGCAACGTGAGCATGTAGCGATACGGCGTGATGCCCTTCTCGCGCGTGAAGGCGCGGATGAGTGCGTAGCGGCCGACACCGGCTGCCCGAGCCATATCGTCGAGCGTCATCCGCGAACGGAAATCCTGCTCGATAAGGCGGCACGCCGAGGCGACGGCTTCGGATCCGGGAAGCGCCTCGAAAGCTTCAAGCTCTTCGCGACGCACGGCGCTTGCAGCCAGCAAGCGCTCGATGAAAAGGTAGAACGGCTCGACGTTCTCCACCGCCCCGTCAACGCATCCTTGATCGGCGCACCCCCGCACATGACAGTCGAGCGCGAGGGCGAACAGGCCCGCATCGCGTACGATCGGCTCGGGAAAGAGCGGTCCGGTCTCCCTGTCGAACTCCGCGCCGAAATCGGCGAGCAGCGCATCCATGACCGGGGCGGCGATGCTGAAGCTGCGGTATTCGAGTTTTGTGCCGTCTATCGACTCGCATGAATGAGGGTCGCCTAGGTTGATGACGAGCAGGTCGCCTGCGCGAAGGTCGTACTCGCGCCCGGAAACAGCGAGCCGGCGGTTCCCGCCCGCAACGACGCCCACCATATAGTAATCGTGAAAATGGCTCGGGAACGGCTCTATCACCCCGAGCAGGGTGCAGAGCTCTACGGTGATTCCGCTTCCGTACGTCCGCACCGCGACGCTTCTCGCCGCCGATTCGATATCCTGTTGCACGCATATCCTTTCCCGTAGCGGACCAGTATACCGCTCCCGTCCCTTTTGCTCTTGAACGATATTGCACTCACCAGCATGCGCTGGGTACACCTTGGAGCAGACGCACCTTCACCAAGCGGCTACGCATCAGAGGCGCTCGAGGTGCTCATCCGCAAGAAGGCGCACTCCGTCTACCGCCATCAAAAAAGGAACCCGACTCGAAAGCCGGGTTCCTGCAGTGCGCGGATATCGGTGCATCGAGCTAATGCTCCATGCGATCCTCTCCGACGATGGTGTGCTTCTCGGGGTCGTACACCAACCCGCCGTGCTCCTTCCAGAAGAACATGAGGAGCGTGGGCGAGATGCCTTCGATGTTCGCCAGGTAGATGTGGATGAACATGAAGACGATGAAGACGTACATCATAAAGTAATGGATGATGCGCATCGACATGAGGCCGCCTACAAGGTTCGTGCCCGCCGAGAAGAAGCCGAGATCCATCGTGGGAGCCCACAGGGCGAAGCCGGTGTAGGCCATGAAGATGATGAGGATCGGGATCAGCAGGTACGAGATCTTCTGCGGGACGCCGAGCTTGGCGCCGAGCGGATGATCCTTCTTGAAGAACAGGTAGTACTTGATCCACGCACCGAGCTGGTGGCGGTTATCGGCCTGGGGAAGCCAGGTCTTGTAGTCGGTAACCTGCTCGCGCGTGCCGCCCGTGGGCGAGCTCTTCACGAAGAACGCCATGATGAGGCGCACGATGCAGTTGATCAAGAGGATCGCGCCGCAGAATACGTGCACGCCGCGGGCGATACCCATGAAGTACGGCCAGAACGGGAAGTGGATGGAGAAGCCGGTGACGATCAGAAGAATCATGCACACGAGGTTGATCCAGTGCGTGATCACGAACGGCATCGGATGCGCTTCGCGGTAGTGTGCGAGATGTGCCATCTTATTTCACCCCCCAGGGGCTCGTGACGGTCTTGAAGCTCTTGCCCGTCGCAGGCTCGGTCACATGCACGGCGCACGCGGTGCACGGGTCGAAGCTGTGCACGGTACGCAGCGCGTTGATGGGCATCTCGATGTCCTCCACGGGAACGCCGATGAGGGCTTCTTCCATGGGGCCGTTGTTGCCCTGCGCGTCGTGGGGTGCGAGGTTCCACGTGGACGGGATGATGATCTGGTAGCCCTTGATCTTGCCGTTCTCCACCTTTTCGCTGTGGTAGAGAGCGCCGCGCGGAGCCTCCCAGAAGCCTGTGCCTTCGCCGGTGATGGTTTCGGGCTTGCGGAAGTACTCGGCGTCGCCGCCCTTGAGGGCTTCCATGAGCTCCTGCACCCATTCCTTCATGAGACCGGCGATATAGAGCGTCTCGATCTGGCGCACGGCGGTACGGCCGAGCGTGGACTGCGCCGCGCCGAGCTGGATACCGAGTGCCGACGTGAAGGCGTTAACCTGCTCGACGATGAACGGCACGTTGCGCTTGTAGGCGACGAGCACGCGCGAAAGGCCTCCGGCCTCGGCTGCTTTGCCGTCGTACGCGGGGCACTTGACCCACGTGTAGCGATCGCTCACCGTATCGGTACCCTCTTTGTAGTACTCGGTGAATTCGGGTTCGGTCACGAAGTACGGAGAGGTGAGGGTCTCATCGCCCTTGTACCAGGAATGACCCATGTACTCGGTGATCTTGCTCTCTTCAACGTCGGAGAGGTTCAGGCTCTCGTCGAGAACGCCGGCCGGCAGATAGCGGTCGTTCATTTCCATGTTCTCGTTTTCGAACACGCCCCAGGCGATGTAGCGGCCCACGCCCTTACCCCAGTTGAGCGCGTCAGCGTAAGCCGGAGCGATCGCGAGGGTGTCGGGGATCATGGTCGCCTCGACCCAGTTGTAGATCTCGTTGACGAGCGCCCACAGATCGTCGAGCTTCTCCTCGGTGGGCACCCACATGGTGCCGCCCGGGATGAGCGTCATAACATGGGGCATCTTGCCGCCGAGCAGACCTGCGACCTCGGACGCCTTTGCCTGCATCTGCAGAGCTTCGAGGTAGTGGGCGGTGCAGATGAGATCGAGCTCGGGATCGAGCTTGTAGGCCTGGCCCTTGTCGGCCTCGAACCATGCGCCCGAGAAGATCGAGAGCTGGCCGTTGTCGGCGAACTTGGTCAGGCGTTCCTTCAAAGCGACGAAATCGCTGTTGGTGGAGGTGCCTGCCGCAAGCGCCAGATCGTACGCATCGGCCGGATCAGCGGTGAGCGCGTTCAAGGGGTTCACGTAGTCGAGCGCAGCCAGGTTGTAGAACCACAGGATATGGCTGTGGAGGAACTGGGCGCCCTCGATGAGGTTGCGGATGATGCGCGCGTTGTTGGAGATCTTGATCCCGTAGGCATGTTCACCGGCGATAGCCGATGCGTGCGCATGGGAAACAGGGCATACGCCGCAGATACGCTGCACGATCTGCGCAGCATCCTCAGGCGTGCGGTCCTGCACAACGAGCTCCATGCCGCGGAAGCAGCCGCCTGAAACCCAAGCCTCCGATACCTTGCCGTTGGTGACTTCCATCTCAACGCGCAGGTGGCCTTCGATTCGGGTGATCGGATCGATGATTGAACGAGTCATTACTCCTGGCCTCCTTTCGCGTCGTCATCGTACTTGCCGATGGATTTATCGGGGTGTTTGGCATCCCATGCGCGCTTCTTCTCGAAGTCTGCGCCGCCGTCCATGCGGCCGGAGACCTTCATGCCGAAGCCGTGGACGATAAGCGCCCCGGCGACGACTGCGGTCACGATGAGGGCCACGGTACCGGGCTGGAACACGAAATCGCCTACGCGCAGATCGCGATGGCGCTTGTAGAACGGGGTGTTGGTCTCGACCCAGTTCTGACCCGGATTCATCGGATTGGCCTCGCAGCATCCGATGCAGGGAGCGCCCGACTCGACACACCAGCTGCGGCGGTGGTTCCAGCGAACGATTCCGCAGTTCGACTTGGTCTGCGGGCCGCGGCAACCGACCGGATACAGGCAATAGCCCATGGCCTCTTCGGGAGAGCCGAACTCGTACACGAATTCGCCGTTCTCGAAATGACCGCGACGCTGGCAGTTGTCGTGGATCGTCTGGCCGTAGATGACCGACGGCTTGTTCTCGTCCGTGAGGGCGGGAAGCCGCTGCATCATGACCACGTCGACGAGCACCGCGACGAGCCACTCGGGGTTCGCCGGGCAGCCCGGAACGTTGATGACCGGCGTATCGACGCCGGCTTCCTTCAGGTACTGCTGCACGCCGAGGGCCCCGGCAGGATCCGGATGAGCGGCCATCCAGCCGCCGTTGACGGCGCAGGAGCCGAGCGCGACGACCGCGTTGGCCTTCTCGGCCGCGTGGACGAGGATATCGGTACCCGTCTCGTTGGCCACACGAAGAGCCTGGCCACCCCAACCTTTGAGCACACCGCCCTCGTACACCAAAATGTAGTTGCCCGCCTCGATCGTCTGCTCTTTCGCTTCCTCCATCGACCAACCTGCCGCAGCGGAAAGGGTCTCGCAATAGTTCAGGGAGATCATTTCCAAAACGACGGTCGCCGGATCAGGCGCATCGGCCTGGGCGAACGATTCGGTACAACCCGTGCAGGACGCTCCCTCGATCCAGATAACCGGATACAGGTTGCCCTTGGTTGCGCCGATCACAGATTTTTCGAGGGCCTGGGCTACCTGCGGTGCCGCGAGCTCGGTCAAACCGGCCGCCACCGCAACAGCGCCGCAGAGTTTCATGAAATCGCGGCGGGTTACCCCGCGAGCGGATAGCATTTCCTGAAACTCTGATACAGTGGCCTCTGTTTCCATGTGCACACCTCCTCAGGTGCTCTCGTCTTACTACTACTGTTGATATTTTCTCCGAGGATGGTTTTTTTGTCGTGCTCGGACATGCCAAGTGATGCTTTTCAGCCGCAAATGGCACGAAAATGTTACAAAGTCATGCGCTCGTAACATAGGTACGACATTCCTTGCATAAAGGTGTGCCGATATGCAGCGACCCCGCGCTCTCACGGGGTCGCTTTTGCATGTTCATGCAGAATTCTGCATCGCCGATCACCCGCGCGATTGGGCGGTCGGTGCACGGTACGAAACATCCTCATTGCAGGTGGTCACCGCGCATTTTGTACCCCGTCGTACGACGGGGTGTCGCGGCGCTGTGCCATATCGAATGTGGCAGAGGGCGCAACGAACCCGTATCGGCGCATTCCGCCTAGTAGTTCTCGCAGCGGATTTCGAAATGATCGCGCGGATGAGCGCACACGGGGCACTCCTCGGGAGCCTCGGTGCCGATGTGGATGTGGCCGCAGTTGTTGCACTTCCAGGCGTACACTTCGCCGCGTTTGAACACCTCGCCGCTGTTGATGCGCTCGATGAGCGTGCGGTAACGCTCCTCGTGCTCCTTCTCGACGCCGGCAACGCCGTCGAACAGCTCGGCCAGATCCTCGAAACCCTCTTCACGCGCTACGGTTGCGAACTCGGCGTACATCTGGGTCCATTCCTCGTTCTCGCCCGCTGCCGCGTCAGCGAGGTTCTCGAGCGTCGTAGGGATCGCGCCGCCGTGCAGCGCTTTGAACCAGAGCTTCGCATGCTCGGCCTCGTTTTTCGACGTCTCCAAGAAGATGTTCTGGATCTGCACGTAGCCGTCTTTCTTCGCCTGCGACGCGTAATAGGCGTATTTCGTATGGGCCTGCGCCTCACCCGCAAACGCGTACCACAGGTTCTTCTCGGTTTGGGATCCCTTAAGCTCCATGATGCTTCTCCTCACTGCTGCGGGCGCATGCCCGCTCGCGGTCCGACTGACGCCGTGCTCCGCATGCAGGGCATGGGAAACGCGGCATACGAGCACTATAGAGCATCGCGGGGGCACAGGTGCCTATCGTGGAAATATTCCGATAACTCTTCCAAAGTACCCGATGGGTCCCGTTGCTATGGCTACTATGGTTTGATTATCGAAACGCCGTTTTCAACCGCATGCGCAAGACGGCCCAACCGGAGGATGCACCATGACCGAACCGCACGCTCTCGCCTACCTCGGACCGCTCGGAACGTACACGCACGAGGCCGCCCGCGCTTTCGCCGCGCGCTTACGTATGGACGATCCCGAATTCGTCGAATGCTCTTCGTTCGACGAGGTGTTCGAGTGCGTCGACCGCGGCAGGTGCGAATACGGCGTCGTCGGCATCGAGAACTCGCTCGAGGGTTCGGTCACGGCCACGCTCGACAACTTCGCGTTCAACAGCACAGCGAACATTCTCGGCGAAGAGGTGCTCGACATCCACCACAGCCTGCTTCTGCACCCCGAAGCGAAGCTCGAGGACGTCACCACGATCGCATCGCACCACCAGGGGCTCGCCCAGTGCCGCCGCTACATCGCAGAGCACCTTCCCGGCCGCGACACCATCACCACTTCGTCAACCGCCGAAAGCGCGCGCCTCGCCGCCGGCAACAAGCATATCGCGGGCATCGCCAACGCGTTTGCAGCCGATCTGTACGGCGCCGTTGTGGCCGACGAGCAGATCGAAGACCATTTTGGCAACCAAACCTCGTTCGCGCTCATCGCGCGCCAAGGACATCAGGCGGTGTTTCAGGGCGATCGCCACAAGACGTTTCTTGCCCTGTTCATGCAGATCGACCGCGCAGGCACGCTTTCGATGATCCTCTCCGAGTTCGCCTACGCGGGCATCAACCTCACGATGATCCAGTCGCGTCCCACCAAACAGGCGCTCGGCGACTACATGTTCTTCGTGAGCTTCGAGCGCTCGGTCGCCGATCCCCAGGTGCAAACCGCCCTCAACTGCCTGCGCCTGAAACTGCGCGAGGTGAAGGTGCTCGGAAGCTATCCCGTCTAGCACCCGCGCTGACC
Organism: Raoultibacter phocaeensis; assembly: GCF_901411515.1. Lineage (NCBI taxonomy): Bacteria > Bacillati > Actinomycetota > Coriobacteriia > Eggerthellales > Eggerthellaceae > Raoultibacter > Raoultibacter phocaeensis. The sequence goes on from NZ_CABDUX010000002.1 coordinate 1,342,835, forward strand.
GCCAAAGCCCCTTATGCGAACGGATGTTTCACGTGAAACATCCGTTCGTGTTATATGCCCATCCGCGCTTACCTCCGCAGACGGCAACGGGCATCCGAAGCTATCCGATGATGCCCAGGTGCTCGAGCAGGATCTTCACGCCGATCAACACGAGCACGATGCCACCTGCGATGCTCGCGGGCTTGCGGAAGCGAGATCCGAACGAATTGCCGGCCGCCACGCCGACGAACGAGAGCACAAACGTGGTCACGCCGATCGTAAGCGCAGCCGACACGATGTCGACCCGCAGAAACGCGAACGTGATACCTACGGCGAGCGCATCGATGCTCGTGGCGATCGCAAGCATCACGAGCTCTTTGACATCGAGGCGGTCCTTCTCTTCCTCACTGCACGCAACGCACTCATCGTCGTCCTCGTGAAACGCATCCCAGAGCATCTTGCCGCCGATAAACGCAAGGAGTCCGAACGCGATCCAGTGATCGATGCTCGCGATATAGGCTTCGAACTGCGTGCCGAGCGCCCAGCCGAGCACGGGCATGAGGCCTTGGAACGCCCCGAAGAACAACGCGATCACGAGCGCATGCCCCCAATTGAGTGAGCGCATGCCGAGCCCTTTGCACACCGACACGGCGAACGCGTCCATCGAAAGCCCGATGGCGACAAGCGCCAACTCCACGAAACCCATGGGTATCTCCTCTCGCATGCGCCGCTCGCAGTCCTCTTCTGCAGGCGCAAAAAAGCCGATGCATCGCACCGGCCATGAAAAAACGATGCGACAATACGTCACACCGCAAGTCTTGTCAATTAAGGCCAGCCAGCTTCTCGAAGCAGTATGTTGACATGGCCGCGGCCGAAACCGCCGACTACTCCCCTACGGGTTTTCGGTATCCTACCACATATCGCTGCTCACGCAAACAGCGCGTTTTCCTCGCATCGAAAAAAACCTTCTGCGAGCATGTCGGCGAGGATCGAATCGTACTCGGCCCGATCGGCGCTTCCCCTGCCCGCTTCACGCTCGAATCCGTCGAGCCGGTCGAACAGCACATCGGGCGCTATGCCGGGTTCGGCGAGCACGCACCTGAGCAGCTCGGCGCGCTTCTGACGGCGCGATCCCGTAAACGCGCTCTGCCTCGTATAGTGGGCGCTGCGCCGGGAGGGGTTCACCGTCACCTGCTTGAGGTGCGCGCCCCAATCGAGCAGCGCGTAGTACCACGCGCGGGGGTTATCGGCCGAGCAGGTTGCTTCCACAAGGGGCCGAAGCTCCTTGTCGGACACCGATTCCGCATCGGGAAACAATTCGTGCAGAAAGACGGTTCGCACGTTGGTTTCAAGGTAGACCGACGGCTTGTTGTACGCGAACGCCATAACGCCCGCAGCCGTAGCTGCACCGATACCGGGCAGCTCGATAAGCTCGTCGTACGTTTCGGGCAGCGCGCCGCCGAAGCGAACAGAGCATTGCTCGGCCGTGCGTTTGAGCGCGAGCGCACGGCGGTTGTAACCGAGCCCCTGCCATTGTTCGAGCACCATCGCCGTATCGGCCGCCGCAAGCGCATCGGGCGTCGGAAACAGCGCCAGAAAGCGCTCCCAATGCTTGAGCACGCGGACTACCTGGGTTTGCTGCAGCATAACCTCCGACACGAGCACTGCATACGCATCGTCGATATTACGCCACGGAAGCTCGCGGTAGCGCGATCCGCCCTCAGCCCAGACGCGCTCGACGAACCGTTCGAGCGCAAACGGCTGTATGCGAGCCTCTGATTGAGCCATACGCGAAAGATCCTAAACCGCTTCGGCGCGGTCTGCCTTGTCCGAATCCCCTTCGTCGGCAGCCTTCGGCCTTACGCGCCCCGCGCACAGCCATTTGTCGTATTGGGCCTCAGGCCCGAGCACTTCGACGACTTTCGGATGCTCGTCGCCGAGCGTGAGGATATCGGCGAGCGTGAAGGCGGCGAAGTAGTCGTTCAGAAGCTTGTCGGCCCCTTGCCACACGCGATTGTACGCGCATCCGCCCTGTTTCTCGCAGTACTCGGGATCGACCGAGCACAAAGCCACACTCACCGGCCCCTGCACCGCCTCAAGCACATCGAGCAGCGTCACTTCGCCCGGATCGCAGTTGAGCACAAGTCCGCCGCGCGCGCCGCGGACCGTCTTGATGAGGCCGCCCTTCACGAGGTCGTGCTGAATGCTGCGCGCGAACGCGTACGGAATGTCCTCCTTTTCGGAAATCTCGGAAACCGAAACATAGGTATCGCCGCTTTCGAAAGCAGCACGGAGAATACGGCACGCGTAATCGCAGCGTCGTGTTACATCCATCGGTTAATCACCCACCCCATTCAGAAGGTCGTCCATCCGGTCTATCTCGGCGCGGAAGTCCTCGATCACAGCATCTTCGAGCTGTCGGTACTCCTCGGAGTCGAGCGGCTGATAGGCAGCCAACTTCTCGTACATGTTGTCCGCCTTCACCGGTTGGTAGCGACGCGCCACCAAACTCGCCTTGTAGGCATCCTCCACCGCTTCGCGGGCAGCCATGTATATATCGAAACGGGACATGCCCGCCGAGTATCGCACGAGCGCGGAGCGGTCGATGGAGCGCATCGACGGGTGCTCCGACGCGATATGTATCCACAGATCGGCGCGCTCGGAAGGCGATGGGTCGTCGATGTCGACAACCGTGACCGGATCGAGCAGATCATAGAAGAACCCATCGACCTCGCCGTCGCCGCCAGCGCTGGCGAGCACGTACACATCGGGGTTCTCAACTGCGGATCGGATGAGGTTGATAGCTTCGCGCGCACCGCGCGAAAGCTGCGCGTACGCGAACATGCCCATATCGTCGGCAGCGGCGTCGGCGATGGGCGAACCCCACAGGTCGATGTCTTCGAGCACAAGCACGCCGCCGCCTTCGAACGAGTTTCTCGCAGCATTGAGCTTGGGCTGGTTGTCGGCTTGGGCCATGACGCAAAGCACCGGCATGCCCTGAAGGTTCTCCTCCATGTGCATGCGGATGGCAGGCAGGCCGATCTCACCGAGCGTTGCGGACATGAACTGGTTCGCATCCTCGCGCACCGGCGCGCGGAACAGATAGGTGTCGATGATGGGCATCTTCTTGAGGCCATGGCGCACGTTGAGCGTCTCCACGAGTTCTTTGAACTGAGGATCGTCCTGCATACCCACGCCGAATCCGTTCATCGTGGCCACCGCATCGCGAAATCCGACGATATCGCGGTACGTGAGTCGCTCGATGTACTCGGTGGTTGCAACCTGATCGCCCGTCTTCTCGACGGCTTTGCCCTCGTCGGGTTTTTTCTGCAGTTCCTTGACGTCGTCGTGCCCCGAAGGCACCGATGAGGGCGTTTTGCTTTGGCGGTGCTCGACCTTCATCATGAAAGGCGCAGCCGATAAGCCGAGGAAATCCTGGGAAATCATGTCGGTCATATCCTCGAGGTCCTCGCGCGTGAGCCCGAATTCCTCGAGCTTGTCGAGCGCAAGGCGCTGAAGCTGCTCGGCGCTTTGGGCAACCTCTTCAGGAGTCATGTACGGCTCGAGCTTCTCGAAGATGTACTCGGCCAGCGAACGCTCTTTGAGCTTGCAGGCCAAGCGCCACGCCTGGCGCAGCCCGTCGACGGCGGCGCTGTCGGACAGGTAGGCACCGTGGGACGCCTTTTCGAAGGCGGCCAGATAGAGGTGCATGCCTAAAACGGCATCGCCTGCCGAACACGCCTGGGCGGCGCGGCGCAGGTACTCTGCCGATGAGTTGTTCGTATCGTTGTTCTGGCTTGGTGAGCTGTTCGTATCCGCATCGTTTTCAAACATGGTCTCTCACCCCTTTTCGCTCGCATCTCTGATTCGTCACAAATGTGTAAGTTCAGGTATCATTTTAATATGCCGACGGCGTATGCACGTGCTAAAGATCGTAATATGCAGAAAACGTCACACAACCGGGAGGCTATCGCCATCATCCGCATACACCATAGCACAGGTGCCCTCGGTAAGCTCCTACGGTTACGGCCGAAGGAAGAAACGCACAATCACGACCAGTCGAGAATCTCCCACCCTTTGCGCCGTGCCGTACGCGCGAGCGGCTTGTCGGGCGTGACCGCGAAAGCGCGGTCGGCCGCTTCGAGCAGCGTTCGGTCGGAGTGGTGATCGCCGTACGCGCAGGCGAGCTTCCAGTTGCCCTGCCCGTAGCGCGCATCGGCGTATTCGGTGATCGCGGCGACCTTCTGCGCACCCTCGACCGGCAACCCGTCCACCTCGCAGGTGTAATGCCCGTTTTCATCGATCTTCATACGGGTTGAAACCTGCTGGTCGAAGTCATGGCGCTCCATCGCACGCAAGATGATCGGCTCGAACGTCGCCGACACCACGACGACCTCGCGCCCCGCAGCCCTGTGGGCGGCCATCGCCTCATCGGCCTGCGCACGGAATTTCCGATCCACCTTCTCGTCGTAGAATGCGCGCATGAACGCATCGGCCTTTTCGTGCGGCATGCCGAGAAACGCGCGGAATACGAGCCCGCGCACCCAGCTCTCGTTCTGCGGAAGGCGGAGCTTGTACGCGGCTGCCCACAAGACGATGCGCAAAACGACGCTGTTCTTGAGCATGCCGCGCTGCTTGAGGTAGCGAACCAGCATGACGGGCGAGTTTCCCGAAATGCTCGTTCCGTCGAAATCGAACACCGCAAGCTCGACGGGTCCGCTCTCATTCGACGGCTGCACCGAAGCCGATGCAGCCGTCAAGGTATCGTTTTGTCTCTCAGCCATGCCCACTCTCACAAGATGTGCTCGACTCGTGGGTCGCAAGCAGGCAGCGGCATGCGCCGTGCGGTTTACTCTTCCACTTCGTCGATACAGTCAACGAACTGTGAATTATACAGCTCCGAGTAAAAACCGCCAAGAGCGAGCAATTCTTCATGCGTTCCCTGCTCGACGATATCGCCGCTTTGGATCACGAGGATCAAGTCCGCGTTTTTGATCGTAGAGAGCCGGTGCGCGATTACAAACGACGTGCGGCCCTTCATGAGGTTGTCCATCGCCTTCTGGATGCGCTCTTCGGTGCGGGTGTCGACCGAACTTGTGGCCTCGTCCAAGATGAGCATCCGGCGGTTCGCGAGAAACGCGCGCGCGATTGTCAAGAGTTGGCGCTGGCCTTGGCTTATGTTGCTCGCATCCTCGTTGATCTCCATATCGTAGCCGCCGGGCTGCGTCTGGATGAAGTGATGCGCGTATGCCGCCTTCGCAGCCGCCTCGACCTCTTCGTCGGTCGCGTCCAAATCGCCGTAGCGGATGTTCTCGCGGATCGTGCCCTTGAACAGCCACGTATCCTGCAAGACCATACCGAACATCGAGCGCAGATCATCGCGCGAGAAGTCGCGGATATCGTGACCGCCCACGCGGATGGCGCCCTCGTTGACGTCGTAGAAACGCATGAGAAGCTTCACCATCGTGGTCTTGCCCGCACCGGTCGGTCCGACGAGCGCCACCGTCTGGCCCTCGGTCACTTTGGCGGAGAAGTCGTTGATGACGATCTTGTCGGGCGTGTAGCCGAACCGGACATGGTCGAACTCGACGGTGCACTCGACGTCTTCCGACTTCACCTTTACGTCATCGGGTGCCTCTTCAGGCTCTTCGAGGAATTCGAATACGCGCTCGGCTGCGGCAGCCATCTGCTGGAGCACGTTGGATACCTGGGTGAGTTGCGTGATCGGCTGCGTGAAATTCTTCACGTACTGGATGAACGCCTGGATATCGCCCACCGTGATAATGCCCTGCACGGCCAAGAAACTGCCGGCAATGGCCACGGCGACGTAACCCAGGTTGCCGACAAACGTCATGATCGGCATCATGAGGCCCGATATGAACTGCGATTTCCATGCGGATTCGTACAGCTTCGCGTTCGTCTTGTCGAAGCGCTCGGCCGCAGCGTCCTCTTGGTTGAACGCCTTCACGATGGCGTGGCCCGAGAACGTTTCCTCGACTTGGCCGTTGATGGCGCCGAGCGTGCTTTGCTGCGCCTTGAAGTAGCCTTGGCTGCGTTTGACGACTACGGCGATGAGCACGATGGAGATAGGCACCATAACCACGGTGATGAGCGTCATGAGCGGATTGATGGAGAGCATCATGATGAACACGCCGATGATGGTCGTGATTGAAGTTATGAGCTGCGTGACGCCTTGGTTCAGGCTCTGACCGAGCGTATCGACGTCGTTGGTGATGCGCGAAAGCGTATCGCCCACCGAGTTTCGCTCGAAGTAGCCCATGGGCATGCGGTCGATCTTCTCCGATATGCGCTTGCGCATAAGGTAGCTCGTGCGCTGCGATACCGAGCTCATCATCCAGCCCTGCACAAACGAGCAGAGTGCCGAGAGCACATAGAGCCCGAGCGTGAACACGAGGATGCGGGCAACCGCGTCGAAATCGATGCCGCCCGTACCCGCGATCTTCGCACCGATGCCGTTAAACAGCTCGGTCGTGGCGGTTGAGAGGACCTTGGGACCGATGATGTTGAAAATGGTCGAACCGATGGCGAACACGAACACGATGACGAGCGCCACCTTGAAGTTGCCCATGAATTTGAGCATTTTCAGAAGCGTGCCCTTAAGATCCTTCGGCTTTTCACCGGGAATCATGGCTCCGGGACCGTGCCCGCCTCCGCCGAATCCGCGACGGGGGCCGCGTTTGGTTTCTGCTGCGCTCATGCTGCATCACCTCCCCCAAGTTCCGCGGCCGAGAGCTGCGAAAGCGCGATCTCCCGATACGGCTCGCATGTTTTCATGAGCTCGTCGTGCGTACCCTTGCCGACCACGCGGCCCTCGTCGAGCACGATTATCTGATCGGCGGAGAGCACCGTGGAGATACGCTGGGCCACGATGATGACCGTCGCACTCCCAAGCTCGTTCTTGAGCGCTTGGCGCAGCGTCGCGTCGGTCTTGTAGTCGAGCGCCGAGAAGCTGTCGTCGAACAAGAACGCGCGGGCGTCGGTGGCAAGCGCGCGGGCGATCGCGAGCCGCTGACGCTGACCGCCCGAAACGTTCGTGCCGCCCTGCGACACTTCGCTTTCGAAGCGGTCGTCTTTCGCGTCGATGAACTCGGTCGCCTGCGCGATCGAAGCCGCCTGCTCGATACGGTGTTCGGGCATATGCTCGTCGGAGTACGCGATGTTCGATGCGATGGTGCCCGAGAACAGAAACGCCTTCTGCGGCACGTAGCCGAGCATGCTTCTGAGCTTGTCCTGGGACAGGTCGCGCACATCTATGCCGTCGATGGTGACCGAGCCGTCCGTCACGTCGTAGAAGCGTTCGATGAGTTTGATGACCGTCGACTTGCCCGAACCGGTCGAGCCGATGATCGCGGTGGTCTTGCCGGGCTTTGCCGTGAAGTCCACATGCTCGAGCACGCATTCGTTCGAATCGGCGTACTTGAAGCACACGTCGTTGAAGGCGATGGTCGCTCCGCCCGCCGGGCCGATCCGATCGTCTGCGGGTGCGCTCGGATCGCAGATGGTCGGCTCGGTTTCGAGCACTTCGTTCACGCGCTGGGCGGCTACATCGGCGCGGGGCAACATGATCGAGATCATGCCGATCATCAAAAACGACATGATGATGACCATCGAGTACGTGATGAACGCGATCAGATCGCCTGTCTGGATGGTGCCGGCATCGATGTAGGAGCCGCCCACCCACACGATGAGCACCGAGATGCCGTTCATGACGAGCATCATCACGGGCATCATGAACGTCATGACACGGTTCGTGAACAGCTGCGTTCTCATGAGCTTCGTGCTTGCTTTATCGAAGCGCTCCTCTTCGAAGTCTTCGCGATCGAACGCGCGGATGACGGGAAGGCCGGTAAGGATCTCGCGCGAAACGAGGTTCACCCGGTCAATGAGCTTCTGCATGATCTTGAACTTGGGCATCGCCACGACCATGAGCACGACCACGAGCACACCGATGATGGCTACGGCGAGCACAATGATCCAGCTCATGGCGAGATTCGTCTGCGAAACCATGATGATGCCGCCGATGGCGAGGATCGGCGAGTACAGCACCATGCGCAAAAGCATTACGGTAACCATCTGTATCTGCTGGATATCGTTGGTGCCCCGCGTGATGAGCGATGCCGCCGAGAAGCTCTGTACCTCGGCATCAGAAAACGAGATAACCTTCTTGAAAAGCCTCTCGCGCAAACCCCTGCCGATCTTCGCGGCGGTCCGCGACGCGATGAGGCCTATGAGAATGGCGGCGACCATGCCGAGTCCGGCAAGTCCGAACATGATAGCCCCGATGCGCAAAAGGTAGTTCATCTGCATGGCGCCCATATCGTAGCCGAGTTCTTCGTATTCGCCGATGGCCGCTTGGATGGCCTGCTGCTTCACCAAAGAATCGCCCGCCTCGCCCATCTTGGCCTTCGCCTCGTCCACCATCTCGAGCAGCTGGTCTTTCGAAACTGCTCCCGAATCGTAGGCAGCTTTCAGCTGATCGAGATCGAAGTCGGGAATCTGGCCCGCGTAATGGACTGCCACAAGCGGCACAGCCAAGATGGAGTCGAGCTTCTCGATTTCGCTTCTGCCCGTGTCGTTGAGCTTGTAGGTTCCTTCGTCGGTTTCGGTGTAGGCCGCACGGATGGTCGCCTCGTCGTCGGCGGGCGCGAGCATGCACACCTTCTCGAACGTGTCGGCGCGCATCTCGTCGAGCGCGACGTTTTCGACGCCCGACTGCTGGATGCCGACGTCGACGATGTGCGACGTGTAGCGCGGTAGCGAAAGGTCGGTGAACGCCTGCACGATGAGCAGCATCACCACCAACAAGACCGCGACTTTGGAATCCTTGAGATAACGGATTATGCGCATGGGTATCCTTCTTGAATCGTCGTTAAGCTTTCTGGTCATTTTCGCCCCGAACGGAGTGTCCGCTCGGTATCGTTTCGCCTTTGTTATCGCGTTGTTCGCGCGCAGTGATGATGCTCAAGGCGCTCGATCCTGCCCGACTCCGCCTGCCGCTCGTGGAAATCCAGAACCTTGTGCAACGTGGCGATGAGGTGGTCTATGTCGTCAGCGCCGACGTATTCCACCAAGTCGTTCAAGTGCTGCTCGCGCATCGCTTCGGCCTGCCGGGCGAGGCGCTCGCCCTGGTCGGTAAGCTCGAGCGACACGGCACGGAAATCGTCGCTGACACGGTGGCGCTCGACGTAGCCCTTCTCTTCGAGAAGCTTGAGCGTCTGCGAAAGCGCACTCGGCGTCATGCGCATGCGTTCGGCGAGAAACCGCGGTTGGACGGTATGCTCACCTTCGAGCTGCGCTGTGTAGATACCGAGTACGACGCGCGATTCCGAAAACGTGAGCCCCTCGGGCGTGACGAACGGGACATACGAGTTCTTATGGAACCGCCGCATGATGTCGAGCAGCCCCTGCTTGGTCTCTTTAGGTATATCAGCCATGGCTTCGTTCCCTCTCGTGGCGTCCAAATGCTCCTGCGGCGAACCCTGCCAGCCCGATGCCGCGCTCGACAGACGTCCTCGAACAGAGGGCGGCCGCGCACGAGCAGACGGCGAACGGGCGCGTTCGAGCCAAGCCGCAAGACGGGCCGCTCGATGCCGGGCCCGACCGTGCGACCGCGAACGACCCGCATGGTAGCGAGGAGGGGCACGTCGCTTCGTTTCGAACCTGTATCTGCAAGCAGGAACAGGAACCCGAAACAATTTAGCTTCTAAACAATATCACTCCTTAATTGTTTTGCAACCTCGATACGAAGCCGTAAGAAATCTTTCATAGTCCGCACATCGCCGAGCGGGATCTGGCAGGAGCCGAACGGCAGACAAGCGGGTGTAGCGTGGGAGCCAGCAGGAGTCTCGCGGAATCCAGCGAAGCCCCGAATCACAGATCGTGCCATATGGCACGATTTTGGTCCAACAAGATGCGCTCACTCCCGCCGTATCGTGGGCATGCATGCATCGTGCCTGATCGAAGGTCCTTACCCTGAGGTCCTTCGATTTATCCTAAGAAAAGATAATGCCAAATGGCACGATTTTGGTTTCGGTCCCCTCGTGCTGCCGAAAAAGTCGAAAATAGGGTATTGCGCAAGTCTTGGTTGTCCAGTAGAATATCCAACGCTGCTGAAAGCACGGGGTGTTAGCTCAGTTGGTTAGAGCGCCGGCCTGTCACGTCGGAGGTCGCGAGTTCGAGTCTCGTACATCCCGCCATCTGAAATCAAACCTCCCTCTTGGGAGGTTTTTTCATGCCCGAACATTCGAAAAACAGGCTTAAAGGCTTATAGGACAAAACGTGTGCCCTAGCTTTATCAGTCGTAGTCCATCTTATAACCCCCACTCGAATGAAGCTCGTGCCATGCGACAGCAGTTCCCCATTGGGCGATTGCAGATTCGGTGTCGTTTGATCCTTCAAGCGAGCGATACAGATCGGCTATGGAGCCATCGGTTGGCATCTCTTGCAAGATGGCCGCTGCCGAGGGCGGGTTTTCGGTATGCATGAGGCACCACCACGACACGGCCTTGATACGTCTGTCGATCTTCATGCCGCGGTGGCATCGAAGCATCGCGCGCAGCTGTGCATTCACCCCGCCTTCGATCAGGTTCGTGGTAGCAGGAACGCCGCCTTGCTCGAGCAGGCTCTCATCGATGTAGGTGAACAAGACGTTTGCACGGACAAGCTTCTCGAGTCCTCTCCGGGCGCGTCTGAGCCTTTCGTGCCTGTACTGCATCCTCCCCTCAACCATGGTCTTCTGCTTGAGATAGCTCTCCCACCGCGAGCACCACATGGCAAACTCCGCCGTCCATGCCGCGGCTCCGTCGGCGTCGGCAACGTGCAAAAGACCCTTGGCGACGCCGTAGAGCTCGACTCCCGCCTGAAGCTTCGGTCTTGTCGTAGTTTGCCGTTTCACCTGGCAAAAGGCATGGAAGGTGCATCGCTGCACGCGGGTATGCGGCCACACCGCACGTCGCGCCTTCTCGAATCCGCTTCCCCCGTCGGTCGCTACGACATCGGGCGGAGCGATACGGGCCATGAGGGCCGCCCATGCGCCTGAGTTCTCGCTTCTTGCCGCATGCCATCCGATAACGTGGTCTTTCGTGCAGGCGATGAGCACTACGGCATTTCTGCCAAGCCAAATCCCGTCTACGTATACGACGTGGTGGATCTCGTCGCACGCAGGGGCTATCGGCCATATCTTCCAGAACCTTTCGGCCGCTCTTCTGAAGCTGCGTCCCTGCCCCGGCATCCCGGCTTGGGTCTTTGCAGACAAGAGCCACCCGAGAAAGGCGTCGAGCTTCTTTGCGCCGCTGTCTATCTTGCGCGTTTTAGTCGCCTTGCAGGACATGCACTGCCACCTCTGGGAGCCGGCAGCGGTCTTGCCATGGCGCTTCATATTGCCCCCGCACACAGGACATCTTTGGGAAGTCATCGCCCTATTGAACCAAAAAGCGACCCGAGTGCGGGGCTTAAGTGCTCCGACCTGCGCTGTCAAGCGGATTCGGGGCACACGTTTCGTCCGACCTCGAAGTTGCGCCGAGACAACTCCACGACCAAAAACAACTCTTGCATCAGCGATTACACGGTGATTCGGGGCACACGTTTTGTCCTATAACCCGAAAACAAGACGCAGAAGCGACGCGCATCGGCATGAGATGCATAAACCCATGTGCCGTACCGAGCTGCCGGCTACCCCGCCCGCTGCTCGGTACGAGTGATCGAAAGCGCGTAGATCCCGGGGCTTTTTTTGAGCAATTCGGCAAGCAACACGTCGGGGCGCAGGCTGCCGGTCGGCTTGGCACAGAGCGTGAAGGTTAGGATGTTCTGGTTCTGCTCGATATCACCTACGAGAAATTCCGAAGGCACGAGCACCCTTTCCTTCTTCTTGCGCACGACGGTGATCTCGTCGGGCACAGAAAGCTCGTCGGGGGCAGCCGAGAGCACAACGCGGTACGTGCTCACCGGATACGCCACCGAAGCGGCCGCATCGCGCGGACCGATGTACTCGCACGAGGTCACCATGAGATCGGGTACGCTCGCCTCGACAAGCGCATCGGCCGCCTTCTCAGGTGCGATGTAGCGCGTCATCTGCAAATCGAAGCACTCGCGCGAGCCGCCGACGCCTACAGGTAGCGCCGCGCCAAACGCGATCTTCATATGGGGCGAGAATCCTTGCGAGATGGCGTAGGGAAGCCCTGCGCGTCGCACGGCGCGTTCGAGCGCGCGGGCCACTTCGAGATGCGACAGCATTGCGAGGCGGCCCGTCTTGCGGAAATACACGCGCATGCGGAAGTTCGACGGATCAGGCATGGCGAAACTCCCTCGTCACGATATCGGTTTCGAGCGCGGGGCACGCGCCGCAAGCCGTGCACGAGGCAAACGAACAATCGGACGTCGTCTCGCCCGATTCGGCCCGCGTTCGCTCGAGGCGCATGAACGCATCGCTCACGCCCGTCGAGATATGGCTCCACGGCATGGTATAGGAGGTGTCGAACGAACGCTGGGCAACGGATGCAGGATCGAACCCGAGCTCGTCTGCCGCAGCCTTCCACGCCTGCTCGTTGAAACACTCGGTCCATGCGTCGAACCGCGCTCCGTGCGCGAACGCACGCTCGACCCACTCGGCGCACTCGCGGCCTCCCCTGCTCATCACCGCTTCCACGAAACTCGTTGAGGGATCGTGCCAATGCACGTCGACAGCGCGGTACTTCACCGACGAGCGCAAAAGGTTCACCCGCCGCATCGCCTCCTCGGGCGCTATCTGGCCGTCCCACTGAAACGGCGTCTGGGCCTTCGGGACGAACAGCGCGCACGAAACGCTCATGCGCACGTGTCCGCGCTGCTCGGGCGCAACTGCCGCCTTCGCGCGGTCGTAAGCGCGTTGGGCGAGGCTCGCGATGCCCTTGATATCGTCGTCAGTCTCGGTGGGAAGCCCGATCATGAAATAGAGTTTGCAGCGTCTCCATCCCGTCCCAAACGCCGCGTCGATTGCGGCGAACAGATCGTCTTCGGTGACGTTTTTATTGATGACGTCGCGCAAACGCTGCGTACCCGCCTCGGGAGCGAACGTGAGGCCGCCCTTCTTCTGACCGGCGACCAATCCCGCCATATCCACCCCGAACGCGTCGAGTCGCTGCGAGGGAATGGAGATGCGGATGCCCTTGCCCTCGCATGCGCGGTTGAGACGCGTGAGGATATCGCCGATCTGCGAATGGTCGGTCGAGGAAAGCGAGGTGAGGCTCACCTCGTCGTAGCCCGTCTCCTCGAGGCCCTTCAAAACAGATTCGACGATGTTGTCCGCGGAGCGCTCGCGCACGGGCCTGTACATCATACCCGCCTGGCAGAATCGACAGCCGCGCGTGCAACCGCGCAGTATCTCGACGTTCAACCGATCGTGTACGGCCTCGGTGAACGGTACGATGCACGGCTCCCACGCCGAGCTTTCGGCAAACCCGGTAAACAGGCGCTTGGTAAACGTAGTCGGCACCCCCTCGCGGATCGGGCGGATCCACGAACCTGTTTTCTGCGCTTCGTCCTCGCTCGCCCAATCGTAGAGCGAGGGTACGTAGCATCCGGGAAGCTGCGCGAGTTCGAAAAGCGTCTCTTCGCGCGTTGCCCCCCTCTCTATACAGGAGCGGTGCACGGCGAGCATCTCGGGCACCGACTCCTCGCCCTCCCCGATCGAGAACGCGTCGAAGAACGGCGCGTACGGTTCGGGGTTGAACGCGCAGGGGCCGCCCGCGAACACGAGCGGATCGTCCTCGCCGCGATCGGCCGCATGCAAGGCAATGCCCGCAAGGTCGAGCGTCTCAAGCACGTTGGTTGCCGCAAGCTCGTGCGGAAGCGTGATGCCGATAGCGTCGAACTCGCAAAGCGGCGCACAGCTCTCGAGTGAGAACAGTGGAAGACCGTGCTCGCGCATGAGGTCGCAGAATTCGGGAGCCGGGAGAAACGCCCGCTCGGCAGCCATGCCCGCATGCGCGTTCACGGCGTTGCACAGGATGCGGATAGCCTGGTTCGCCTGGCCGAGCTCGTAGGTATCGGGATACACCATGCAGAACCGATACGGCGCATCGGACTTGTAGGTGCATCCCCACTCATGGTTGATGTAGCGGGCCGGGCGCTCGGCGCTGTCGAGAAGCGCGGTCAGGCGCGGCCACAGATCGGTCATGCGCGAGCGCCCTTCTTGAAACGGTGCACCACCGTATCGGTCAGACGTCCGGCAACGTCGCTCGCGGCTTGCGCAGCCGGTTTCGGCACTACGCCCGACGAAGCCACGGCATCGACTGCCGAGTTGGCCACCGACGCTGCCGTGGGAACGACGCGGCTTGCAGCACCGCTTGCGGCTTTGCCCACCTTCGAAACGGCGCTTTTAGCCGCTGCCTTCATGCTCGGTTGCTTGCGCGCCGAATCGGCGGCCATGACCGCCTTATCGCGCGCACGGCCCACCACTTCGGCGAGATGGTCGATCTTACCGTCGCCCTCGAAGTATTCGATGGCGGCACGGCCCATGGCAAGCGTTCCCGTGTAGCCGATGGCGGCCTTGATGGCCCAGCCGAGCGCCGGCACGAACGCGATGAGCTGACGGGCGACCGCACGGCAAGCGAACGCGCCGCCCACAACGGCCGCAAGCTCCTTCACGCGGGCGATCTCCATAGGCTGGCCGTACGCGGCGGCTATCTGCAAAAGCATTTTAGCCTGGTTGAGCGTCATGATGGGCATGTCGGCGCCGGGTATGAACACCACGAGCCCGATGCCCGCGTTCTGCGCAGCCGTCGCACTGACGGCTTCGAGCGAAAGCGGCTTGCGCACGAAGCGGAACGCGAGGGCGAACGCGAGGCGCTTGTCACGGCAGGCCTCGATGACCCACTCCCCCATCCTCATGTTGAGGGAGGCGGCACCGTCGACCGTGAGCGGATACGGCTCCGCCTTGCCGTTTGCCTCAGCAGGCAATGCGAGCACATCGTCGATCGAGGGGGCCACGGTGTCGTCTTCGAGCAGCGGATACCCGCTCTCGGCGGCGATTTCGGCCGCGAGGTCGGGAAGCGTGGTCACGACCATGACCGGCACGCCCGCTGCCCGGATTTCCGATGCGTACTTTCCGACGTGTTCGTCGAGACCCGCCACGATAACCGCCATATCGGAACCTGCGGCTGCGACCACGGGAAAGCTCGGAAAATAGACGGTGCTCACCCGCGCATGGACGCTTGCGCTCGCGAACGCCTGGCGAACGTGCGCCTGCACATCGCCCGGTGCCGTCTCATCCATGTAAATGCTCACCGAAATCGGCGTGGCGCGGGCCTCATCGATGTTGGTAGCCTCGTCGATGACCGCCTTGATATCTACGGGAATCTGCATGGTGCCTCCTATCTATCGGCCGTTATGGGCCCAAACCGACCCGATGAGCCCGAGAAGCATGAAGTTCACGACCATGAACGACGATCCGTAGCTCATAAACGGCAAAGGTATGCCGGTGATCGGCATGAGACCGCACGTCATGCCGATGTTTTCAAGAATCTGGAACAACCACATGCCGACGACGCACATGACAATCACCGTTCCGAACAAGTCGGATGCAGCGCCGGCAATTCGGAAGCATACCAAAACGAGCGCGGCGTAGAGGGCGATGAGGACCGCTACACCGAAAAACCCGAGTTGTTCTGCCAAGACGCAGAAGATGAAGTCGGTCGGCGCTTCGGGCAGGTACCCGAGCGTCGCCTGCGTCGCATTGAAGAGCCCCTTGCCGAACAGGCCGCCCGATCCGATAGCGATCTGGGCCTGGCGCAGGTTGTACCCCTCGTCGGAGAGGTTCACGCTGTCGTGCTCGAGAAACACGAGCAGGCGGTTGCGCTGGTACTGCTTGAGGAGCTTGTACTCGCCGGTCGAATTGTAGATCAGCTGGTCGATGGCGAATACAGCCGCAACGGCAAGAATGCACGCCACGAGCGTTATGAGCAGAAACTTCGGCCGCGCACCGCCCACGACGAGCGCGACGGCGGCGATGAACAGGTACACGAGCCCCGTGCCCAAGTCGGGCTGTGTCATGATGCAGAGAAACGGGATGAGCATGATGCCGAGCGCCTTGAGGTACTCGCGCGGATCGTCGAGTTTGCCGCCGTAGCGCGACATGACGCTCGCCGCCAGAAGGATCACCGTGAGCTTTGCGAATTCGCCCGGCTGTATCTGCGTACCGATATTGATCCACGACTGCGCACCCTTCGCATAGACACCGATGATAGGCAGGTGCGGCGAGAGGATAAGCACCACGTTCACGATGATGAGCAGCACGGTGAAATCGGACAGGTTACGGTAATCGAAGCGCCAGATCGCCATCATGAGCACGGCACCGAGCACGACGGTGGTAAGCTGGCGGCTGAAGCTGTAGTCCGGCTCGTTGTACACGGCCGTGTACACGATGAGCAGACCATAGCCTACAATGAGCGCGACGATGGCGAGAAACGGCAGGTTGAGGTACTTGAAGCGGCGCGGCTTCGTCGCGTCGACAACGGCCTTGTCAGGAGCCTTGACCGTGCTGATTTGAGGTAACTCAGGCATCGGCGCCCCCTAGTCCGTTCGTCCCGAGCCGTCGCTCTTGAGCGGCAGATCGATGTATTTGCCCGAGGAACCCGCGACAACGCCGATCGTCGGTTCGAGCTCGCCCGCATCGTAGCGCAGCGCGGTCGCCATGATGTCGACGCCGAGCGGCGCTGCAACCTCGCTGCCGCCGCCACCGTGGTTCACCTGGCAGACGACGACGTACTTCGGATCGTCGTAGGGAGCATAGCACGCAAACCACGCCGATTCGATCTGCCCGTCGGAATATTCTGCAGTACCCGTTTTCGCCGCCGCGTCGATGCCGTATTCGGCGAACAGCTTTGCGACGCTTTCGTTTTCTGTCGCGACGCCGTGAAGCGCGTCGCGCATGATTGCAAGGTTCTCTGCAGGCACATCGGGCACACCGACCACTTCGGGCTCGTGTTCGACAACGACGTCGTTGGATGAATTGCGCACCTCTTTCAGGAAGTGGGGCTTCATGAGGTTGCCCGTGGCGATGGCTCCGTAGGCAACCGCCACCTGCAACGGCGTGACGAGCACGTCGCCTTGGCCGATGACCATATTCGTCAGATCGCCGCCCACCCACTGCTGGGCCTCGGGCACATCTTTCCAGTATTCGGCCTTCCATGTCGGAGTCGGGATGCGGCCGGCCCCTTCGCCGGGGATGTCAACACCGGTCAACGTTCCGAACTGGTACTTCTTCACGTAATCCTGCATAGCGGTATCGCTGATCGTACCGCCTTGCGACTCACCTGCCTGAAAGAAGCTCTTGCCGATTTCGTAGAACACCGTGTCGCACGACTCGACGATGCCTCCACGGAACCCGAGCGCGCCATGGCCCGTACGCAACCAGCATCGCTGGGGCGCGCCCGTGTTGAAGCCATCCCACGAACCCGTACAATCCCAGCTTCTCGACGTGTCGGCGAAGCCGTAGGCCAATCCCGCAAGCCCCGTGAACGCCTTGAACGTCGAAGCTGCGGCGTATTGGCCCGCGATGACGCGGTTCAGCAGCGGCTCGAATTTCTTGTCGGTGCTGTAGAGCGACCACAGATCGTCGCTTATTTCAGGAACGAAGCCTCCGGGCGTAAACGTGGGATAGCTCGCCATCGCGACGATGCTGCCGTCGCGCACGTCCATCACGATCGCGGAGGCGGAATCGCCCTTACCCGTGCCGATCGTCGAATCGGTGGGGGCGACCAAATCGGCGAGCATTCTGTCGACCGCGTATTGTACGGGAGCCTTAAGCGTGAGGTAGATATCGTTTCCCTTTTCCGGCTGGCTTTCAGACACGATACCCTGAACCGCTCCTTTGGCATCGGCCACGACTACCTGCATGCCGTGCGCGCCCGCAAGGTAGCGGTTGTAGCTGTATTCGACCCCCGATTGCCCGACCACATCGCCCATCTCGAGCTCTTCGCCGTCCACAACCGCTTCGAGGCCATCGGATGTCACGGTTCCCACGTATCCGAGCGCATGGGCGGCAAGCGCGCCCCACGGATACTCGCGCACCGCCCGGTCCTGAGTCGTCACACCGGGAAACGCTGCCTTGTGCTCGTCGATGAACGCGATGGCTCTCAGATCGACGTCGCTCGCGACAACGCGCTGACTTTGCGCCCCGGTAGTCTCGTCGAGAATGCGCATGCGGACGATGTTATGGGGAATGCCGAGCACCGCCGAGAGGCGCTGGACGACGGTCCGGTCCTGTGCGACCTCCGCGTCGGCGAGCACGGTGAGCGAGGTGCGGTTGCGCACAAGTTCGTAGCCGTCCGCATCGTAAATGTAGCCGCGCGGGGCGGGTGTGTACACCGTGCGGTACTGGTTTTCCTCGGCTTCCCTGCGATACGCCTCGCTGTCGAGGATCTGCAAGCTCCACACCTTCGCCGTCAACGATCCGAAGACCGCCGCCGCAAGCACGCCCATGGCCGCAAAGCGCGATTTAAGCGTTTCGCCGAGATTCACGGCAGAGGTTTGGGGCGCGTTCACGTGGGTGTCGCGGCTGGCACCGCGACCGGCGGGCATGCCGACGGTCTTGATGGCGCGCACATCCATGCGCTTGCTCGATGCCTTCGGAGCCTTCGTACGGTTGCGGATCGTGAACGCGATCACTACGGCGATGACGAGCACGACGAGCGTCGCTATGGTTGCGATGATTGCTGCAAGCATGGCAAGCCCCGATCAGCGGCGCTTGGGCTTCGACGACGATTTCAGCACGGGTCGGGCCGTCGGGGCGGCCGTCGATTTGACGAGGGGGCCGGCCGAGGGGGCGGAACCCCCGAGCGGCGAGCCCGATTGCAGAAACCGGACGGCGATCGGATAGAGCACGAGTGCGATAACGCAGTCGTAGAGCGCACAGGGAAGCGCCCGGTACAAAAACGCATCGACGAGACCTGCCGTATGGCCGAGGGCAATGAGGAACACCGCGTAGAACGCCTCGATCAAAAGCAGCGAAACGACGAGGATCACAAGGGGCATGAACAGCGTGTCGTTGTTGAGGACCGAAAACGCCCGCGAAGCGGCGAACGCCGCAAGCACGAGCAAAAACGCCATCGCACCGACCGGGCCGTACCCCAAAAGATCGTAGATGAGACCGAGCGCGAATGCGAGCACGAGAGACGAATTGGTCGGCCGCACGATAGCCACCACGAGCACGTAAGCGGCGAGGAAGTTGGGAACAGCAGAAAGGATAGCGATGTTGGGCGCAATGACCACCTGCGCAAACACGGCTATCACTGCACCGATGAGCACGGCGAGTGAATCACGATTCATTGGAAACACCTTCTCCCGGGTTGTCTGAAGACGGATTCGTTCCGTCAGCATCCCCGTTGCCCCCCGCAGTGTCCGATCCGTTTGCATCGCCCGAAGCCGAGCCGTTTGCATCGCCCGAAGCCGAGCCGCCGTCGGAACCGGGATTGCGAAACGTGCTCGACGCCGCGCCCTCGGTTTGCATGTCGAGCACGACGAGCACCTCTTGGAGGGGGGCGACCTCCCCGTTCTGCGCCACGACGGCGCGCACGGTCGAGCCGCTCGCGTTCTTCTCCACCTTCGTAACCGTGCCGATGATAAGGCCGCGGAAGAAATTCCCGCCCACACCCGAGGTGATGACGACGTCCCCTTCCTCTACCGAAGCGTCGGCAGCCATATCCTCGAGGTACAGCACGCCCTCCACCGATCCGTGCACGATCCCCTCGACACGGCTGGATTGCACCATCGCCGAGACACCGCTTTGCGCATCGTTCAAAAGCAGCACTTCGGCCGTTGTCGGCGTCGTCGAACGGATCATGCCGACAAGCCCCGCCTGTCCCATAACGGGAAGGCCGCTTCGCAAGCCGTCGTTTCCGCCCTTGTCGATCGTGACGATCCGGTTCCACGCATCGGTGCTTCTGCCGATCACGCGCGCGCCGGTTGATTCGAACCCGTACGCATCTTTGATGTCGAGCAGATCCTGGAGGCGCTCCGATTCCTGACGGTATTCCTCCAGCTGCGCATTAAGTTCGCGAAGCTGCTGGTTCTGGTCGCGCAGGCCGCTCATGGTCGAGTCGGACGCGGTCGCATCGGAAAGCGCGGTACCCGCCGTATCGAGGGCCGACCCGCCGAGCGAACCGACAAACTTGAACGGCGCGACGATGCCCGACACGGCGTTTTGCACCGTGTGGAGCACGCCTGAGTCCTCGTCTTCAAGGGCGTAAAGCGCCATGCTCGCAAGCGAGAGCGCTAAAAGCACAATCAGCAGCACAGGGCCGCCGATTGCAAGGGGTTTTCTCTGCTGGTTGAGAGCCACGGGGTGCGTCCCACCGCCTTATTTCGATCGCATGAGGGTCTGTTTGAGCGCTGTCGGGGTCTCGAGCACCTTGAGGCATCCGGTAACGACGTTGGTGAGCGCCGTCTCGCTGACCCACACCGGAATTTCGAGCTTGTCGGTGAGGTAGCGGTCGAGGCCAGAAAGCAGGCCGCCGCCGCCGGTGAGCAGGATGCCGTTCTGGATGATGTCGGAGGCCAGATCGGGGTTGGTCTTCTTGAACGTTTCCTTGATGTGCACGACCATCTCGTCGATGGGCGCCTGCAAGGCAGCACGCACGTCTTCGGATTGGATGGTGACCTCTTTGGGCTGTTCGGTAACTACGTCCTGGCCGGAGATGATCATATCGCGCTCGCGACCGTCTTCGAACGGGAGGATCGAGCCGATCTTGATCTTGATGACCTCGGCGGTGCGCTCGCCGATCTTGATGCCGAGCAAATCGCGCAGATGCACGGCAATCGCCTCGTCCATGCGGTTGCCCGCAAGGCGCAGCGACGAAGACGTGACGATACCGCCGAGCGATATGACCGCAACCTCGGTGGTGCCGCCGCCGATGTCGACGACCATGGAGCCCGTAGGCTCGGTCACCGGCAGATCGGCACCCATCGCCGCAGCCATAGGCTCCTCGATGAGGTAGGCTTGGCGGGCGCCCGCCTGGATGGCGGCTTCGAACACGGCTCGCTTCTCGACAGAGGTCGCGCCGCAGGGAATGCAGATGACGATGCGCGGCTTCGCCTGCCACGGATACTTGCGCACCGACGCTTTGCTGATGAATGCCGAAAGCATGGCCTCGGTCACATCGTAGTCGGCGATCACGCCGTCGCGCAGCGGGTGCTCTGCGGAAAATGCGTCGGGCGTATGGTTGATCATGTTCTTCGCCTCATGACCGACGGCTAAAACGCGATGCGTGCTCTTTTCGATGGCGACGACCGAAGGCTCGTTGATCACGATACCCTCGCCCTTTATGGCGACAAGCGTATTTGCAGTCCCGAGGTCGATGGCCATGTCGGACGACATCTGACCCCCGAACCCCGAAAACATATCGAAAATGGACATAAAGGCAAACCCCTTTATCATCATTAAACATGCGAACCTGCATTTTAGCACAGGGCAAAATGCAGGTGCGAAAATCCACAGGTGGTACATGCTGCGCTTGAAGCGCGCACCCACGCAAACGGGGTCTTTGCCCATCTGGGCAAAGACCCCGTGATCGCGCGTTTCGCTGCAAAAGCGCGGCTAGTGCACGCTGCAGGACAGACACGGGTCGTAGGCCCGCACAAGCTTCTCAATTTCAAGGCGGATCGCATCCTCGGTGCACCCTTCCCCGCTCATCTTCTCGGCGAGCAGGCGCATGTCGGCTTCGAGGTTCGCGACGTTTTGCGCCGTCGGTGTCATGATGGACGCGTGCAGAACCTTGCCGGCCTCGTCGAGCTCGAGATCGTGGAAGAGCGCGCCTCTCGGGGCTTCGGTGAACCCGACGCCGCGTCCCGCCCTCACCTCGAAGTCCACGGGCTTGCTCGATCCTTCAACTTCGTTCGATGCGAGCATGCGGCAAATACCTGAGCATCTATCGAGCGCATCGACAAGCTCGACGGCCTGCGCGACGTTGTTCATGAAGGGATTCAACTCGGGAGGCCGAAGGCCTGCCTTCGCAGCCGCGACCTTCGCCCGCGAGCTCAAATGAGCCCATGACGCGTTGATGCGCGCGAGCGCGGCCGTCATGTACGGCGATCCCGTCTCTCTGACCCGCGCGAACAACGCGCCCGAATGGGTGACGGCGTACTCTTCGATATGTTCGCCGACGTCGTTTGCGTCGAACTCGATACCCGCTTTCAAGAAGCGCGCCGTGTCGGAGCATTCGATGGGATAGTACTCGTCCATCACCATGGCGAGCATGTCGCCCTGCGTAGCGATATCGGGCGTTTCGAAGGAGTCGAACAGATCGACCGTCTTAAGCACGAACGGGATCATGGCCTCCATCTTGTCGGCGAGCTTAAGGTAGTCCGGAGCCTCTATCTCGTGGGTGAATCCGCCTACGACCGCCGTGATGGGATGGACGCTTCGGCCCCCCACCTTCGTGCAGAGCTCGTTTCCGAGCGCCTTGAGCTCGAGTGCCTGCTGGAACAGCATCGGATCGCTCTCGGCAAGCGGAAACACGCTCGGCAACCCCACGAAATCGGGGGCGGCGAACACGAACAGGTGCGTCGCGTGGTTCTGCAGATACGATCCGTAGATCAAAAGCTCGCGCAACGCGCGGGTGCGAGGCGTCGGCTCGACGCCGAAGATGCGCTCGATGGCCTTCAGATCGGTGACCACGTGGCTCGCCGAGCAGATGCCGCAAATGCGCGAGGAGATGTAGGGGATTTCAGAGAATATCCTGCCCTTGACCATGCTCTCGAACAGGCGGGCCGGCTCGACGACGTTCATCTCGACCGTTTCGACGATGCCGTCTTTGATGACGACGTGCACGTTGCCGTGGCCTTCGATGCGGGCGATGTGATCGACGTGTATGGCTGTTTTCGTCATGGCTTACCCCTGGCCCTTCGCTGATCTGGCAGGATTGGTCTGGTTGAACATCTCGAGCGCCTTGTCGAACGCCTCGACCGAAACGCCGTAGCGCGCCACCGACTCACGGGCCGATTCGAGGTTCGCATCGGGAGAGATGCCGCGGCATCCGTTGCACGGACGACCGAGGTTCACGCAGCGCGCCCCGCACCCGGCAAGCGTCACCAACCCCAAGCAGAGCGTCCCTTCGCCGTAGAAGCAGCCCGTCTCGTTGCGTTTGCAATCGCCGCACATCGTACGTGTGGAAACCGTCGCGTTCGAGCCGTACAGCGCGCGGGTAAGCGTTTCGATGAACTCGAACGGATCGATCGGACAGCACGGCACACGGTACTCCACCTCGATGACGCTCGGTACCGAACGCGGCGCGATCATGCCTCCGCACGCCTCGGGAACCGTATCGTACACCTCGGCCGGACGCGAAAGGTGATGGGCGGCCGCCATACCGGGAATGCCCGCAGTGTTGGCGCACGCGCCTATGGCGATGACCGCTTTCGCCTTATCCCGCAGCTCCCGTACCAGCGATTCGGACTCCTCGGTCGTTACCGCGCCCTCGATGATGACGACGTCGAACTCGTCGGGCATCGGTTCGCTCGAAGCGAGCTGCCAGTACGTAAGCTCGATCTGTCCGAGCACGTCGAGCAGGTGGGATTCGACGTTGGTTATCTGCAGCTGGCAGCCGAAGCAGCTGGCCAGACCCACGATTACCACGCGAGGCGGCGTGGGTTTCTCATCGCATGCTATACAGTTCGCGCACATATCACATCGACCCCTGGATATTCTTGGCTTCCCAATAATTGAATACGGGCCCGTCGATGCAGACGTATTGGTGCCCGATCTGGCAATGGCCGCACTTGCCCATGCCGCACTTCATGTGGCGCTCGAAACTCACGTAGATATGGTCGTAGCTGATGCCCTTCTTCCGCATCTCGTCGATGACGAACCGGTACATGACCGGCGGTCCGCACAGCGCCCCGAACGTGTTCGACGCGTCGAGCTCGAGGTGCTCGAACGGCTTGGTCACAAGCCCCACTTCCCCGTCCCACGTCTCGTCGGGCACATCGACGGTGAGGTAGAGGTCGAAATCCTTGCGATGGCGCCACATCTCGAACTGGTTGCGGAACATCACCTCGCTCGGATTCTTCGCCCCGTAGATGATCGTGACCTTGCCGAACTCGCTACGCTCGTCGTGGATGTTGTTGATGAGCGAGCGCAAAGGCGCGATGCCGAGGCCCCCTGCCACGCACAAGATGTCGTGGCCCTTCATCTCCTCGAACGGGAAACCGCGCCCAAACGGGCCGCGCAACCCCACGATGTCACCGCACTGCATCTTGTGGAGCACTTCGGTGAATTCGCCGGTACGCCGCACGCACAGCTCGATGAAGCCCTGCTTCGAGGGCGAACCCGATATGGATATGGGAGCCTCGCCCACGCCGAAGATGCTCACCTCGACGAACTGGCCCGGCTCATGGCGGAACGCCTCGCGCACCCGCTCATCGATCAGGCGGAACTCGAAGAGCTTCTCGGTCGGGGTAATCTCGACGATCGAGGTGATGCGGGCGGGCCACGGACGATACGGATTCGCCGCCATCATCTCCTCGCCCGTGAGGGGACGCGTGTACTCGGCAACGGGAGACACGTGCACCGTGTTCGCCGCACAGCTATTCGCCATCTTCGGCCCCCTTTCGCTCGAAGAACCTGAGCACCTCGATCGGGTTGATGTTCGCCTTGCATGCCTTCACGCAGCGACCGCAGCCCACGCACAGCATGCGGTCGTGGTTGGCGAGAAAGCCGTTGAGCTTGTGGTACATGCGGTGCCGCACGCGCCCGCGCCCGTTTTCGCGGAAGTTGTGACCGCCTGCGACGAGCGCGAACTGCGGTGCCGTGCAGGCATCCCAGGACCGCTCGCGCCTGCCGGTTTTCCCGTCGGGGTCGAGGGTGTCGCGGATGTCGAAGCAGAAGCAGGTAGGGCACACCGCCGAACACGCCGTGCAGGCAAGGCAGCGCCCGCCGAGCTCTTCCCAGTACGGATCCTTGTGGAAGGCGTCCATGAGCATGGCGACTTCTTGGATGTCGGGGATGTCGCGGTTGAAGCTCTCCTGCCGAGTGCGCGTAGCGTGGCGAAACGCGATGCGGTCCTCGTCGGTCGCAACACGGGGATTACAGGCCGCTTCGAGGATGTTCGCCGCCTCGACGCTCGAGATGCTCACGAGGTACTTCCCGCCGATGTCCTGCAAGAACAGATCGTAGCCGAACCGGGCCTCGTCGCTTCCGAGGATGTTGCAGAAGCACTTTTCGCCCGGCGTACAGGAAACCCCCACGATGAGCGTTGCTTCGCGGCGGGCGACGTAATAGGGATCAGGGTATTTGCCGTCTTTGAACACGAGATCGAGCCGGTTGATGGCGTTGATATCGCAGGCATGCGCGCCGAAGATGACGCGCGGCGTGATTTCCACTGCGAATTCGGTAACCTCGTTCACGGTCGCATCGAATTCGAACAGCGTTTCGGTACTGGGAAGGAAGTACTTCTTGGGCGATACGATAGTCGTATCGTAGTCGAGCGCTATCTCGTCGGGGCTTTCGATCGCATCAAACACGTAGCCCCGGTCGCGTTTGACCGGAGCTACGACTTCGTACGAATCCATGAAAGCCGAAACGAGTGAGGGAAGCTCTGTCGCGTCGATAACACGATATAGCATGCACCTGCTCCTCTTCTTTCGAACCCGTCGTATGAAACGGCCTGCTTCGCAGGTCCGCCAGGCTTTACGCGAAGAAGATACCCATCTCGCGCTCCGCCGACTCGGGGGAATCCGAGCCATGGATGACATTCTCGTCCATAACGAGGCCGAAATCGCCGCGAATCGTGCCGGGGGCAGCATCGGCGGGATTAGTGGCACCCATGAGCGTACGGCACTTTGCAACCGCGCCTTCGCCCGAAATGATCATCTTGACCACAGGACCCGAGGTGATGTACTCGATGAGCCCGTTGTAAAACGGCTTGCCCTCGTGCTCCGCGTAGTTGGCGGCCGCCTGCTCGGGCGTAACATTTCCGAGTTCGAGGCGCTCGATCGCAAGGCCTGCGCGCTCGAAGCGGTTGACGATCTCGCCGATATGCTTGTTCTTTACGCCGTCGGGCTTGATCATGATGTAGGTTTTCTGTACTGCCATGGTTTTCCTTTCGAATGGTATCGCGTTGTCGTGCATGCGAAAGCGCAAAGCGCAGCCGCACAAACTCCAGGGGGATCGGGCATGATTGCAGCATGCCCGCATCGGTCGGACGGCTTTGCGCCGTCCGACTCGGTTGATGCTATTGGTTTTGGGATGCGAAGTACAGCTCGACGTTCGAGACTTTCCACCCGATGAGGTCGCGCACCAGCGAAATCTGGTACGTCACTTCGCCGCCCTCTGCCGTTTTCGCATTGACGAAGGCGGTCGATTCGCTCATCGACTTGTTGACGCCGTCGATGGTCGCATTGGGATCGGCCTCGACGGCAGCGAGCATCGATTGGATCTTCTCATCGGAAAGATCCTTCGCGAATACCGAAGACGAAGCCGCCTCGGGATCGGCGAACAGCTCTTCGACAACCGTTTCCTGACTCGGGATGCCAAAGCCCTGCGTGAACAAAAACACCCCGGCCGCAAGCGCGATCAGGATCAGCGCAATGAAGAACACGAGGATCTTGAGGCCGACGTTGCGACGTTTGCGATCCTGCTTCGCTAAACCCTTAGACCACTGCTCGAGCTCTTCGTCGCTCGCGTTGAAGAAACGGTCGTCGGGAGCGTAGCCGGGCATCTGCTCGGCGCCGTAGGGCTCGTTGTAATAGTAGGCATCCTGCGGATTGCCGTACGCGTACGGATCTTCGACCGGATAGGCAGGCGTCCCGTCGGCGGGAACGTCGAGGCCCGACATGTCGGCGCTCACCGGCGACATGATGGCCGTCATCTCCGACGTGCCGCTTGCGACCGACCCGACGGCTCGCTGGTAATCGACGTTGGCGGAATCGCTCAGGAAGTACGTCTTATCCGCGAGCGCCGACTCGAACGCGGATACCGCCTTCTGCATCTGACCGCAGGCGACGTAGGCCTGCCCGAGGTTAGCGAACAGCTTGTTCCTCGTCGCCGGAGGCATGTCGAATTGCAGAGCGCTTTCGTACGAGGTCACCGCATCGGAGGGACGGTCGAGCGCCATGAAGCAGATACCGAGGTTCAGAAGCGATTTCGTCGGATCGGGATTGCCCTCGTCAAGCGCCGCCTGGCGAAACGCCACGCCTGCCTCAGCCGACTTGCCGAGCTTCAGAAGCGCGCTTCCCATAGCCGCATAAGCCTTGTAGGGCGTGTCGTACTTCGCGTCGGACACCGAGATCTCGAAATGCCTGACCGCATCCTCGTAGTCGTGAAGCGCCGCATACGCCATTCCCAGATTGTAGTTGACCGCGCCGACCGCGTCGTACACCGAATCAGCCGTTGCCTGGGTGTAGGCATGGATAGCCTCGTTGTAGTCGTCCAGCTTGACGAGGCAGTTGCCTATCTGGTGGTACAGAAGGCCCATCTCCCCCGGAGCCAGCGGATGGCTGACATCCTGCAAACACTGCGTGTACGCAGCGAGCGCCGCTTCGTAGTTCTTCGAAGCGTATGCCGAGCGGGCATGCTGGAAAATCTCGTTGTTCATCTGCTTCCTTTGAGTGTCGTTTGGTTCGAGATGCCGAGCGCGCTGGCTTTATGCGTTGGCGTTCTCGATTTCGATGCCCTCGATCACATCGCCCACACGCAACTGGGAGATGACATCTTTGCCCTCGATGGTCTGGCCGAACACGGTATAGCCCGAGTCGAGCGAATATTGGGGGCCCAGGCACAGGTAGAACTGAGAACCCGCCGAGTTCGGATCCTGCGAACGGGCCATAGCGAGCGCACCGTCCTCATGGACGTTGTTGGGATTGGTGGAGAACTCCTCTTTGATGGAGTAACCGGGGTTGCCCGTCCCGAGTCCTGCGCGGGGGTTGTTGGCCGCGGCCTTCACCTGCTCGGGATCGAGGTCGCGCGTCTTGGGACAACCGCCCTGGATGACGAATCCGGGAACGTAGCGGTGAAACTTCAGGTTGTCGTAAAAACCCTTCTGCGCAAGCTCGATGAAGTTGCCCACGTGGATCGGGGCGTCCTTGCCGGCGAGCTGTACGCGGATATCGCCCTTGGAGGTTTTGATGACGGCGATCTCGTCGCCCGTGGGCTGATACTCGGGAGTATATAACGCCATGGTATGGCTCCTTTTCGCATCGCTTCGACCTCCCTTGTCGCACGCGGCGCGCCTTGCGGGTGCCAACGTCGTCCGAACAGGGCGAGGCCATGGTTTTTCAACATACACGATTGGAGATTTTAGCAGGTAAGTACGCGACCTGTCCAAAAACCTTTCATCTTGACCTCAAAACCACACCCGCGAAGCTCGGCGCATGAGCCTCAAGGCTTGCAGGAGCGCGACCGTGCGGCCGTTGTACCAGCGGATGTGCCACTTGATGTACCAGCGACAAAAAAGAGGCCGGAAACACCTTCCGACCTCGCATAATCAAAGTGGTGCCCTTGACAGGATTCGAACCTGCGGCTTTCTGCTCCGGAGGCAGACGCTCTATCCCCTGAGCTACAAGGGCACGGGATGAGATTATACGCTATTATGTCTCAATCGTAATAATAAGTTCGCAAGAATTCACAGGGGCGTATGGAAGAGACGATTTGCATCGAGCGGCTGAGCTACGGAAGCGCCGCTATCGGACATCGGGCCGACGGAAAGACCGTCTTCGTTGAAGGCGGCGTGCCAGGCGATACGGTGCGCATTGCCGTTGACGAGGAAAAGCCGTCGTTCTGCACTGCGCACATCGTCGAAGTCGTAGAAGCCTCGCCCGCGCGCGTGCAGGCACCGTGCCCTTACGTCGATGTATGCGGGGGATGCCCATGGCAGCACATCGCGTATCCCGCTCAGCTCGAGGCAAAGCGGGCGAACGTGGTGTCGGCCCTCGTGCGCACGGCGCGTTTCGATCCGCAGGCTGCCGAAAGCCTTGTTGCAGCCCCCCTGCCGAGCAAACGCGAGACCGGCTACCGCAACAAGCTCGAATTCGGGGCGGAGCGCACCGATGCGGGCCGTTTCGCACTCGGGTTTCGCAAAGAGCATTCCCACAAGCTGTTCTCCCCCGACACGTGCTTGATCGCGCACAAAGCCATCGCCAAAGCCCCCAAGGCGCTGCGCGGGGCGCTCGGGTACCTGCAGCGGTCCCAAGACCTCGGCATCTTCCGCGTCGGCGTGCGTCATAGCGTGCGCACGCACGATTTGGAGATCGCTCTCTGGACCGAGCCGGGGCCGTTTCCCCGCAAGGCAGTCGCGAGCACGCTCAGAAGCGCTCTTCCCGCCACGAGCATCGTGCGCGTTATGGCCGATCCGGGCAAAATCCGCACGATCAAAGGCGTGGAAGCGCTTGAAGGAAAGGGCTTTTGGGAAGAAGATCTTGCGGGCAATCGCTTCCGCACAAGCGCCCCCTCGTTTTTCCAGGTGAACACCGCCCAGGCGGAGCGGCTCGTCGAAGCCGTCCTGCAGGGCCTCGAGCTCGAGGAAGGCGACCTCGTCGCCGACCTCTATGCAGGCGGCGGCACGTTCTCGATTCCGCTTTCGAAAGCGGGGGCCGAGGTGCTTGCCGTGGAGTCGGCTGCGTCATCGGTAAGGGACCTGCGCCGCAACGCCGAGGCGAACGATGCCTACGTGGAAGTCATCGGAGGCGATTCGGCACGGGAGCTGCCGCTTTTGGGAGACCTCGATGCTCTTGTAGTCGATCCGCCGCGCACAGGCCTCGCCAAAGGCGTAGCGGAAAGCATCGCCGAAGCCGCCCCGGCGCGTGTTGCGTACGTAAGCTGCGATCCGGCAACCTGGGCCCGCGACGTGACGCGCTTCCAAGAGGTCGGTTACCACCTTGCCCGCGTGCAACCGGTCGATATGTTCCCGCAAACGTACCACACCGAGATAGCAAGCATCTTCGAGCACCGCAGCTAAACGGCGCTCGAAGACACGCGAGGCGATCTAGGGAAAACGCCACCTCGGTTCTATGCACCCGAAACGGCGTTCTCGGCATCCTTCGCACCTTCCGCCCGAGCGGTCGACGCAAAGGCGCTTGAGTCGAAATCACCCCTCTTTGCCCTTTACCGACAACCGCTTCATGGGGCTTACTGCAATAGCTACGAGGAACAGCACGAGCGCTGCGATGCCGCACACGGCAAGCACGATGAACCCCATGTTGAATCCGAGGTTCTGCATAACCGCCGCCACGATCACAAATACCGCTGCACCGCCAAGGTAGAACCCGCCCATCCCGAACGCGTTGATCGACGTGTAGTCCTTCATGCCGAACAGCTGGGGAATGAACAGGGCGGGAAGAATCTGAACCGGCCCTATAAGCGCGCACGGCACCAAGCTACCGACAGCAACGGGAAGCGCTCCCCCGTCAGCCCACGCCACCATCAAGCCGACGCCCACCGCAAAGCCGACGAACACGATGACCGATGTAATCGACGCGCCGAGCTTCTTTGATACGCTACCGGATACCAAGCTGATGACAGCGACGATCATCGCGAAGACGGAAAGCAGCGTTGCCGCCAGCGAGGCGGACAGGCCGTTGCCGACGAAGAAGTACGATGCGTAAGCCGAATACCCGTTGAGCGGAAACGATGCGAGCACCATCGCAAAGAAGAACAGGTAGAGGGCTGGCGAGCGTAAAGCATCGTGCAACGTAAAGCCTGACTCTTCCGCATCCGAGGAAGCGGAATCGCTGCGAAGGCCTTCGTCATCGCGCCCGTCGGCGGCATCAGCCCCGACGCCGGCCGCCGAAGCCTTTCCGGCACCCTCAGACGGCAACTTTCCGATGAGGACGAGGTTCGAGAACAAGCCGAACACGAGTGTGACGGCCGCGAAAATGTAGACGATCGTTCGGTAGTCGAGCACATTGAGCATCACGGACTCGACAAGAACCTCGCCTGCCACGAGGAAACTCATGACGCCGACAACGATACCGAAGACCGTCGGCGTTCTCGCTCCGTAGAATTCGGCGAGAACGCCCGCAGCGGCGGCGTGGGCCCCGATAGCAAGCACAATGCCGTTGATGACGTTTGCGACATACCAGAGCGCTGTGCTTGTCGCCGTCGCTATGAGGCACAGAACAACGCACACGCAGATCGTCCCGATGAGAAGACAGCGCCGCGCCCCGATCTTCGTGATGAACTTTGCGCCGATCAAACTTCCGACGAATGCGAAGATCGTTGCGAGCATAGGCCCGAACGAATAATCGGTGACAGTAGCCCCCATGCCCTCGATGAGCAAGGGCGCAATGGCGTTCAAAACAGAGGTGGATCCGATACCGACCGCAAGGATGATCGCGCATCCCGCAGCCGCCATCGCAGGTCTTTTGCTACGCGTTTCAGCCATAATAAAACCTTTCCTTCGGTGTGCGAGGAATAGAGATACTGAAATCCCGAAGCCGGGCGTCGGCGATGCATACGGAAACATCGAACCGCCCGATTGCCGGAAGCCGCTGGCCCTGGCGGGCCGCAGCGGCTTCCGTTCTTATGTATTTGGGTGCATAAACCGGCTACGCCGTGAAAATGGTGCAGTGGCGTCCTTCGGCTTCGCGCACCATATCCATGAGCGAACCTATCTTGAGCGCTCCTGCGGGGCAGCCCGTCACGCACAGCGGGGTCGGATCGTCGTTGTAGCAAGCGCGGCACTTGTCGAGCACCGGGGCTACCAGGTGGTACTGGCGCAGTTTGCCGTCGACGAGAAACGGCGCACGGCGCTCGGTTTTCATCCAGTCTTCGTCGTACGGATAGCGATGCGTCTCGCGGCAGGCCGATTCGCATCCGAAGCAGCCGGTGCAGTCGTCGAGATCGAGGAGCAGGGCGATGCCTTCGCCGTCAACCCGTTTCATCACAAATCCCCCCTTCCGGATTCGATCTTGCACAAAGACGAGCGCATGGGAGTTGCGCCGTATCCCGGTTCGGCAGGAACCGACGGAACGAGGATGTTGCCGTTCGCCTTATCCCAGCCGTACCCGGGCAACCCGAGCTCGGGGCATTCGTCACGCCAACCGGGACGGGGAACCGCGATGACACCCTTCTTGGTTTCGCGTGTCACCTCGGCTTTTGAGATGATATGTCCACGCGGAGATGAGATCGTGATCCATTCCCCGTCGGTGATGCCGTACGCGCGCGCATCGTCGGGGTGCACAAGCACGAACGGATCGGGATAGAGGTTGCGCTGCGAGGGAATGTTCGTCCACGCGGAGTGGAAGAACGAGTACACGCGATGGCCTGTGATGAGTGTCAGCGGGTATTCCTTCGCAAGTTCGGGCTGGCTGATGGGGCTCTCGGCCGGCTCGGTGTAATCGGGCAGAGGATCATAGCCGAACGCCGCCATGGTCGCGCAGGAGAATTCCACGCGCCCGGAAGGCGTCGGGAACCCGGGGCTGCCATCGGGCCGGAGCATGCCTTTCTCGTACTTCTTGTACACGGGCTCGCCCGCCTGACCGCCCGGCTCGGTGGAGCGTACGGGAACAGCCTGGAACTCGTCCCATGTCACATCGAAGCCGTAGAACTCCTTCAAACGCCAGAGCACCATGTCTTTCTCGTTTTCCCATGGCCAGTCTTCGGGTTTGATGCGCTTGCCCCACTGAAGGAAGAAGCGCCAATCGTCCCAGCACTCCCCCGGCGCTTCGACCGCTTGATCGAACGCGAGGATGAGGTTGCCGTCGAGTTCTTCGTCGTAGGTGCAGCGCTCAGACCAGTCGGCAGAGGGCAGTACGATATCGGCGAGCTTCGCCGTCGGAGAGAAGTAGAAATCCTTGACCGCGATGAACTCGAGATTGGGAGACGTCAGAGCTTCGTACGTGAGATGCGTATTCTCGTAGCACAGAAGCGGGTCGTTCGCAATGGCGATGAACGCCTTCACGGGCCGAGGCTCGCCGGTGATCATGGCTTCGAACGTCGCATGCGGATCGTTCGAACGCCCGAACGATTTGTACAGCGGGTGCTCCTCGCCGCCGAACGTGAACAGGTCGGGACGTCCCGGATCCTTGCCGTCCCACAGCGTGATCTTGTCATCGAGCATCACGGAAAACGAAAGCGGTACGCTGACACCGCCCGGCACGTCGATCCAGCCGAGAAGCCCCTGCAAACAGGCCAGGGCGCGGCCGTTCTGGATGGCGTTTGAATGCATGCATCCAGGTCCGAGGCCGATCATCATGCCGACAGGGCCTTCCGTCCCCATCATTCGAGCAGCGGTAATAACCTCTTCGGGCGTGATCTCGCACACCTGGGCCGTCTTCTCGGGGGTCCATTCCTCGACGCGCTCGGCAAGCTCGTCGAATCCGTACGTCCACTTATCGATCCAATCCCGGTCGTACCATTCGTTGCGGATGATCTCGCGCATGATGCCCAATGCGAGCGCCGCATCGGTGCCGGGGCGCGGTTGGATGGCGAGGTCGGCGTGCTTCGACATGTCCTGAAAGCGCGTATCGATGACGATGAGGTTCGCGCCCGCCGCCTGGTTGTCGTACAGGATCTTCGTGAAGGCGCGCTCCATAGCGGGGTTCTGACCCCAAAGCACCATGGTCTTGGAGTTGCCGAGATCCCCCGAAGCCGGACTGTAGATGCCGAGGCTTATGGCGTTGGGCAAGATATGGGGCATGAGGCACACGTGCGTCGGTACGAGCGACCAGCCCTCGAGACCGAGCGACGAGTTCAAACGGCAATGCCAGTGATTCGTCGTGCGGCCGGTGCCCTGCCCGGTGATGATGGCCTCGGGTCCGTATTCCGCGATGATGCGCTTGCAGTTGTCCGCGATGGCATCAAGCGCCTCATCCCACGTGATGCGCTCCCATTCGCCCGATCCGCGCTCACCGACGCGCTTCATCGGATAGAGGATGCGGCCCTCGGTGTTGTTGTGGATTTCGCGCTGGGACATGCCCGCACCGCAGATGACTCCTGCAGACTTGGGATTATCGGGGTCACCCTCGACTTTGATGATCTTGTTGTCTTCGTCGGAGTACACGATCACCCCGCATCGCGCGTGGCACGTCGTGCACATGGTCTTGGTTTTCTTAACGCCCATAACCGCTCCTTTCGCGTATCCCGTCTTGGCTTCGACCCCGCAAACCCCCTTTCGGTACAGTTCGGTACGAGCGCCGACGTTTGCGCACGTCGCCGCCTTTTCGCTCATCGTAGAGCGGCCGATGGGCTTTGTCCAACAGAGAAAGGTTCTCGATAGACAACCGCACGTTGTAAACGGACCGAATGCTCTTGAGCATGGGAGGTGCGTGGGCAGCGAGCATGCACGGAACGTATCTCCAAGGAGTACGTCCTGCCGAGCCGAGCAAACCGTGCGGGGTTTTGCTATCATGTAAGAAGGTTCGGTACAGGTTGGGGGCACGCATGCGGATCGAATCGCTTCAGTATTTCCTCGAGGTGGCTAAAACCGGCTCGTTCTCCTTAGCCGCCCGCCAACTCTACGTCTCCCAGCAAGGGCTCAGCAAAGCCGTGCAGACGCTCGAGCGCGAACTCGGCGTAGATCTGTTCGAGCGCATGGGCAAGCGCATCCGCCTTACCGACGCAGGCCGCGATCTCGTACCGCTCGCCCGCACGTGCATCGAGGACCAGAAGGCGCTCGAAGAAGCCATGCGCATGCATGCCGAACGCTCCCAAGCACACGAGCCGATGAGGCTCATCGCCATGCCGTTTGCAGCAAGCGGGCTGTTCACGCTCATGAAAGACGTGCTTGAAGTCTACGGGCTGCGCGACGTGATCCTCGTGGAGAAGAGCCTTCCCGAAATACTGCACGACGCAGCCGCCCCCGCCCGCCGATCCGCGACCGCTGCGATGGTAGTCGTTCCCGACAGGATGCTCGCCTGCTTGGAGGAAAACCTCGAAGCCGACTACGTGCCGCTGTTTCGGTCGAACATCGTGATCGCAGGCACGAAGGCGCTGCTCTCGCCGCGCAAACGCGCCTACTCGATCGACGAGATCGCACGCATGCCCATCGCCTACTACAACGAACCCGTACTCGAAACCATACTCGGCGACATGTTCCACGAGCACCCGTTCGAACAGGTCATCATGCACGCCTCGAACCTCTCGATGATCAACGAGTACGTCGCAAGCGGACGAGCCGTCACGTTCAGTGATTCTTTCAGCGCCTACATGAGCGAAAACGACGGCGAAACCCTTTCGCTGCCGATCAAAGGTGCCGCCTCGTTCACGGTGGGGTTCGTCTACGCGCCCGACGCCGACACCGATGGATGCACCCGCTCCTACATCGACCGCTTCAAATCCTGCATTGAAGAAGCCTGCGGGCCGTATCTGGCGAAGCATCCCCTCACAGGCGCGCGTCGGTCGTAGCAGTGCGTCGACAGCGCCGGTTGCCGTTGCGCGACATTCTGCACTGCCCGGGCAAAGCTCGTAGTACAATGCCAGCCATACGTTGATCGAAGGGACAACCATGTTCGAACAAGCACGCCTCGAAGACCTGACTGCGTTTCGGTTCGGCCACGCGCACAATGCCCAAGCCGCCACCGGGTGCACCATCATCATCGCTCCTCAGGGGGCGGCGTGCGGCGTCGACGTGCGCGGCGGAGGTCCGGCCACACGAGAAACCGACCTCCTCAAACCCGAGAACATGATCGAAGCGGTGCATGCAGTCGTGCTGTCGGGCGGCTCGGCCTTCGGCCTCGAAGCGAGCTCGGGCGTGATGGACGCACTTGCCGAGAGGGGCATCGGGTTCGCCGTCGAGTGCGCACGGGTGCCCATCGTAGTGGGCGCATGCTTGTTCGATCTGCTGGTAGGCGAGCAGGCTCATCCCGATAAAGCCATGGGTCGGGCGGCCGTTGAGGCGGCGTTTGCGGGCGAACCGCTTTCCCAGGGCAATGTGGGTGCAGGCACGGGAGCCACCGTCGGCAAGCTTCTCGGGGGCGAGCGCGCCATGAAATCCGGGTTCGGATACCATGTTATGCGGTTCGGCGAACTCGTCGTCGGAGCGCTCGTGGCAGTGAACGCGCTCGGGAATGTGCGCGACGAGGACGGCACCTGGATCGCGGGTTGCCGCGCTGACGACGGATCGGTGATGGACGGGGGCGTTGCCTTCGAGGTTGCGGCCCGCGCAATGACCGCTCAGACCGCCGCAGCTTCGGCTGAACAACCCTGCCCCAACACGACGATCGGCGTCGTCGTCACCAACGCGCGCCTCTCGAAGGCGCAGGCCACAAAGGTATCTTCGACCTGCCACGACGCCTATGCGCGCGCCATCAAGCCCGTGCACACCTCCAATGACGGCGATACCGTGTTCTCCTTCGCCTCGGGCGAAATTGAAGCGCCCGCCGATCTTGTAGCCGCCATGGGAACCGAAGCCATGCAGCAAGCCATCTATGCCGCCGTATCGTCGGCAGAACCCGCCTATGGGTACCCTGCGATGGGCGAGGAAGCGTAAGGGCTATGGCTGTCGATTTCCACAAGCTGCGCAACCGCTCGCTCTTCCTCGTCGCGGTCATCCTCACCGGGGCGCTCGCGGGCGCTTTTATCTGGCTGTTCTTCTTCCTCATGAACATCGGCTTGAACTTCATCTGGAAGACGCTGCCCGAAAAGCTCCACTTCGCATTCTTCCCCCTCGTAATCTGCACCATCGGCGGCCTTATCATCGGACTGTACCAGAAGCGGTTCGGACCGTACCCCGAAGAGCTCAACTCCGTCATGAAGAAAGTGAAGAAAAACGGCCGCTACGAGTACAAGGACATCGGCGTATCCTCGCTCGCCGCGCTCCTGCCGCTTTTGTTCGGCGGCAGCATCGGCCCCGAAGCGGGACTCACCGGGGCGATCGCAGGACTGTGCACCTGGGTCGGCGACCGCATGAAGCGCTTCGGCTCCGATTTCAAGAACCTCACGGCCATCGGCACCTCGGCTGCGCTTTCCGCCATCTTCACCGCACCCCTCTACGGATTCGCCGCACCCCTGTACGGCAGCGCCGACGGAAACGACGACGAAGACGAACTCGTATTGCCAAAAACCTCGAAGATCATCGTGTACCTCTGCGCCATCGCCGGTGCGCTCGGGGCCTTCATGGGACTCGGCGCCCTTATTGGGGGCGGCATGGGGCTTCCCCGGTTCACCGACATCTCCATCGGCGCGACCGAGCTTATCTGGCTCGTTCCCCTCACGCTCATCGGAGCGGCAGGCGGATGGCTCTACCATCTATTCGACCGTTTCTCGGAAGGCTTTTCGACACTGCTCGGCAACAGGCCGGTCATCAAGGCGGTCATCGGGGGCGTCGTACTCGCATCGTGCGGCATGGTGTTGCCGTTCACGATGTTCGCCGGCGAAAGCCAAACCCATGTGCTCGAAGCCACTTGGACGACGATGCCCGCGCTTGTGCTTGTGCTCACCGGGTTCGCGAAGCTCTTCACGACGCCGTTCTGCATCCACACCGGCTGGCGCGGCGGACACTTCTTCCCCGTCATTTTCGCCGGCATCTCGATCGGCTACGGATGCGCGATGCTCACGGGAGCCGATCCCGTATTCTGCCTGTGCGCTTGCACGGCCGCCGTGGTCGGGGGCGTCATGCGCCAACCGCTCATGGCAGTACTGCTTTTGTTTCTGTGCTTTCCTGTCAAGGGCGTCGTGATCATGCTCGTGGGGGCCGTCGTGGGTTCGGCGATCCCCCTGCCTGCGTTCCTTAAGCCCGAGAATTCCTCCGAACCTCTTACGCCCGAACGGCAGGCGGAAGGCTAAGCGTCCGTTTTTGCGCGTGCAGCCTCGAGAAGCTTGGCGATCCGTTCGGAGTATTCCATATCGGTCAGTCCCGCTTCGACCGCAAGATCGAGCACTGGGGCGTCGTTCCACAGCGCCTCGAGACGGTAGTACTCGCGCGTTTCGGGCTGAAACACGTGCACGACGAAATCGCCGTAATCGAGAAGCGCCCACAGGCCGTCTGTCGTGCCCTCGCGATGCAGCGGCTTTACGCCGGCGAGCGATCGCTCCTGCTCTTCTATCTCATCGATGATCGCTTCGACCTGATGGCTGTTCGCCGCAGTCGCGATCACGAAGTAGTCGGTAACGGAGATGAGGTCTTTGACCTCCTGGACCATGATGTCGGTCGCCTTCTTCTCGTCGGCGGCGCGCGCTGCGATGAGCGCGCACTCCTTAGCGGTCGGCGTGTGCGTCACGTGCTTCCTTTCCCTGTGCATGTCTGAGGTTCTTCTTCGAGCCGGGCAATTTGGGCGCCGGAGCGCTCCTCGCCCGCTCAACGTAATAGTTCCATACCTTGACGGTATCGGGATGCATCCTGCGCTTCTTCTCCACGAGAAAAGCGATCACGTGTTGAAACGTGCCCAGGAACAGCTCTTCCAGGCTCACCGCGCCGATTGAATCCCTTACGGCTGCCATGCTGTCGAAGGGGCGCAGCGGCTCGATCGCATCGGCGGTGTAGACGATCATGTCCAGATCGGTCATGCCCACCTCGGCTGACGTGTGCCGTGCGATCGCCTGGAGCACATCTTCGCCGATTCCCGGGAATTCGCGCGCAAGTTCGATGGCAGCCGTCGGCCCGTGAAGAAGGCGCGGCATGCTCTCGAGCACGACGGGGTTCGCCGCAACGCGAAGCTCTTGGGCGCGCTCGGTGATGTCTTTGTCGGAGTAGCCTTTGTCCCAATCGTGGAGGAGTCCGGCAAGGCGGGCCTTGCGCTCGTCGACACCGTACGCGCGTGCAAGCTGCACGGCCGTATCGGAGACGCTCAGCGAATGCTCGTAGCGCTCTTTGTCAAGCCGCATGCGCAACCGCTCTTTCGCGGCCTCGAAATACTCGTCGGTCAACGTTTCATCTGCCATGGCATCGTCCCTCCTTCCACACATTCAGTATCGGCGAGGCGACGCTTGAGCGCAAGTACCGATCCAAGCCGTGTCCCCCGCGGCACCGTTTCGACATGAGTCCGTACGGCTTGGCAGATCAGCATGCGTAGAGTCCGTGTTCGGCGATGTAGTCGAGCACGCTTTGCATGACGAGGTAGCGGATCGACTTGCCTGCGCGTACCCGCTCGCGCAACGCGCTCGACGAGATGGCGAGCGCCGTGACTTCAGTATAGGATACCGAGAAATCGGAGCGTTCGGCCAAATAGCGTTTCTTTTCGGCCGAAAGCTCGTATCCGGGGCGCGTTACGCCGATGAGCTGGGCGAGTTTCGCGATTTCCGAGCTTTCGCGCCACTTCACGATACTGAATACCGCGTCGGCCCCGGTGATGAAATGCAGCTCCACGTTTGCGGGATAGTGCGCCTTGAGCTGTCTGAGCGTGTCGACCGTATAGGTATCGCCGCCTCGTTCGATCTCGATAGAGCTCGCATCGAATGCGGGGTTGCTTGCAACCGCAAGCCTGCACATCGCAAGGCGGTGCTCGGGCGAAGTGACCTGCTTGTCGCGTTTGAACACGGGATTGCCCGCCGGCACGAAGATGACGGCGTCGAGCCCGTAGATCTCGCGCACCTGCTCGGCACAGGCGAGGTGTCCGATATGGATGGGGTCGAACGTGCCGCCCATGATGCCGAGACGATAGGTTTTGCGGGGATCGGCGAGGCCGAGGCCGTCGAAGCGTTCCGATACGACGGCCATACTAGCTGCGCACCTGCCCCGTGCCGCGCAGCTCATACTTGTACGAGGTTAGCGCTTCGAGGGCGAAGGGGCCGCGGGCATGGAGCTTTTGAGTGGAGATGCCGATTTCGGCGCCCATACCGAACTGCCCGCCGTCGGTGAACGCCGTCGACGCGTTCGCGTACACCGCCGCTGCATCGACCTGCGAAAGAAACGTCTCGATAGCCGCCGCGCCCGCCGCATCGCTTTGATCCGCCACGATGGCCTCGGAATGCTTGGTGCCGTAGCGGTTCACGTGCTCGACGGCCTCGCACACGCCGCTTACGCATTTGACGGCCAGCTCGGGAGCCAGGTATTCGGTGTCCCAATCTTCATCGGTTGCCGCCACGAACTGCGCCCCCCGAACAAGGCCCGCAGAAGAGGCACACGCGTATGCCTCCTCGTCGCAGTGGAGCAGCACCCCCTCGCCCGCAAGGGCGGCCAGCATACCGGGTAGAAACGCGCGCGCGATCGATGTATCCACAAGCAGCGTCTCTGCGGCATTGCACACGCCAAAGCGGCGGCACTTCGCATTCATCACGATGTCGCGCGCCATAGCCTCGTTCGCCGTAGCGTGCACGTACACGTGGCAGTTGCCCGTCCCCGTTTCGATGACCGGCACCTTGGAATGCTCAACGCAATGGCGGATGAGCCCCGCACCGCCGCGCGGAATGAGCACGTCCACGATGCCGTGAAGCGCCATGAGCTCGTCGGTCGCCGCGCGATCGGTCGTTTCGATACCGCGGATGCAGTTTTCAGGAAGCCCGGAGGCCACGGCAGCCTCGTGGAGAATGCGGGCGATTGCTGTATTGGAGCGCGCCGCAAGCGAACCTCCGCGCAGTACGCATGCGTTCCCCGTTTTCACGCAGATGCCTGCCGCATCGGCCGTAACGTTCGGACGCGCTTCATAGACCATGCCCACCACGCCGAGCGGCACGCTCACGCGCTTAAGATCGATGCCGCTTTCGAGCTCGCGGTGCACCTGCACGACGCCGAGCGGATCGGGCAGCGCCCCGAGGTCTTCAAGTGCCGCAGCCATCGCCTCGACACGGTTTTCGTCGAGCATGAGGCGGTCGAGCAGACTTTCTGCGGTACCCGCCTCGCGGGCGGCATCCATGTCCCGTACGTTCTCGGCGACGATTTCGCGTGCGTGCTCGCGCAGCGCCTCGGCCATTGCGAAAAGGGCCGCGTTGCGCGCCTCGGCCGAAGTACAGCCGAGCTTGAGCGAAGCGCCTTTCGCCGCAAGCGCGACCGAGCGCACCGATTCCGTTTCTTGAACCTGATCGGTCATTCGAACACCACCAATTCGTCTCGATGTATTACCGGTTTATGGGAGAGCCCGGCCAAAAGCCGATTCGCCTTGAGCACGTCCTGCGAAAGCCCTTGGGCAAGCTGGAGCTCGTCGCTCGACGCCGAAACCTTGCCTCGGGCGAACAGATGGCCCGATCCGTCTTTGATGTCCACGATATCGCCCGCCTCGAAACTCCCCTCGACGCCGGAGATACCCACCGGCAAAAGCGAGCTTCCCTTCGCGATGAGCGCGGTTTTTGCACCCGCATCGACCATGAGCGCACCCCGTGCGGAATCGCCGAGCGCGATCCAGAGCTTCTTAGGCGTGATCTCGTGAGGCTTCGAGGCGGCCACGAACCGCGTTCCCACCGCCTTTCCTCCTGCGATGTCGATGAGCGCATTGGGCGTCCTGCCGTTGCAGATGACCATCGGGATGCCCGCCACCATGAGCACGCGCGCCGCTTCGATCTTGGTTATCATGCCGCCGCTGCCCACTGTCGTGCCCGCTTCCCCCGCTACGCTCATGACAGACGCATCGATCTTCTCGACACGGGAAATGAGCTTCGCCGTGGGCACGTGGTGGGGGTTCGCATCGTAAAGCCCGTCGATATCGGAAAGGATCACCATAAGATCGGCATCGACCAAGCAGGCCACGAGCGCCGCAAGCGTATCGTTGTCGCCGAAGCGAATCTGCTCGACCGACACCGTATCGTTCTCGTTCACGACCGGCACCACGTCGAGCTCGAGCAGGCGCGAGAACGTATCGCGCGCATGGAGGTACGCCGATCGGTCGGCGGTGTCGCGGCGCGTGAGCAATACGACCGAGGTCATGATGTTGTAGGGTTTGAACGCTTCGGCATAGGCGGTTGAAAGCACGCTCTGCCCTACCGATGCCGCAGCCTGCAAGCTGGGCATATCGCTTGGCCGCTTTTCAATGCCAAGCGCTTCCAGGCCGCAGGCGATGGCGGCGCTCGTGACGATGATCGGCTGCCATCCGAGTGCTTTCACCCGCGCGATCTGATCGACGAGCCGGCTGAGGTACGCGTAATCGATCGAGCTTTCGCTTGTCGTAAGCGTCGAGGAGCCGATTTTTATGACGAGAGTCTTCTTCACCGCATTGCCTTAGATATCGAGATCCTTGTACATGTCTTCCGCCGTGTTCGCCGATTCGAACTCGAAGGAGCGCCCGACGATGCGTATCTCGTCCCCGTCGACAGCCCCCGCACGTTCAAGTGCGCGCTCAACGCCTGCCCGCTTGATGCGGTGCTGCAAAAACGCGATCGCCTCGTCGTTTTCCCAATCGGTCTGCACGACCATGCGCTCGATGAGGGGACCCTGGACGCGGAAGATGTTATCGGAGAGCTTTACCACCTCGAAGCGCTTGTCGCGCTCCTCGCGTTTGTGCTCCCAGATATGATCGTACTGCACCTCGCCCGCCAGCTCATCGCGGGCCGCCTCGCGCAGTTCGTGCACCTTCGCCGCAACGGCAGCCTTGAGCTCGCCGACGCCCGCGCCCGTGAGCGCGCTGATGCGGTACAGCTTCGGATCGATCGGACTCGGCGCGTACTCGTCTCCTCCGGCAGCCTCGATCGAATCGGCCCGTACCTGTGCGGCAAGCTTGTCTGCCGCCTCTTCGGTTCCTGCGACGTCGATTTTGTTCGCCACGACGATACGGGGGCGCTGCGCAAGCTCGTCGGCGTAAAGCGCCAGCTCCTCGTTGATGATGCGGTAGTCTTCGAGCGGATCGCGCATCTCGTAATCGCCCGTAAGATCGACCACATGCACGATGAGCGCCGTGCGCTCGATATGGCGGAGAAACTCATGCCCGAGCCCTTTGCCCTCATGCGCACCCTCGATGAGACCGGGAACGTCGGCCACCACGAAACTGTAATCGCCGCTTTTCGCGACGCCGAGGTTCGGAACGAGCGTAGTAAACGGATAATCGGCGATCTTAGGTTTAGCGGCGCTCAGCTTGGCGATGAGCGACGATTTACCCGCAGAGGGCATGCCCACAAGCGCCGCATCGGCCATGAGCTTCATCTCGAGCTCGATCCAGCCCTCCTGAGAAGGTTCGCCGAGCTCGGCGAAGGCAGGCGCCCTTCGCGTCGGTGTGACGAAGTGAATGTTGCCGCGCCCCCCGACGCCGCCTTTCGCGACGATGACGCGTTCGCCGTCATGCGTCAGATCGGCGATCATCTCGCCGGTTTCGCGGGTTTCTTCGCTGTACTCGCGCACGACCGTGCCAACCGGCACCTTGAGCACAAGGTCCTCGCCGTTGGCACCGTGCATCTTCGATCCCTTGCCGTGCGTGCCGCGCGTTGCCTTGAAGTGGTGTTTGAAACGGTAGTCGATAAGCGACGAGACGCCCGCATCGGCCTCGATGACCACGTTGCCGCCGTGC
The DNA here is from genome assembly GCF_901411515.1 of Raoultibacter phocaeensis. Lineage (NCBI taxonomy): Bacteria > Bacillati > Actinomycetota > Coriobacteriia > Eggerthellales > Eggerthellaceae > Raoultibacter > Raoultibacter phocaeensis. Next base: position 1,386,101 of record NZ_CABDUX010000002.1, read on the forward strand.
CCGCCGTCGCCGCCGTCGGGGCCGCCTTTGGGAACGTGCGCCTCGCGGCGAAACGACATGCACCCGGCACCGCCGTTGCCGCCTTTTACGAAGATTCTGACTTTATCGATGAACATAGGGGTAAAAACTCCTCGCATGTGTGCGAATCGGGTTGCTCGACCATTGTATACGAAAATGCCCCCTGCGATGGCAGGGGGCACCGGGTTCACGGTTTGCGTACGCCGTTGCGCCGCAGTTGCGTTTACGCGCTGGGACGGACGTGCACCTTGCGGCGATTGCCCTTGGTGAACTCGACCGTACCGTCGCACAAAGCGAACAGGGTATCGTCTTTGCCACGGCCGACGTTGTCGCCAGGGTGGAAATGGGTACCGCGCTGGCGAACGATGATGTTGCCGGTGATCACGCTCTCGCCGCCAAACTTCTTGACGCCGAGTCGCTGTGCATGCGAATCGCGACCGTTGCGGGTAGATCCAAGACCTTTCTTGTGTGCCATGTCGAATCCTCCCTTCCGTTATTCAGCGTCTTCGGATGCAGCTTCGGACTTCTTCGCTGCCGGCTTCTTCTCGGCGGCGGGCTTTGCCTCCGCGTCGTCCTTCTTGGCAGCGGTCTTCTTAGCCGCAGGTTTCTTGTCTTCGGCAGCCGCAGGCTTCTTCTCGGCAGCAGCTTTAGCCGCAGGCTTCTTCTCGGCAGCATCCGCTTTGGCAGCCGGTTTCGCATCGGCCTTCTTCGCAGCCGGCTTATCGGCCTTGACATCCGCCTTAGCAGATCCTACAGCCGCAATCTGGATACGGGTCAGGTTCTGGCGATGGCCGCGCATCTTCTTGTAGTTCTTGCGCTTCTTGAACTTGAACACGAGCTGCTTCTCGCCCTTGAACTGCTCGAGCACCACAGCCTCGACCTTGGTTTTTGCAGCCTTGGCCGGATCGGCCTCGACCTTTTCGCCGTCGACGATGCAGATTGCCTCGAGTTCGACCTTTTTGCCCGGCTCGACTTCGAGTTTCTCAACTTCCAGAACGTCTCCGGGAGCAACTTTATATTGCTTTCCACCGGTTTTCACAATAGCGTACATTAGTTATGTCTCCTTGAAATGTGTCAAAACGCAAGGCGATATCTTATCAGCCGAAAAAGCCCAAGTCAATAAAATACCCGTAAATATTCGAGGCGCACATAGTATCCGCGCACCCAAGCATAGAGCGCTCGGCCACTGGAATGCTCGATGCGCATCGAACGCATGAAAGCCGCCCTGCTGACCGAAGTTGCCGCGCTCCTTTTGCAACGCCTAGTGCGCTTCGGCCCAGTTATCTCCGTAGGATATGTCCACGTCGAGCGGCACCTTGAGTTCGGCGGCGTTTTCCATGATATCGCGCACGATCTCGGAAAGCGGCTCGATCTCGCATACCGGCACCGAGAAGTCCAGCTCGTCGTGCACCTGCAGCAGAAGCTTCGCCTCGAATCCCTCTTCGGCAAGACGCCTTTCGACGCGCGACATCGCAAGCTTGATGATGTCGGCCGCCGATCCCTGCATGGGATGGTTCATGGCGGTGCGTTCTCCGAAACCGCGCTGCACCTGATTGCCCACCGTGAGCTCGGGGATATGGCGCTTGCGCCCGAACATGGTGACCGCGCAACCCGATGCCGTGGCCTGCTCGATCGTTTCGTCAAGATAGGTTCGCACCCGCGGATACGCTTCGAAGTACCGGTCGATCATCTCCTTGGCCTCGCCGTAAGGTATGTCGAGGCTCTGGGCGAGCCCGTAGGCCTGCTGCCCGTAGACGATGCCGAAGTTAACGGCCTTCGCCCGGCTGCGAAGCTCGGGCGTGACCTGGTCGACGGGGATGTCGAACACGCGCGAAGCGGTACGCGCATGAAAATCCTCGCCCGAGCAGAACGCTTCGATGAGCCCTTCGTCGCCCGAAAGGTGGGCTAAGAGCCTGAGTTCGATCTGCGAATAGTCGGCTGAGAGGAACTTGTGGTCGGGTTTGAGCGGGATGAAGCATTCGCGGATATGCCTGCCGAACTCGGTACGGACCGGAATGTTCTGTAGATTAGGATCGGAAGACGAGAGCCTGCCTGTGGTCGTGACCGTCTGGTTGAACGAGGTGTGGAGCCGCCCGTCGCCTCCGCGCATGCGGGGCAAAGCGTCGATGTAGGTAGATTTTATCTTCGCGAGCTCGCGGTAACGGATGATGAGCTCGGGAAGCTCGTGCACCTTGGCGAGCTCTTTGAGGACCGCTGCGTTGGTGGAGTATCCGCGCTGCGTTTTCTTGGTCGGCGTAAGCCCGATCACCTCGAACAGGATATGGGCAAGCTGCTTCGGGGAATCGATATTGAATTCCTCGCCCGCCGTCTGGTATATCTGGGCGGAAAGCTCGTCGAGATCGGCTTGCGTGCCTTCGCCGAGGGCCTTGAGGCGCTCAACGTCGATCTCCGCCCCCGTCCTCTCGACGATGGCAAGCACGGCCACAAGCGGGAAGTCGATCTCGCTGCACGCTTCCCAACCCCCGTCCTCGACGAGCGCCGAAGTCAATGGCTCGATGAGCGTGCGCGCGGCGGCGGCGTTCAGAACGGCTGCACGCTCGTCGCTCTCTGCCTCGGGCATCACGCCGCCGCAGAAGCCATCGAGCAGCGCGTTGTAGGTGTACTCGCTCACCGACGAGTTCATCACGTATGCCGCAAGCCCCAGATCGAACGCATCCATGGCCAAAAGGTCCCGATCCGCCACCAGCGATTTGAGCGATGTGTCTGCAGGATACACGTACTGGATGGCCTTCTTTACATCGAGCGCCGCGAATGCTCCTTCGCACACGATGCGAGCAAGGGCGCCGAGCGCATCGTCTTGTTCGAACAGGGCCGTTCCATCCGAGGCGTTCACCGCAAGAATCAGCCCCGCATCGAACAGCGATGCTTGGTCGCTTTCCTGAAACGCGATGCCAAGGCGCTCCCCCCTCGCGATCGCCTCTTCGAGAAGCTGATTTGCGGCTTGGCCCTTTACAATCGGCTCGCAGGCGAGATCGGCTTGGCTTCTGCTCGTTCCGCTTGCAAGCGAAAGCACCTTCTTGAGATGGGCGTTGAACCGAAGCGAACCGAACGCTTCGGTCACCTTCGCTTCATCAAAAGCCGGGAAGGCAACGGCTTCGAGATCGAGGGGAAAATCGAGATCGCACACGATGGTCGCAACGCGACGGCTCGAAAACGCTGCATCCTTGTTGTTGCTGAGGTTCTCGAGCTGCTTGCCGCGGAACTTATCGAGGTTCGCATATACGTCTTCGAGTGATCCGTACTGCTGGAGAATCTTGGAGGCGGTTTTCTCCCCGATGCCGGGGACGCCGGGGATGTTGTCGGACGGGTCGCCTTTCAGACCGAGGTAATCGGGTACCTGCGAAGGCTCGATGCCGTAGCGTTCCACCACCTCGCGAGGCCCGTACATCGCCACATCGGTGATCCCCTTTTTCGTGGTGACGATGCGTGTAAGCTCGGATGCGAGCTGGTAGGCATCCTTGTCGCCCGTTACGAGCAGCGTCTCGTAGCCGAGCGCTTCGTCCCGAGCGGCGATCGTCCCTAAAATGTCATCGCCTTCCCAGCCTTTGACACGTACGACTGGAATCGCCATCGCTTCGAGCAGCTTCTCGATCATAGGAAACTGAACCTTGAGATCGTCGTCCATGGGAGGCCGTTGGGCTTTGTACGCTTCAAGCGCCTCCATGCGAAACGCAGGGCGACCCTCGTCGAACGCGCAGATGATGGCATCGGGATTCTCCAGCTCGACGAATTTCAAGAGCATGGACACGAACCCGAACACGGCGTTGGTGGGCCTGCCGTCGGGAGCGTTCATGGTAGGCGGTACTGCATGGTAGGCACGGTGCATCAGCGAATTGCCGTCGATAACGGCTATCTTTTTTGGCATAGGGGTGTCCTCCATCGTTTTCGTTCACGGGAAAGTATAGACTAGAATCGATTCGACGGTATGCGCGATACCCAAAAGGACGGCGGATCACACGTCTGCTCTACGAAGCCCGCAGATTCGGTGCAACACGACCGCGCGCTGCGTATCCGAAGCCCGCGAACCGCACGCGCTTAGGCAGAATCTTGGTCGGGCAGTCGGTAGATCGCGTTATCGGGCCCCGCCAGGCACTCATCTGCCGGCAGTGCAAGGTAGCCAACCTTCGCGGCGATGTTGAGGATGCCGAGCGGCGTCTGTTCGATCTTCGTCGCTTTCCACTCGTGCACAAGTTCGCACTCGTTTCTCACGGTGTCGTAGAACGCGAGCGCTTCCGCATGCTCGGGATTGCCAGGATCATAGCGCTCGTACATGTAGCTGCTGATGATGACGTACTCGATATCCCTGCCGTCATCAAGGGGGATAAGCGAGGTCGCATCGGTGAACGCGTTTTTCGCATGTCCCGCAAGCCGTAAGTTGAGCGGGCTATAGCCGTCGTACGCGCTGTTTTCGTACGCGATGTTATGCTCTTCGCAAAAAGCGAGGGCTTCGATTCTCGTCTGGGGCACCACGGCTGTTTTGACCAATACCGCAGAACTTACCAGCGCATTTAAAGCGATTACAGCCGCAAGGGCTGCAGTTGCACCAGCCACGGCAACGCGTGCCGCACGAAAGCCCCCGCCCTTCGAATCGCCGAACGCGCCTCGGTCACGAGCGAGAAAAACAGATGATGCGCCGACCATGGCATAGAGGCCCAGTCCCGCTAAAACGAGCGGCCCTACGTACATGGGCAACGCCCACCTGAGCCAATGGAGGCTGAATACGCTCAGCACAACCCAGAACATCAGACACAGGGCAAACGGAAGCAGAAGACGCGCCTTGGTTCGAGCAAGACAGAAGACGCCGATCACCAAGGGAATAAAAGTTTCGAAGTTCGTATAGGGAGTATCGTTGTACGTCGCATCGGGAATGGAGAAAAAGCCCGTCGCATAAAACTGCAGATTGCCGAAGAAACCAAGACCGTCCGCACCCAGATGGTTCGGGCGAGACTCGTTTTTCAACGAGGCGAGTACCGAGCCTAGGTCGGTTACCAGGTTGGGCGATATGGCAAACAGGCACACAAACGCAACCGCAGCCACGAGCAGAACGCGCAGCGCCACGGCTTTTGCGCCGCGGGTGCGAAAGCCTTCGAACGCGATAATGCCCGCTACGTAGAAACAGCAGATGGCGGCAGGGTACTTGGTCGTCATGCCGATGGCCGTCGCAACGCCCAGGGCGATCACCAATCCGAGTCTCCCGTTCTCGATATAGCGTACCCCGAGGTAGATGAGCACAAGTACGATGAGCGACAGCGGCACATCGGGAGACGCATATCCCGAATGCGTGATGTAGGCGGGGAAAAAAGCAACCGCAAAAGCACCGAACACGCCGGCTCCCTGCTTGATTCGCTCAAGCAAACCGTGGGCAAGTGGGATCATTGCGATTCCGCAGAGGGCCGTGATCAAGCGCGCGATGACGTAAAAGGCAGGAATGACGCCCACGGTAGCCGCGTCCACACCGTATCGGATAAACGAGTACGCGTTAAACAGCAGTGCGCAGAGTTTGATCTGCATATGATCGGGATGAAAGTACACGTACGTAAGGTACGAATCGCGCGCAATCATGTCGACGGCAGGCTCGACCACGTTCATCTCGTCGGCATGCAATTCGAACGGAAACCCGATGAAGCACATTGTGATGCGTGCAATAGCTCCGAGTACGATGATGACCGCAAGCGCCGAATACCGTACACGAGCGTTGAGAAACGGGTTTTTCCAGTCCGAAACGGCTGTGCCGAGATTACCCAGTACGCCCATGCTACTCCGCTACATCCTCGACGATATAGCGGGGCCGATGCTTTACCTCAAGGTAGATCTTACCGACATACTGGCCGACGATCCCCAAAGAAAGCAGCATGAGGCCGCCCAAAAACCACACCGACACGATAAGGCTCGGCCATCCAGCGACGGTGTTTCCCAACGCATACTGCACAATGAAGTATACGAACAGGACAAGGGAGAGCGCAGACACACCCCCCCCCAGCAGCGTCACGAACTTGAGGGGCTTCGTGCTGAAGGACGAGATACCCTCGAACGCGAACGACAGCATTTTCCCAAGCGGGTATTTGCTCGTGCCCGCAAACCGCTCCGCCCGTTTGTAGTACACGACGCTGCTCGGATAACCGACGAGCCGCACAAGTCCCCGCAAGAACAGATTGACTTCGTCGAATTCGGACAGCGCCGACAGCGCACGTTTGCTCATGAGGCGGTAATCGGCATGGTTGTACAACACGTCCGAACCGAGCTTTTCCATGACCTTGTAATACAGTTGGGAGAACGTTCGTTTTGCGAAAGAATCCGTCTCGCGCGATTCTCGTACCGCATACACGATATCGCTTCCGCCTCGGTACCCCGCGAGCATGTCGGGAATGATGTCGATGTCGTCTTGCAGATCGGCGTCGAGCGAGATCACCGCATCGAAGCGATCCTTCGCATACATGAGCCCCGCCAGAAGTGCGTTTTGGTGTCCGCGGTTGCGGCTAAGTTTAAGCCCCGTGAATAGGGGATCTCTCTCGTGAAGTTCACAGACGATGCGCCATGTCTCATCGATCGATCCGTCGTCGACGAACAGAATACGGCATGCGCGCACCTGACCCCTCGCGCTGAGATCAAAGACAAGAGCCTTCAGGCGCGAAGCCGTCTCGCCGAGCACCTCTTCTTCGTTGTAGCACGGCACGACAATGCAGAGGCTCGGTGCCTCGTGAGCTAGCTCGTCGTTGCGGTTCCCTGAAACAGGCTGAACAGTATCCATGATCCCTATGGTCTTTAACGGCTTCGACTATCGTAAGAAAGAAATATACCACAGTTTCGAAGCAGGAAGGTAACTACATGGACCAGAGGTATCCCACGCCGCGCACCGTTTCGAGGCGCTGCGCCAACTCGGGGCCGAGCTTAGCCCTCACGCGGCGCACGTGCACGTCGACCGTACGTGAACCCCCGTAGTAATCGAACCCCCACACCCGCCGCAAAAGCGCATCGCGCGAATAGGTGCGTCCCGGATGGGTGACAAGGAAGGCCAGAAGCGCGTACTCGAGATACGTGAGATCGAGCGGTTCGCCTGCGATCTTCACCTGATACGTCGCAAGGTTAATGGTCATAGCATCGACGGCGATGTAATCGGACGTGGAGCTTTCGTTTCCCGGCCACAGAAGCTGGCGGATGCGCGCCGAGCATTCGTCGGCACTCGAGCCGTGGACGACGAAATCGCTCTTCACTTGAACGGGAAGACGAAATTCGGCAAGCTGATCGTCGTTGACGATGACGAGCAGTGCGCCGCACCCATCTTCGAGCAGCGCCGCCTCGACTCTGGATATGTTCTGCATCGCGTCGCCACGCGCCTCGTATACGACGAGATCGCAGCTCGGATGCTGTTCGAGCAACCGCTTGAATTGAACGGAAGACCCCGCGGCAACATCCACGTCAAGCGCTGAGAGCACCGCTTGGAACTTGTGCGCGTTATCGAGGCTGTCTGCCACGAATATGACCTGTTTACTCTGCATGCGCGCCCCCTACAACGCGGCCAGATAGCGATCGAGTTCCCATCGGGTCACGTTTCGCTGGTAGCTGTTCCATTCCGCACGTTTCGCCTCCACAAGATAGCCGTGAATGTGCTCGCCGAGCACGTCGCGCATCAGCTCTGATTCAGCGAACAGCTCGATCGCTTCGCCGAGGCTATCGGGCAGCGTTGCGATACCGAGCTTTCGAAGCTCTTGGCGCGACAGCCTGAACAGGTCTCGATCCTCGGTGGGAGGATCGAGTTCAAGCTCGTCTTCGATCCCCCTGAGACCCGCCGCAAGCATGACCGCGAACGCAAGATAGGGATTGGCGGCCGGATCGGGGCTTCGTAGCTCGATGCGGCATGCGCTTTCCTTCCCAGGCTTGTAGCCGGGAATGCGTACGAGGGTGGAGCGGTTGCGCTGCGCCCACGAGACGTACAGAGGTGCCTCCCCCCCGTCGACGAGGCGTTTATAGGAGTTCACGTACTGGTTCGTGATGGCGCAGAATTCAGGGGCGTATTTCAGAAGGCCCGCGATGTAGTGCTTGGCGACCTTCGACAGGTTGTAGCCCTCGGGATCGGCAATGTCGAAAAACGCGTTGTTGCCGTCCATATCGAAGAGGCTCTGGTGCACGTGCATGCCGCTTCCCGCTTCGTCGGCGAGAGGTTTGGGCATGAACGATGCGTGTACGCCGTGCTTCATGGCGATTTCCTTCACCACGAGCTTGTAGGTCATGACCGCGTCGGCCATGGAGAGCGCATCGGAATAGCGCAGGTCGATCTCATGCTGCGAAGGGCCGTTCTCATGGTGCGAGTACTCCACGGGAATACCCATCTTCTCGAGCGTGAGCACGGTATCGCGCCGAAGATCGCTTGCCGAATCGAGGCAGGTGAGGTCAAAATACCCGCCACGATCAAGCACTTCGGTCCCCTCGGCATCCTTGAAGTAGTAGTACTCGAGCTCGGGTCCGACGTTGTAGACGTAGCCCATCTGCGCAGCCTTATCGACGACGCGCTTGAGCACCGCACGCGAATCGCCCTCGAACGGCTCGCCTGCAGGTGTCTTGATCGAGCAGAACATGCGCGCGACGGCATTGGAGTCGGGGCGCCACGGCAGCACCTGGAACGTCGACGCGTCCGGATAGGCGAGCATATCCGATTCCTGCGTGCGACAGAAGCCCTCGACGCAGCTTCCGTCGAAACCCATGCCCTCGATAAACGCGTTTTCGAGTTCGCTCGGGATGACTGCGAACGATTTCATGGTGCCGAGCACGTCGGTGAACCAGAATCGGACGAAGTGAACGTCGCGGCTCTTGATGGTTTTGAGCACGAAGTCCTGATCGGGGTTTGTCGTCATGGAAGCCTTCTTTCGATTGCGGTACGGCGCTCGATCCCTGGAAAAGCTTATCTGTGATGGCTTCCATTATAAAGGCAATGGTTTCAAATATGTTACGGGCGCAGCGCTTCCAAAAACGTTGGACCGAAAAACGGCACGGGCCGAATGACGAAAAGAGGCCGACTTCCAGAAGCCGACCTCTTTCGGTAGAGCGTAATGCGGAGAGAACCGCATCACGCCTGAATTGTGTGCTGGTTAGAACGTTGCGATAACCGCCCCATCGTAGGTGGAGTCGATGAACTGCTTCACCGTATCGCTTGTAAGCGCCTTCACGAGCGCCTGGATCTTCTCGGAGTCCTTGTCGGCGGGATTGACCGCGACGACGTTGACGTACTTCTCGGCAGCCTCGGAATTCGCCTCTTCGCTTGCGATGGCGGTAGAGGGATCGAGTCCCGCGCCGATGGCGTAATTGCCGTTGATGACGGCCAGGTCAACGTCGGCAAGCGTACGCGGAAGCGCGGCGGCTTCGGCTTCGATGATCTCGACGTTTTTGGGATTCTCAGCGATGTCATTCTTCGTTGCGGTCAGACCAGCGCCGTCTTTGAGCGTGATGACCCCCTGCTCTTGCAGCAGGAGAAGGGCGCGGGCTTCGTTGGTGGCATCGTTCGGGACGGCGATCTGGGCGCCCTCAGGCAAATCGTCGAAGCTTGCGGACTTGCCGGGATAGACGCACAGCGGCTCGAAGTGGATGCCGCCCGCGGAAACGAGGTCGAGGCCGCGCTCGGCGTCGAAGTCCTCAAGGTAGGTGATGTGCTGGAAGTAGTTCGCGTCGAGCTCGCCGTTCGAAAGCGCGAGGTTCGGCTGCACGTAGTCGGAAAACTCCTGGATTTCAAGCGTGTAGCCCTGGTCGGCAAGCTGGGCCTTGACCTGTTCGAGGATCTCGGCATGGGGTGCCGGCGATGCGCCGACCTTGATGACCTTGTCCTCGCTTGCAGGAGCGTCGCCCGACGACGAGCCGTTCGAGTCGCCCGATCCGCATCCGGCCAGAAGGCCGAGGGTGCCGCAGGCGAGCGCAGCGGCAAGTCCGATCTTAAGTACGTTTCTCAATTTCATGGTGTAACCCTTCCCTTTTCTTACGATACACGAATACGCGTATGAATTTTGGATTCTAGTACATGTACGAGGAAAAACCTGTTCGGGCGATGCCGATTTACGGTGAACGCGCTATCTCGTGCGCTTGTCGACGCGCCGCGCGACCACGTTCATGATGCTCTGCATGATCTGCACGAGCACGATGCAGATCAGAAGCGCCGCAACCATAACCTCGACCTCGTAGCGCTGGTAGCCGTATCTGACCGCAATGTCGCCCAAGCCGCCCGCGCCCACCATGCCGGCGATGGCCGAATAGCCCAGAAGCGTAATGAGCGTAATGGCCGCACCGCGCACGAGCGAAGGCACGCTTTCTTTGAGGTAGACCTTGATAACAACCTGCCAGATGTTCGCACCGAAGCTTTGCGCCGCCTCGACGAGCCCCGCATCAACCTCGGCGAGGCTCTGCTCGACCATGCGCGCAACGAACGGGATCGCAGCGATGATGAGCGGAAACACCGCACCGGGAACACCGAGCGTCGTGCCGGTGACAAAACGCGTGGCGGGAATCAGCACGACGATGAGGATCACGAACGGAATGGAGCGCCCGATGTTGACGATCCAGCCGAGCACCGTGTTGAGCACCCGGTTGGGCCTCAGGCCCCCAGGTGCGGACACGAACAGAAGCACCCCGAGCGGAATGCCCACAAGATAGGCGATGATGGTTGGTATGCCCATCATGAGAATCGTGTCCCAGGTGCCCTGGGCAAGCAGACCTCCGTACTGCGCGAAAAACCCTTGCAGCCACTCCATGCTACCCCACCTGCCTTTCGGCGGGGTCGCCCGGCAGATAGTCGCTTCCCAGTAGTTCGCGAGTCACAGCGCTTCGCGGGTTCGAGAACACGGCTCTCGTATCCCCCGTCTCGACGATGCGCCCCTGGTCGATGACCGCGATCTTGTTGCAGATCTTCTCGGCTACGGCAAGCGAGTGGGTGATGACGACCATCGTCACCCCGAGCTCTTCGTTGATGCTCTTGAGAAGCTTGAGTATCGAAATGGTCGTCCGGGTGTCAAGTGCGCTTGTAGCCTCGTCGCACAGCATCACGCGTGGGTTGTTGGCAAGTGCGCGCGCGATGGCAACACGCTGCTGCTGTCCGCCCGAAAGCTGGCTCGGATAGCTCTTCGCCTTCTCGGTAAGCCCTACGAGCTCCAAGAGCTCCAGCGCACGCGCCTCGCGATGCTCTTTCTTATCGTGGCGCAGCTCGAGCGGAAACGTCACGTTCTTCAAAACCGTGCGCTGCTGGAACAGGCTGAAATTCTGGAAGATCATGCCGATGGATGCGCGCAGCGAAAGCAACTGCTTGCCCGCGTAGCCCGTGACATCCTCGCCGTCGATGACGATACGGCCGGACGTGGGTCGCTCGAGCAGGTTGATGCAACGCACGAGCGTCGATTTACCCGCACCCGATTCGCCGATGATACCGAAGATATCGCCATCAGCGATAGTGAGGCTGACGTCGGTAAGCGCATGGTGCTTCGACGCGCCGTCGTATGTTTTTGACAGATGCTCGATCTGGATCATTGTTCAGATTTCCTCGTACAGAATAACTAACATGATATGCGGCCGTACATGGTTTGAGATATGGCCGCTCGGAAGCTAGGCCTGAGTGTCTGCGCGCACGCCGACGAACCCAGGCTTGGGCATGCACATCATCATGCTATGTACGAATTCGAAATTCATAACGGGTCAATACTACTCGATGATTTCGAGATGTCAAGTACGCACATCCCTTAAAATCCACGACAAGCTGTGTATAATAGCTCGGATGAACAGCGCAAGGAAAAAAATCGCAGTGGTAACCATGGGCGTGAAGCTCGGCGACGAGACGCGCGGCTACACCCGGTTCCGCTTCCTTTCGGAATTACTGGTCCGCGAGGGATTCGAAGTCGACCTCATCACGTCGAGCTTTCAGCACTGGGACAAAGCGCACCGCGACACCTCGAAGGCGTGCTATCGGAACCTTCCCTACTCCCTCGTGTTCATCGACGAGCCGGGCTACACCAAAAACCTCGATCTCGGGCGCATCAGAAGCCATGCGGTGGCAGCCAAAAACCTCCGCGCCCACCTCGAAGCGCACCAAGGCGAGTATGCGCTTATCTACGCCGAGATTCCGCCGAATGACGTCGCTCGCGCATGCGCTGAATACGCGAGCGGACACGGTATTCCATTCGTAGCCGACATCAACGATCTATGGCCTGAAGCCATGCGTATGGTCGTGAACATCCCCGTCGTAAGCGACATCGCATTCTACCCGTTCGCCCGCGATGCGAGACGCGTGTACGAGCTTTTGTCAGGCGCGGTCGGAACCTCTGACGAATACGCCGATCGACCGACGAAGGATCGCGAAAAGCCCTACCCCAAAGCAACGGTCTACGTGGGAAACGTCCTCGCCGATTTCGATGCCGGCGTGCGGGCTCATGCCGCCGAGATCGAGAAACCGCAGGGCGAGGTGTGGGTAACCTATGCGGGCACGCTCGGCGCGAGCTATGACATCGCGACGCTCGTCGAAGCGGCATCGCTGCTCGCAAAACGCGCGGACTGCGTGCGCGTTAAGATCCTCGGCGACGGTCCCGACCGGGAGAAACTCGAAGCGCTCGCGCACGAAAAGCAAGCGCCGGTGGATTTTCTCGGCTACATGGATTACCCGCACATGGCCGCCTTTCTCGCCGCCTCCGACATTACCGTGAACTCGCTTGTGCAATCGGCCGTGCAAAGCATCGTCACGAAGATCGGAGATTACCTGGCAAGCGGAAACCCTCTCATCAACACCGGCACGAGCCCCGAGTTCAAAAAACTCGTTGCAAGCGGCGGTTTCGGCGTGAACGTCGAGGCGGAAAACGCCGAGGTGCTTGCAGAAGCTATCGAGAAGCTCACCCTGAACCCCAGCATGCGCAAGATCATGGGCGCGAAAGCGCGCGCCGTCGCCGAAGAGTCGTTCGACCAGCCGCGTTCGTATATGAGAATCGTCGACCTGATTCGAACTCTGATCTGATTTCTGTGGTGCAATCGACCGCACGGCGCGCCTTGCCCTATAATGGACGCATGGAAGCAACCCGACATATCTCATTCTCCCCGCCCGACATTACCGAGGCGGAGATCGACGCCGTTGCCGAGGCCCTGCGATCAGGCTGGATAACCACCGGCCCGAAAACAAAAGAGCTCGAACTGAGCATAGCCGCCTACACGAAAGCAACGAAAGCCGTATGCCTTTCATCGGCAACCGCAGCGCTCGAATGCGCCTTGCGAGCGCTCGGCATCGGTCCCGGCGACGAGGTCATAACCTCGGCCTACACCTACACCGCATCGTGCTCGCCCATCTGCCACGTGGGAGCAACGCCCGTGCTCGTCGATACCGCGCCCGGCTCCTACGAAATGAACTATGCCGAACTCGGCGACCTCATCACCGAACGCACGAAAGCCGTTATACCCGTCGACATTGCAGGCAGGATGTGCGACTACGACAGGCTTACAGGCGTTCTTTTGACGAAGAAGGCCCTGTGGCACCCGGAAAATGAGCTGCAGCGCGCTTTCGACCGTGTCATCATCGTGGCCGATGCCGCCCATTCGCTCGGTGCAGACTACCACGGGCGCGCAAGCGGTTCGGTTGCCGATTTCACCACGTTCTCGTTCCATGCCGTGAAGAATCTCACGACAGCCGAAGGCGGGGCGCTCGTATGGCGCGAAGGCGGATTCGACTCCGAGGCGCTCTACCGAGACCTCATGCTGCAATCTCTCCACGGCCAAACGAAAGACGCGCTTGCCAAAACGAAGGTCGGCGCCTGGGAGTACGACATCGCGTTTCCGGGCTGGAAGTGCAACATGACCGACATCCAGGCGGCGATGGGGCTGGCTCAGCTTACACGCTATCCGAAACTTCTCGCCCGCAGGCGCGAGATTATCATGCGCTACGAAGCGGGTCTCGCCGAAACCGGAGCATGCGTGCTCAAGCACTTCGGTGACTGGGCGAATTCGAGCGGTCACCTCATGCTCGTGCGGCTGCCGGGCAAGGACGAGGCGTTTCGCAACCGAGTCATCGAGCTCATGGCCGAGGCGGGCGTTGCAACGAACGTCCATTACAAGCCCCTGCCCCTGTTCACTGCGTACCGTACCCTCGGATTCGACATCGCCGACTTCCCGAACGCGTATGCCCAATACCGAAACGAAATAACGTTGCCGCTCCACACCCTGCTCTCCGACGAAGATGTCGACTACGTGATAGGAACGTTCAAGCGGGCTCTCGAAGCTGCGGACGAGCAGGATACGCGAGGGCGCGGCTGATGTACGCCCGCTTCGTGAAGAGATGCCTCGACATTCTCATCGGAATCGTCGCCTCGCCCTTCGTCGCCCTGATACTGCTTATCCTGGCACCGTTCATCCATTTCGAGGACAAGGGGCCCGTCTTCTACAACGCGCCGCGCATCGGCAAAGACGGACGGGTTTTCAAGATGTACAAGCTCCGGTCGATGAAAGTGGATGCGCCCGATCTCACGATGCCCGACGGATCGACCTATAACGGAGCAGATGATCCGCGCATGACGCGCATGGGACGCTTCATGCGAAAGACGAGCATCGACGAGCTTCCTCAGATATTCAACGTGGTCAAAGGCGATATGAGCCTCATCGGCCCCCGACCCGATCTCGAACGCGAAACCGAACTGTACGTGGGCAACGAACGCGAGAAGCTACTCGTACGCCCCGGCATCACCGGCTACGCCGCCGTGTGCGGCAGAAACGCGCTCCCTTGGCACGATCGGCTCGCGCTCGATGTCTACTACGTGCACCATCTCACGTTTCGGCTCGACGTGAAGATATTCTTCAAGACGTTCGCGACGGTGTTCGGACAGGAGGGCGTGTTCGTCGAAGACGAAGAATAGCTCCGCCTTGCCTTCTATCCCGCACGACTCCGAGTCCTAAAATCGCCCTGCACTGTCCTACTCGGATTGGATTCCGAACGGATCCCACGTATCCGATATGCCCTCGAATGCGCCGCGCTTCTCAAGCTCGCGGTAGAAATCCTTCGTATACCGGTACATCGTCATCGGATATTCCCCGAACTCCTGCCCGAGCGCCTGCTTGTACTCCGCCCACATGCACCAGAGGAATCCGCCGAGCGCCACGTAGAGGTAATGGCGCGTCCATTCGTTCTCCGTCGGCTCATCCCCAACGTACAGACGCAGAGCAAGGTCGATGCGTTCTTTATCGAGTTCGGCGAAAATGGCGTACATCGCAACGTCCATGATCGGATCGCCCATGCCCGCAAATTCCCAGTCTATGACACGCCCCTCGCCGTCCGGCAGCATGAGGATGTTGATGTGAGCGTAATCGCCGTGGCAGAGAATCTCGGGCACCTCGACGCGCTTTTTCAGCGCGAACAGGCGACGTACCTTGCGATTCGTCTCCTCGATGTCGCGAAACCGAATCGCATGGGCGCTTTCGGCGAGTGCATAGTAGTCGGCGATCATGCGCGCGATATCGAAGCGGTGCGGAATCTCGATCGCAAGCTCGTGCACCTTTTTTATCTGCTGCATCGATATTTCGAGATCGCGATCGTCAAAGGGATCGGCGGAGCGCACGTCGTGCCAGTACCGCGTGATCTTGATGCCCGTTTCGGCATCGAAGCGCACCACCTCGTCCGATATGCCGAGCGGCGCGATCGAGTCGTACACAAGCTTCTCGCTTCGCCGGTCGATCTGCTTGTCGGTGCCGATGCCGGGTACGCGCAGCACATATTCGTCGCTTCCGAGGGCGAAGTGGAACGAATTGTTCGTGACGCCCTCTTTGAGCGGGAAGATGTCGGTGATGGCCGACTCTTCGACGCCGAACGAGTCCGCGATGAAGCGCATGACCTCGTTGCGCGAATCGGTGGCGTAGGAAACGTCGTACGCGCGCAGCTCTTCGAGGCACTCGAACTCGTGCACGTTGCCCGTCTGGTCGTTCACGTACATGACGAGTTCGTCGATATGGTCCTTGAGAACCTGCTCCCAATAGAAATCATCGGCATCCGGACAGCGTGCGTACTCGTCCATGAGCTCCTTGAAGCGGTTGGAGAACGCTTCGTCGAAGAACGCGGGGCCGACGATGGCAAGCGCATCCGCTCCCCCGATTTCGATGCTTGTAATTCTACCGCTTTCATCGGACTCGATGCACCACTCGTCGGTCGGCCCGTCGAATCTGAGGCACGAGAACCAACTGTGCGACTCGTGCGCATTGAACGGCGATCGCTCGATCCAGTTATCGGCCATAAGCACGTAGGAATTCTTCAGATACGGCGCGGCCAAACGCAGGCTTTCGAGGTTGTTCTTCGTCGCATAATCGGGATTGTAGATGAGCTTCACGCCGTAGGCGTCGACCAGGTACTCGAAGGCTTCTTTCATGTATCCGATGACTATAACGATGTCGGTGATCCCCGCCTCGATGAGCTGTTCGATCTGCCGTTCGAGCATCGGCTTGCCGTGTACTTCGAGCAGCCCCTTCGGAGTATCGTAGGTCAGCGGCACGAACCGCGATCCGAAACCCGCCGCAAGGATGATCGCGTTGTCGACCGGCTTCAAATATGCTTGCGTATCCCCCATTGCTTTATGCCTTCTCGTTTACGGGAACGAGTGCCAGGATCCGCTCTTCCTCGGCTTCGAGCTGCTCGTCTTCAGCCTCAAGTTGTTCGGCCTTCTTCACCGCGAGAAGCGTCGCAAACGCAATAGCGCAAATACCTGCCGAAAGCTTACCGATAAGAACCGGAACGATCATCGAAGGTTGGAAATTCGCCGTAAACGAAAGGTGATCGCCAAACAAAAACGCGCAGCAGACCGCAAACGCAAGGGTGATCACCTTATCGCGAGCCCTCAAATCTTTAACCATGGCTAGAAGCGCTAGCACGTTCGCCGAAGCAGCAAGAAGACCGGTCGTGGCATCAGAGCTGAGACCGAAGACGCCGCCGATTTTCGCGAGCGGCTTAGCGAGGTAGCGCTTGATGAGATACACCATGGGAAACGCGCCACACAGCATCATGCCGATCGCTCCCGAGACCTCGAGAGCCCTAAAGATATCTTCCTCGTCGGCAATGATCGGATCGAAGCCGAAGGAGCCGAAGATCGTTGTAAACGCACCCGTGAAGTATTCGATGACGGCGAGAACGAACACGAGCTTGAGCACGCTTTCGAGCACACGGCCGAACACGATGAAGCCCTTGATCATCGCATCAGGCGCGAACCGCAAGCCGAGAGCAAGCGCCACGCAGATAATGATGAGGGGAACGAGGTTCACGCCGATTTGAGCAAAACTCAACGCAAGCTGATAGGTCGCATCAGCGTTAGTCGATACCACCTCGCGGATGACGGGGTTCGCAAGCGCAATGATAACGCTGCCGACAAGCACGCCGATGGGGATAGCGAGAAGCCCGCTCATGACGCCGAGCGCAAGGTACTTACGATCCTTCTTCTGAAGCATTTTCAAAGCGACGGGAATCGTGAATACGATGGTTGCCCCTGCCATATAACCGGTAATCATGGCCATCATCCAGCTCTCGCGCGTTTGGGCGAGCGCGTCGGCGAGCTGATAGCCGCCCATATCGACGGCAATGAAGGTCGTCGCCGCCATAGCGGGATCCGCACCGAGCGCCCCGTAGACCGGACCGAACACCGAGCTCACGAATGCGGTCAGAAACGGTGCCGATGCCATGATGCCGGCAACAGGAAGAAAGATCGGACCGATCGAATCGATACCCGCCACAAACTGCTGTCCGAGTTCGCTTTCGGGTTTGAAGATCGAGGCGACGCAGCCTGCGAACGCGCACGCCATGATAATGTAGACCACAATGGTCCCGAACAACTCCATATGATTTCCCCTTCTTCCGAAAGACCGCGAGAAGCGGCTTCCTTGCATTTTCAACCGCTGTATGCAACCGCATGCAGCGGCTTTTGATTCCTAATCCATTGCCTCGTAAAGGCAAAGCGCAAGCTTTCCGTATGTTTTCGCCGCGCGATACCACAAGTAAAGCCAATTCCCGACAGGATCCCCCGTCGACTCTTTATACAGGGCCCATACGAACCAGTAGTAAGCGCTTATGCTCACGTATGCGAGACAGTGCCTGCGCTCGGCAGCGGTTGGAGGCCTTCCGAAATACTTCGCGATGACCTCTTCGGCCTCGGCAACTGTATAGTCGGAGCAGCATACGAACGTGCCCAGATCGCTTGCGTAATCAGACATGGCCGAATACTCCCAATCGACGAGGTACATCACATCGTCGCGAACGAGAAAGTTCGGGTTGTAGAAGTCGTTGTGACACAGCACTCGCTCAATACCGTCTGATTGTACGAAATCGTTGAGCCGCTTTGCACGATCGGCCAACTCGGCAAAATCGGGAAACGAAGGATACGACTTGCTTCCGAGAAGCACGACTATCTCCTCGGCTTTTTCGTACACGTCAAACGACCACGCCGACACTTCTCCGCTTGCATGGAGCTTGCGCACCAAGGCGAGTCCGCGCTCAACGTGATCGGGGTCGTGATAGTCGAACGCTATGCAATCAGGAATGAATGCCGACAGCTTCCATCCCCTTTCGGGATCCTCGAAGATGAACGTCTCATCGATGCCGAGCTTTTTGGCGACGCCCTGCGAATACGCCTCGCTCTCGCGATTGATGATCTCCTCGGTCCCAGCACCGGGATGACGATACACGTATGTCGAGTCGCCGCATGAAAAACGAAACGACAGGTTAGTGAGTCCTTCTTTGATGGGCGCGATGTCGATTATTGCCGAGCGAGGACATCCAAGTACCGCACAAATATTGTCGAATATTTCCGAATCGACGTTATCAATGAAATCATGGTCGAATTCGCGCAGATCATCGAGCGAATCGAACTCGTACACAACGCCCTCGTCGAAAGGTTGCATGACCATTTCGAGTTCTCTGATATGGTCGACGTAGATGTCCTCCCACAATTTCGGTGCCGTCTCGGGCTTGTCGTACTCCTCTTCGAGGATTTTGACGAATCCTTCCGAAAACGTCCGATCGAAGTATACATGCCCGAGCATTCCGTAAGCATCCGCTCCCCCGTAGCTCACCTTTACGATACGGTTGCCCGCTCCCACCGTTATGCAGTATTCGTCGGTTTTGCCGGGAAAGTACCGGGCTGCGTAAAACGCTTGGTACTCGTAAGCTGAAAATACGTTCTCAGTGAAATAATCGTCCGACGAGCAGACGTACGTGTTGCCAAGCCGCTCTCTTACAAGCATGAGCGTAGAGTTGTTGTTTCGCGTTACATACTCCTCGTTCACGACGATGCGCACGCCGAACTTGTCTTCCAAATGAAAGAACGCTTCCTTCATATAGCCGACCACGACGGTGATGTCTTCGATGCCGGCCTCTTGCAACTGGCGGATCTGGCGCTCTATCAGCGCTTCGCCGCGCACCTTCAACATTCCCTTCGGCCTATCGTAGGAAATCGGCGCAAAGCGCGATGAAAAACCTGCGGCCATGATGACCGCGTTGTCGACCTTGTAGGGAACAAGGGCATCCATGCCGCGTGGGGTTATCCGGTATTCCCCCTCGAGCAGCCCGTCTTCGATGAGCTGTTTGCACGCCGCATTGATCGACCCGAGCGACAACCCGGTCGCGTCAGTCAGGTCTCTCTGCGTCAGCGGACCTTCGCCCTTCGAACATTCCCGAAGCACTAAGAACTCTTTCTTCTCGAGAGACATATCCGCCTTCTCACTCCTTACTCATTCGACCTTGCTATACCAGTAAGAGATGTTTTATCCGATGCACCCGCAACCCCGCTAAACCGTCTTTGGCTCCAGCTCGTGCTCCACCTTGCCTTCCAGCCCGTCTTCAAGCAGCATGTCCTGCTCTTCGAGCTGCTCAGCCTTTTTCACCGACAGCCACCGAGCAAAGACGATAGCGCAGATGCCCGCAACCAATTTACCAAACATGATAGGTACGATGAGCGTTGGTTGGAAGTTCGCGGTGAACGAGAGGTGATCTCCGAGGACGAAGGCACAGCACACGGCAAACGAAAGCGTGATCACCTTGTCGCGCGCCTTCATCGATTTGAACATCGCAAGCAGTGCGAGCAGGTTCGCGCATGCAGCGAGGATGCCCGTCATGGCATCGGAGCTCAGTCCGACCGTCCTGCCAAGCGTATCAAGCGGTTTGGCAAGGAATTTCCTAATGAGCCATACCATGGGAAACGCACCGCATAGCATCATTCCCGTTGCGCCGCATGCCTCGAGACAGCGCATGAGATCGTCCTCGGTGGCAAGGATAGGATCGAAACCCCACGCCGCGCCGAGCGTCGACGAGAAGAAGCCGGTGAAGTATTCAACCACGCACAACACGAGAATGATCTTGAGCGCCGATTCGAGCACACGGCCGAATACCATGAACCCCTTGATCATGGCATCGGGCTTGAAGCGCAAACCGAGCGCGAGCGCCACGCAGATGACGATAAGGGGTACGAGATTGATTCCGATCTGACTGAATGTGAGCGCAAGTTGGTAGGTCGCTTCGGTGTTGGTTGCAGCAGTTTCGCGGATGAAGGGGTTCGTAAACGCAAGGATGACGCTTGTCACAAGAACACCGATCGGTATCGCGAGGAATCCGCTCATTGCACCGAGGGCCAAATACTTCTGATCTTTGCGCGGGATCATCTTGAGTGCGACTGGAATGGTGAACACAATAGTTGCTCCAGCCATGTAACCCGTGGTCATGGCCATGATCCATCCCTCATAGGTCTGCGCAAGCGTTTCTGCAAGCTGGTAGCCGCCCATATCGGAAGCTATGAATGTCGTTGCCGCAAGAGCGGGATCGGCCCCAATCGCGGCGTATGCCGGTCCGAATACCGCGCTGATGAACGCTTTAAGATACGGAATCGAAGCCCACACGCCTGCAACCGAAAGAAAGAGCGAGCCGATCGCCTCGATGCCGAACTGCCACTGGAGGCCGAGCTCGCTTTCGGGTTTGATAACCGAGGCTGCACACCCCACGATCGCACATATCATTACGATGTACACGACACCTGTGCCGAGCATCTCCATCTTTCTCTCCCTTTCCTCTAATCCAATCGCGCGTGGATATGCGGCACCACCCCGCTCCCAGGCAGATCGGGGTATTTCCGTACTACTTTTCGTACAGACCGAGTGCTTGCTTCATCATCCTCTTGCAAAACCGGTACCAGTTGAATTCGTCTTCGCCGATGGGTTGATCGAGATACGCCTCGTAGCCCGCCCACACGGTCCAATAGAACTTGCTCAGACCCGTTCCCGCAACGCTGTGGCGATATTCTTCCTCGGTTGCCTTACCACCGAAATACTGGTCGATGGCGTACCTCGTTTCCTCTTCGGTCATAAAGTGCTGCAGAAACGATCCCATATCGAGCCCGTAGTCGCCTGTCGCGGCGTATTCCCAATCGATGAGGTCGAAGCCGTCTTCCGATACGAGGATGTTGTTGCCCCATGCATCGCCGTGCACGAGCACGGGAGCAACGCCGTCGGCATCGACGTAACGCTTCGTTTCTTCGGCCAGTTTGAAAAGTTCGCGATAGCTCTCCGGATAGCGGTCTGCGCTTCCGTACATCAGATCGGCGAGCTTGCGCGCCTCTTCGTAGGCATCGAAGCGACGCGGTACGGTTTTGCCGGCATCATGCAGCGTTCGAACCATCTTCATAGCGGTATCGACATGTTCTTTCTTGCCGTAGTCGAACGTCTCGACCACCTCGACGAACCGACTGATTTTCCACCCCTGCTCGGGATCCTCGTATACAAAAGTACGATCCAACCCCAGTTCGCGAGCAAGATGCTCCGCTTCGGTCTCGCTTCTGCGATCGACAAGGTTCTCGCTCCCGTTGCCGGGATGTCGGTAGACGTATTCGCTGCCGCACGCGGAGAACCGAAACGAAAGGTTGGTAAGTCCCTCCTTGATGGGCTGTACGCCATGGATGTCCGTCCGGGAGCAGCCGAGGATCGAGCAGATGTTATCGAGTATGGCCGAATCGACGTTGACAATGAAATCGGGATCGAAGGCCCGCAGGTCGTCAAGCGAATCGAATTCGAGTATCGAACCCGGCTCAAACGGCTTCATAACCATGTACAGGTCTTTCGTATGCTCCGCGAATATCTGATCCCATAACTTCGGCTTCGTTTGAGGGAGATCGTATTCGCGTGCGAGTATTCCGACAAACGCTTTGCTGAATGTTCGGTCAAAATACACCTGCCCGAGCGCCACATAACGATCATCGCACGTCGTTTCCCCGTATTCGATAATCCGATCGTCTTTTCCAAGCTCCATGACCCATTCCGTCACGCGGCCCTCAACGAGCACGCCCGGTATATTCGCCTCATACTCGTAACGGGAAAACACATTGTTCGGAAAATAGTTATCCGACGAGCAGACGTACGTGTTGCCGAGCTTTTCGCGAACGAGCCATAGAGAAGAATGGTTGTTCCTCACGGTATACTCCTCGTTTACGACAAGGGATACGCCGAATAGATCCTCAAGATAGAAGAACTGCTCTTTCTTATAGCCGACGACAATCGTGATGTCGTCGATACCGGCCTCCTTGAGCTGGCGTATCTGCCGTTCAATGAGCACATCGCCTTTGACGTTCAGGAGTCCTTTAGGCTTATCGTAGGAAATGGGGGCAAAGCGGGAAGCGAACCCCGCGGCCATGATAACAGCGTTCTCCACACGATAAGGCTCGAGCCGCGCATACGCCACTTCGGTTAGCCGGTATGCTTCGCCGAGCATATTTTCTGCTGCAAGTTTTTTTGAAACCGCATTAACCGTTCCAAGCGAGAGCCCCGTGCTTGCCGCGATCTCGCGTTGCGAGCGCGTGCTGTTTCGAAAGCATGCTTCGAGTACCAGAAATTCCGGTTTCGAAAGCGGCAGTGCATTGCTTTGCATAGTCTGACACTCCTTGCTAGACCGAATACGCAGGATCTATTTCCTGCAGTTCGCGAAACGTATCGATTTCCACAACGTCTTCGAATCCGCATTCCCGGATGCGAACCGTGTAGTTCTTGGCGAAGTAGTTGAGCGGAACCTCGTCCCAGTAGCGTTCTTTGCCTCCGGGCATAGTGAATGTCGCTTCGATATCGCTTGAGAGCTTTTTCCCATCCTCGGAGGTCCAGTACGATATCCCGAACATGTGGTGGCAGTTCGTACCCCCAACCGTAAGCTTCGTGATAACGCCTCGCTTAGATTCGAAGCACCAATCGTCGGTCACTTCGACAGGCACGCCAAGGTAATTGGAGTCGTATTGGTATCTCGTGATGAGCGAGCGGTTGTATAAAAGCAGGTCAGATTCCATAACGTATGCGTTTTCAAGCAAGTCTTTGGCAGCGAGCGCAGACGATATGTTGTTCGCCTCGTTGTAGAACGGATTTTCTATGAACTCGATATTCGGATAGCGGTAGCGCAGTTGGTCGAACTGTTCGGAAAGGTATCCGCGCACGATGTACACCTCTTCAATCCCCGCCGCGCTGAGTGCTTCGAGAAGCGAATCGATAATACGATCTCCGCGGACGCGGATGAGGGGCTTGGGCGTATTGAGGGTAATCGGTACGAGTCTCGTACCGAACCCCGCCGCAATGAGCACAGCGCGCTGGACACGATACGGCTCGAGCGCTTCAAACCCAGCCTGCGTTACCGATCCTTCGGTCATGAGGTCGGCACCTGTCAAATCGGCCACCACCTTGTTCACGGTGCCGACCGAAAGGCCCGACATCGCGGAAAGCTCCCGTTGCGTCACGGAAAGGCCGCGTGTCTCATCGAGCGTTGTCAGTAGTTTGAATTCCTTATAGTTGAGCTGGCCACGCATTGTTCCTGCCTTTTGCCGTCATGTATCGTTGTATCGAGAAATTCACGTGAGGTGTTCCATCGCACGCATGCGCTTCGGGACCTTGCTTCACGCCCGCGCCCTTACGGCCTTCTTCACGCCCGTCATAACGAGCTTGAGCGCCACGTTCGTCCCGAGGATCATGAGCGATACGAAGGCGGTGCACTCGGTCAGACGCTGGGCGTCGAGGTCGGTGATCAAGAGCGCAAGCGGCATATCGAGCGTCGTCGCCAAAAACGCTACAGCCGAAATGGTCACCATGCAGTTCACGAAGAAATACGAGAACATCTCGATGATCGTATCGGCCGTTTGGGGTATCAGCACGTCTTTCAAGATGCTCGCCCTACTGATACCCATGGTCGATCCGACCGCCTCGAGGTTTTCGTTCGCTTTTCCGAGCGAATTGTAGGCCATGAGATACGGGGAGGCGAAGAAATGAATGAGGTTCGCGAGAATGAGTATGGCGAACGTGCCATAGATAAACGTACCCTTGAAGAACAGCACGTACGACAAACCGAGCACGATACCGGGAATCGCAAGGGTCGTGATCGCAACGAGATGCAGAATTCTGCCCGTGCGTCCCTTGATGCGGGCGGTAATGTAGCCGGCAAAGTACGCGAGTACCGTGCCGATGGCGGCAACGGCGAATGCAATGAGCACCGAGTTCACCCAGTAGTCGCCCGCGTTCAGATTGAACGCGCGTCCGATGTTTTCGAGCGTGAACGTCATGTCGATCGGGTACTTCGCCACGAACGACACGATCGCGAACGAGCAGAGCGGAAGCAGGATGAACAGCGACATACCGAGGCTCATCGCGTACCCGAGCGCATCGCGCAGACGGTTCTTCGCAATATCAAAGCCTTTCGATACGAAGGAAAGCTTGCCCTTGTCGGCATTGAGCATATCGACGAGAAACGCCACCACTGCGGGAATGAGCAACACGAACCCGATAGCTACCCCGGTATCGAAGTTCATGAGGCCTATGACCTCTTGGTACATGAGCACGGGAAGCGTGGTGCACTTGCCGCCCACCATAAGCGGTACGCCATAGTCGGTCACCACAAGCGTGAACGTTGCAAAAACCGCCGATATCAACGGCTTTCGCAAATACGGTAGCGTGATGTTGACGAATTGACTGAGTTTGGGGATGCCGAGAATGTCAGCCGCCTCGTAGGGCAGCGCATCCTCATACTTAAGCACGTCATATACGATCAGGAACGCCGAGGGGAACGAGTAGAGCACCGAACCCATGACGATGCCCCAAAACCCGTATATCGAGCCATCGAGACCGAATAGGTTCGTGATGATACCGTTTGAGCCGAACAGGAATACGAGTCCCATGCCGTGAGCCAAGGAGGGAATGAGCATCGGCAGTGTCATGAGAACACCGAGAGCTCCTTTGAAGCGAATGTTCGTACGGCAGAGAACCCAGGCCATGGCGATAGCGAGCGCGATAGCGATGACCGTTGAAGTGAGCGCAACAGCTACCGAGTTGAGGCATGCCGTGACGAACTGCTCGGTGCCAAAGACCGCGCGCGCTTCGGGATTCGCCAAGTTCGCGAAGAGCGTGATGAGCGGCAAGATCGCTGCAAAAAGAAAGAACAGCGCAAGCACGACGCGCGTGACGGTAAGTTTTCCGTTGCCCTTCACGCGCCTTACGCCTCCATGAATCGTGCGAGCGAGTCCATCTTTATACGGAGGTTTTCGACGACGAACGCAGAGACGTACTCGTCAGCCGGATGCGCGATGATCTCCTCAGGTGTTGCAAGCTGATGAATCCTGCCCTCCCCCATGACCATGACGCGATCGGACAAGGCAAACGCTTCTTCTTGGTCGTGGGTGATGTAGATCATCGTCGTGCCGAACTCCTTCTGAATGCGTTTGAGTTCGCCACGCAGCGAAAGCCTCGTCTCGACATCGAGAGCGCTCATCGGTTCATCGAATAAGATGATATCCGGGTTGAGCGCGAGCGTGCGCGCGATACTTACTCGCTGCTGCTGACCGCCCGAAAGCTGATGCACCTTCTTGCCAAGGTGTGCCGAAAGCCCCAGCTGATCAAGGATGGCGGTCGCGATTTCACGCCGACGGCCCTTGAGCTCGTCGTTAAACTTGAGTGCGTACTCGACATTGCCAAGCACGGTCATGTTTTCGAAGAGCGCGTAATCCTGAAAGACAATCCCCATATGGCGCTTATCAGGTTGCTCGTGGGTGATATCCACACCGTCAAGTAACACCGTGCCCTCATCGGGAGCGAGCAGGCCGATGAGTATGCGCAGCGTAGTCGTCTTGCCGCAGCCCGACGGTCCGAGAATGGAGAGGAACTCGCCGTCGTACACGTCGAAATCGAGCGCGTGGAGCGTGTCGTTCCCATCGAAGCGCTTGGTGAGACCCCGTATGGACAGTTTTACCGTATCGCTCATGGTTCTAGTACTTCCATCTCTCTAAAAGGCGTTGCTTTTCGTCAATGTCGAAGATGCCAGTCATATCGGCGTATGCTGCATCCGTCGGATAGTTCGGAATCGACGTATCCTGCTCAATGAAAACCCTGTCGGGCACGAATTCTTGCTTATCAAGCAGTATTCCCTTGTCGTACATCCAATCCATAACGGCCTGAACGCCGGGTTTTTCTTCTTTTCCCTCAATGACGCCAATACCGTTCATAGTCCAAGGAGATCCCTCCGTAAACTCGACGATCTCGATCGGTACGTTCTGATTGATTTCTGAAACCGCCTGGTACGTCAAACCGAGACCAACGAGTGCTTCTCCTTGCACAAGCGCGTTTACGGGTCCTGAGCCCGAAGAAGTGAACTGGTACACGTTTTCGGCAAGGCCGTCGAAATATGCGAATGCCTCTTCTTCACCCCGTTCGTTAACGATGCTCTTCACAAAGTTATAGCCCGTACCCGAGGATTTGGGGTTCGGCATACAGATGAGTCCCTTATACGCAGGATCGAGCAAATCGTCATACGTCTCGGGCACGGCAAGCCCGCGCGCCTCGAGCTCGCCCCGGTTGACCGCGATACAAGCGCTTTCCCGCCGAAACGGCAGGTACTTCTGCGTTCCGTCGAGCAAGTCATCCTCGAAAACGGAGAAATCGTATGCAAGAGGAGCGAGCACATCCTCGATCTGACGCAAATAGCCGCCTTCGAGCATGAGGATGATGTCCGCCTCGCTCTGCACGCCCTCGGTTTTGATGCGGGCGGCTCCCGAACCCGTCGACACGTAGTGGAGCCTGATGTCGTATTCGGGAAGATCCTCATGCATTGCGGTGAGAAGCATTTCGTTGGCAGCGCCCTCCCCGCACGAGTAGATGACGACTGTGTTCTCGTTTGCGGGCGAGCAGCCCGAAAGAAGCAACGACGATGCGAGCAGGCAGCCGACGGCCACCGCCCCCCTTCGGGTTATCGGGTATGCAAGATACGCTGCCAGATCTTGTTGGGTGTGTGTGGTGGTAAGCATAGCGACCAGTGTAGCCGTACTGTTCATTTTTGTAAAGAAAAAGTAAAATTTGAACAAGCAAACTATCAAAAGCGCCTTGCAAAAGACCCAGGCCTTACTTTGCTGAGAATATGCTGCACCTCCGATGCAGTTCGCCGCGACCGAACCGCTCGTGGTACGGAAGGAAAAAATCCCGCCTACTTGGACGTGCTTTCGTCATCTGCCTCGTCGGGATGAACTCGACGCCATCGATCATTCTCTTTAAGGGCTATCTCCTGCGAAAGGATATCGAGTCGCTCTTTGAGATTCGATACCTCTACCGTCAGCGTAAAGCACCTTATGAACAAAAAAGCAATCACGCACAGAAAAATAAAGTTCGAGGGGGACTCGATGCTGAGCAGATCGGAAAAGAAAAACACGACAGGGGGAAAGACCGCTGCAATCACGAGCGCAGCAGCGAAAAGGAGCCAGAATACCGAATTGGCAATGCTCATCTCGGTTTTCTTGAGCTTTCTCAAAACGAATAGAAAAACGATCAAGGCACCGAGAACTAGAACCGCCCGAAAATACCAACTCATCGTTTCACCTCAGCCATTGCACGATAAGTATCGACACGAAGGCACGCGCCATGTACATGATTGATTTCGAAAAGCTTAAATAGCTCTCCCCTGTTTCCCGATCCCTCATTTCAGCCTGCACCTCTACAACTTTAAAACCCTTCCTCATAAGATAAGCAAGCGTATCGGGTTCAGGACCGAAGTCCGATCGGTTCACGAATTCCTCTATCGTCCGACGATTGTACATGCGCATACCCGATGTAGGATCGAAAAGCTTCTTGCCCGTTGTAAGCTTAATGAGAGACGAAATGAGCATCGAGCCAGCCATACGGGCGGACGCATTTTTCTTCTTCGTCACAAAGCGAGATCCGATGACGATGTCGGCACCCGTTGCCTCCATGGCCTCGAGCATCGGCGTAACGTATTCGGGCCGGTGCTGGCCATCGGCATCGAATTGCAGCGCGCAATCATACCCGTTTCGCCATGCGTACTTCATGCCCGCCTGAAAACCCGCTGAGAGCCCCACGTTAATCGGCAAATCGAGGAAGTTGTATCCTTCGCGACGGCATATCGCACCCGTTTCATCGGTAGAGCCATCGTTGATTACAAGGATATCGACGTCGGGCACCGCCTGACGCAACTCCTCGATCGTCCCCACGATGCAGTCTTGCTCGTTGTATGCTGGAATAATCGTTAATAGCTTCATCGCTCTATTATAGCCTAAATAGATCGCCATCGTGCAGAACCGCACTGCCCTGTGCGCACCAGCAGAGCGCTCATGCCCCGCTACCTCACGGACGTTTCGAAACGCCTGCAGCGCGTTTGACGAAATACACGTTGAGCGCAGCGAATATTACAACGAGCAGCACCATGACGCCGTCGTACAGATATGCGGCTCCCATCATGCCGAACTGTTCGATCGAGAGCCGGGAAAACAGAAGCGCTGCCAGGGCAGCGATGGCGTATCCGGGCAATATGGCACCCTGATGCCGCGTGGTAATAAGCCCATAGTACAAGATAACGCTCGCTGCATTGAACGCCCCGCCCACGAGCAGAGTCATGAGCACCGGCCGATACCCCGACAAATCAACACCATACAGAAACGAAAGGACGGGTATCCCGATGAAGTATGCAACGACGAGGGCAAAAACCGATGTGACGGCGACAGCGGCAAGCCCCTTGGCGATAATCGACGCAAACCCCCGCCTCGAGCCGTTTTTCCAATGGTTCGCCAATGTGGTAAGC
The DNA here is from genome assembly GCF_901411515.1 of Raoultibacter phocaeensis. Classification (NCBI taxonomy): domain Bacteria; kingdom Bacillati; phylum Actinomycetota; class Coriobacteriia; order Eggerthellales; family Eggerthellaceae; genus Raoultibacter; species Raoultibacter phocaeensis. The sequence goes on from NZ_CABDUX010000002.1 coordinate 1,415,187, forward strand.
AGTGGCTTGAATATGAATCCGCTGATGAGATTGATTACCATGGCGGGCATGAACAGGATGGCGTAGTAGGTTTGGAATTCTTTCGAAAGCACCTCTTCGATCCCGTAGCGCGGCGCATTGACAAGATACATGAGCAGGAAAGACCCGAGGAACAAAGGGAAGCACGCGACGAGCAGTTGCCGGATTTTCTTGAAATCGAATATCGGTTTGATGGTGACGAACGAACGCGCGGGTGGTATGTTGAGCACGACGAACGTAATCGTCGAAACAACGATCGACACGACGCACGCGACGAAAATGTCGCGAGCCAGAAAAGCCGTCACCGAGAACGAAACGACCGTCGAGAGAACCCGCCAGAAGAACGCTTTGCCCGCAATATCCAACCTCCCCCTCTGTTGGAACATGCCGTGGAATACGTCTTCGAACGCGTCGAAGAACCTGAGCCACCCGACAAGAACGAGAAGCACGGCTTCGTAGCCGAGTCCGTTCGAATAGATCGCGTATAGGACGATGCCCGCTATCATAAGGCCGCAGGTGACGATACGCGCAGCATAGTACACTCCGAAGCTGAACTTGTCTTCGACATCGGTTGCCTGATAGGGGCGCACCTCATACTGCCCGAGCGTTTGAAACTGCTGCGCGACGGCAAAGGCGAGGGCAAAGATACCACCGACATACGCGCCGAGCGATTGCGTTACCACCATGAGCAGAAGGACGCTTGCAACCGCGCTCATAGCGCTGCCGAGCGTATTCCAAAAGTAATCCTTCTTTATCTGAGTGTTCGAGGACATGGATGAAAGTCGCCGACGAATCAGTAGCTTCCGAAATCAAGTTTCGAGGGCAGATGGTTCCATCGGTCTTCGACAGGGGGAAGTTTAAGGTAGTCGCCGTAAATGCGCCTGAGCATCGCGTCGTCGTCTCGCGCGGTTTGCACTGCAAGCCCCTCGAACGCAACGGTCTTCGTCGGAAACAGCTCGTCGAGTCGCGCGCTGCACGACTTCGGATCCTTGTCCATGAAATCCGCAACGCACACGCCATCCGTGCCGTTGTAGAGCGTCGCAGCCTGCTCCCATTTTCGGTAGATCCATTGCGGGGATACGTTTGCGACCTTCATGACCGAATAGGCAATCCGGCAGGCTGCGAGAACCAATCCGCGCTTCCATCCACGCAGCGAAAGATGAGGCGTCGGCGTAGCGCGCAGAAAGGCGAGACGGCCCCACATCCACGTCCTTCTGCTCTGACGCTTGTAGCGTTTTGGATCGTCTACGAGTTTGTCGAACGCAAAGATACCGATGCCGATGGCGTACTGGTACGGACAGTCGTCGAACTCCTCGGGAACGCCCAAAGTACCCTTGAGCGACAGATTGGCGTTGCAAGCGGGAAAATAGCGTTCGGTATACGAGCTCACCACTTCAAATCGATCGCCCACCACAGCGGGAGCTTCAGCGAGAAACCGGTTATAGTCCTCGCGCAGAAGACCGACGTCGATGTCGTCATCCCATGGAATGAACCCCTGGTGCCTCACCGCGCCGATGGCGGTTCCCGCGTAGATGAAGTACGGTATGTCGAGAACCTTGCATACCCGGTCGAACTCTTCAAGAATATCGGTCGAGACCAGTTGCAACTTCCTCAACTCTTCGGGGTTCTCGTATTCTTTGTATGTCATGGCTGTCGCTCTTGCTCCTTATCACCTGAATACGATATCGTTGTTTGGACATTGCCCCATACCGAGCCTACACTATACAGGAAGTAACTATGTACTCGTCATCAAACCACACTTTTGCCGTATGCGCTTACAAAGAAAGCCCGTATTTAGAAGAGTGCCTGCAATCGCTTCTCGCACAAACCGTCGAGGCGAACATCCTTATCGCAACATCGACTCCAAACGAGTACATCGAAAGCCTGAGCAAGCGCTATTCCATTTCGCTCCACGTCAGCGACACGGAGCCAGGGATCGCATCCGACTGGAACCATGCGGTCGATTTCGCCGAAACCGAGCTCGTTACCATCGCCCATCAAGACGACGTATACGAGCCGGCTTATCTTGAAAACATGCTTCTGATGATGAACGAATCGAACGATCCGCTCCTGTATTTCACCAACTACGGGGAGATGAGAAACGGCGAGCGCATAGACGACAACCAGCTTCTCCGTGTAAAGCGAACCATGCTCGCTCCCCTCAAACGAACGTCGCTTCGCCGCAGCAGGTTCGTCCGAAGGCGAATCCTTTCGTTCGGCTCCCCCATCTGCTGCCCCTCGGTCACTCTCGTCAAAAACAAGATAACCCCGAACTACTTTAAAGACGACTACCGATCGAATCTCGATTGGCAGGCATGGGCCGCTCTGGCCCTCCAAGAAGGCGACTTTCTGTACAATCCGTCGATCATGATGTATCACCGCATCCACGAGGACTCGGAAACGTCTCACCTGATAGAAGACAGCAGCAGGGGTGCTGAGGACCTGCGGATGCTCCAGAGCTTCTGGCCGAAGCCAATTGCAGCGTTTGTGTACCGCTGGTACTCCAAAGGCGAGAAGAGCAATCAAAAAGGCTAGCCGTGTACCCTTCGTACAGCAAAGCGGTTCGCGCAGAATCAGTACGGCCCGAAATCCAACCGGGCGGGAAAATGGTTCTTGCGCTTTTCTTCGGGGGGAAGCGTCATGTAGTCGCCATACAAATCGACGAGATGCTGTTCGTAATTCGAGGGAAAGGCGATCTGGCGGCCTTCGTACTCGAGCTTTTTCAGGGGAAGCAGGTCGTCCCATGCGATGGTCTGAGAAAACCGATCGGTATCGCATAGGTAGGCGATACGCTTGGTTTCGCAATCCCGATAGCGATTGCGAGCCGCTTCCTCGTTTTTGAACGCCCTCTCGCTCGTCATGCCTACTTTGTTGAAGAACCATGAGGCGAACTGGCATATTTTCGAGGCAACCGCTTTGAGCCCCCCCCCGAAAGGAAGAACCGGTTTGGGAATGCTGAGCAGGATGCGTACATGCGACCACCACCACGCATCCCATGCCTGCTTGCGGTAGGCCTTCTCATCATCGGCAACCGCGTCGAACGCATACAGGTCGAGGAATATGCCCATGAAGCACGGTACGCTCTGCAGTGCTTCTTCGCAAAACTGCGTGCCCTTGAGCATCATACGCGTGGTCGGTAAGGGATAGTGGATGTCTTCGGCCGCGTTCATGATCACGTATTTATCGGAGTAATCGGCCTTCACGACTTCGATAAGCCGTTCGAGGTCTTTGCTTGGAAGCCCGACATCGATGTCATCATCCCAGGGAATAAAACCCTTGTGCCGCACAGCGCCGAGCGCCGTACCGGCGAGGCCGAAATACGTGAGCCCTTCGGAATCGCAGATATGCAGAAAATCGTCGAGTATCATCAACTCGCATTGCTGCAAATGCCCGAGCGTTTCGTCGTCGTATTCTCTCATTGCCACCCAACCTTCATCGCGCTAGCGCTGCCCCCTGTCGGCATCGCCTGCTATGCCGACGATTTGCTATGGTATCAGATAACAGCAGCGATGTCCTTGAGGCATGGATGCTTTTTGTCTTTGTCGCTCAAGACCAGTTCCATGCCCTCGGGTATGGGCCATTCGATCCCGATTGCGGGATCGTTCCACATAAGCCCCCCCTCGTCGTTGGGATGGTACACGTCGTCGCATTTGTAGCAGAATTCCGCAGAGTCGGATAGCACGAGAAATCCATGCGCGAAACCATGCGGCATGAAAAGCTGACGTCGGTTTTCGGCAGAGAGGATCACTCCCTCCCATGTGCCGTATGTGGGGCTTCCCGCCCGAAGGTCCACAACCACATCGAATACTTCGCCAGATACTACACGCACGAGCTTGGACTGCGGATGCTCAATCTGGAAGTGCAGTCCGCGCAGCACGCCTCGCGTCGATGCCGATTGATTGTCTTGCACGAACTCGGCATCAATGCCGCCAGCAACGAAATCGGGTTTCTTATACGTCTCCATGAAATAGCCGCGTTCGTCGTCGTATCGGACGGCATCGACAACGATGACGCCCTCGATCGATGTTCTCGTAAAGATGAAGTTGCCGAACGTAGTGCTTGATTCCAGAGTCATTATCGATCCCCTTCTTGCGAAGCCGCCGAACGCCCTCGATACATCTTCTCGTAATAATCCTGATACGATCCGTCGGTAACGCCAGCCATCCACGCTTCATTTCTGAGATACCATTCGATCGTCTTGACTATACCCACCTCGAACGGGGTCTCAGGATACCATCCCAGATCGGCCTTGATCTTGTCGGGCGCGATGCCGTACCTACGGTCATGCCCTTTGCGGTCTTCGACATACGAGATGAGCGTTTCGTCGATCGCAGTATCCTCCGCAACATTCGAGGTTTCCTCGATGATCTTTTGAACGATGAAAATGTTGGGCCGTTCGTTGTGGCCTCCGACATTGTACACCTCGCCCACAATGCCTCGTTCGAGCACCAGGTCGATGGCCTTGCAATGATCTTCGACGTAGAGCCAATCCCGCACGTTCAGACCGTCTCCGTACACGGGCAGCTCTTTATGAGCAAGTGCATTGTTGATCATGAGCGGAATGAGCTTCTCGGGAAACTGGAAGGGACCGTAGTTGTTCGAACACCGTGTGATATTGATCGGAAGCCCGTAGGTATCGCCGTACGCCATCACGAACAGATCGGCCGAGGCCTTCGATGCGGAATAGGGGCTGTGGGGATCGAGCGGCGTGTCTTCCCTGAAAAACGCGTTTGGATCATCGAGGGGGAGGCTTCCGTACACCTCGTCAGTCGACACCTGCAAGAAGCGCTTGCCCGAAGGGTACGATCCGTTTGGCTGCTCCCATGCGCTTCGGGCGGCGTTGAGCAGCGCAACGGTACCCATAACGTTGGTCTGAGCGAATACCTCGGGGGTTTCTATAGAGCGGTCGACATGGCTTTCCGCTGCAAAGTTAACCACGTAGTCAACGTCATGCTCCTCGAACAGGCGCTCGAGGACAACTTTATCGCAGATATCCGCTTGAACGAATACGTGGCGCGGATCGCCCTCCACCTCTTTGAGATTCTCGAGGTTTCCCGCGTAGGTGAGTTTGTCAACGTTGACGAGGCGGATATCTTCGTGCTTGCGCAGAAGGTAGATCACGAAGTTGCTGCCGATGAAGCCGGCACCGCCGGTAACTAAATACGTTTTCATAGCGTCGTTAGCCTTCCAGATCAGGGAAATTTCTCATGTATTCGGAAAACGCTTCGCGCCAAGAGCGCATGTCGTCGCCGATTGTCTCTTCGAGATGCGCATTGCGCAATGCGGAATACGCAGGGCGTCGAGCCGCATTGGGATGCGCCGCGGCGTACTCCTCGGACGTGCAGCGCACCACTTTGCACGCAAGCCCCGCCTCGTCCATAATGGTCTCGGCGAAATCGGCCCACGAACATATGCCGTTGTTGGTGCAATGATAGATTCCGTACTGCTTCGTTGCCGCAATCCGAAGAATTTCGTAGGCCAGATCGTTGGCCGAGGTGGGGTTGCCCACCTGATCGTCGACCACCGCCACTTCGTCGTGAGTTTTGCCGATCCGCATCATGGTTTTGACGAAGTTTTTGCCCACGTACCCATACAGCCATGCCGTACGCACAACAAAGCAACGGCTGCAGCCTTCGAGAGCCTTTCGCTCCCCCGCAAGCTTTGTGCGTCCGTATACCGAAACGGGACCAGTCGGATCGCTTTCGAGCCGCGGCCGCGGCTCGGTTCCCGGAAACACATAGTCGGTCGATACCTGGACGAAAGTTGCCCCCGAAGCCTCCGCCGCACAGGCAAGGTTGCCCGGAGCTTCGGCGTTGACGCGCCACGCATCGTCTTCAGCCGCTTCGCAACCATCGACGTTGGTCATGGCGGCGCAGTTGATGATAACATCGAACCCGCCCTCCGAAACGAACGAGGACACGGCATCGGCATCGGTGATGTCAAGCGTCTGAACATCGGTCGAAACGACATCCGCATGCGCGTAAACGGCGGGCAAAGGGCCCAACTCGGCCTCACCTGTGCGCACTATGCGCTGAAGTTCACTGCCGAGCTGACCGTTTCCGCCGGTAACGAGAATCCTCATGCCCGCTCCTCCCCATCCTGAGGAACGATCCTGCCCTCGGCAACCTTCCTCAGATGTCGGCCGTACGGCGACTTCCCGTAGCGCTCCGAGCATTCCAGCAGTTTGTCGCGGTCGATCCACCCGTTTCGATAGGCGATCTCCTCGATGACGGATATCGCGAGGCCCTGGCTACGCGCGACGGCGCGCACGTAGTCGGACGCCTCGAACAGGGATTCCATCGTGCCCGTATCGAGCCACGCGTACCCCCGCCCGAGGGTGACCACGTTGAGCGAGCCCTCGTCGAGGTACATGCGGTTGAGGTCGGTGATCTCGAGTTCCCCCCGGGCGGAGGGAGTGACCCGCTGCGCGAGTTCGCACACCCGTGCATCGTAGAAGTACAGCCCCGTGACGGCGTAGTTGCTTTTAGGGTGCTTCGGCTTCTCTTCGATGGACACGGCGTTGTACCGCTCGTCAAATTCGACCACGCCAAACCGCTCGGGGTCGTCCACGTGGTAGCCGAAGATGGTCGCGCCGCCGCACGTCTCGGCCGTTTCGACCGCACGGCGCAGATGCCGCTCCAAACCGCTCCCGTAGAAGATGTTGTCGCCCAGCACGAGCGCGCAGCTGGAACCGCCCACAAACGTTTCGCCGATGATGAAAGCCTGGGCAAGGCCGTCGGGCGACGGCTGCTCGGCATAGGACAGCTTCACACCGAAATCCGAGCCGTCACGCAGAAGCCGCTCGAAATTCGGCAGATCCTGCGGAGTCGATATTATGAGGATGTCCTGTATGCCCGCCATCATAAGGACCGACAGCGGATAGTAGATCATCGGCTTGTCGTAGACGGGCAAAAGCTGCTTGCTCGTCACCGTTGTGAGCGGGTAGAGACGGGTTCCGGAACCTCCGGCAAGTATTATTCCCTTCATCCGCGCTTCAAGACTCCTTCGCTTTGGACTGTGCAATCAGAATATTATAGTGTGAGAGCGCTCGAAAATACGATAATCATAAACTTGACTCTTCTTGCATCCATTGTAATCGACAAACGTCGGTACACCCAACAATGCGTATCGCGCTCTTCGAACCGTTTTCACGAAATATCTTTTCGAGAAGCATCTTTGAGGGTACTATGCTCTAGACGTACAAGGAGCCCTATTCGTGAAAACAAAACTAGCCGAGGTGGCATCATCTCGAGACAACAACCTCGATATCATCAGGTTCGTCGCGGCGATCGCTGTTATTTTCTCCCATTCGTATACCATAACACTTGGGATTGATGCCTCGGGGCACCTTTCAAACTGGACCGACGGACGCCTGAGCACGGGCGGTGTGGCCGTCGGCGTATTCTTTTTGTTCGGAGGATTCCTCATCGCGAAAAGCTGCGAATCGCATCGCTCGGCGAAGCGCTATTTCGCCTTGCGTTCGTTTCGAATCTTTCCGCAGTTGATCTTCGTGGTTGCCCTGATGGCTCTCGTAATCGGACCCTTGCTCTCGAATCGATCGATTCCCGAGTATTACAGCGATCCAAAGACGTACCGCTATCTGCTTAACGGCATTCTCGTCATGCAGCACAATCTGCCAGGCGTATTCGAAAACAACCCCTATCCCAACGACATCAACGGAGCGCTCTGGACGCTGCCCGTTGAATTCGCCTGCTACGTCTTATGCTACCTCGGGTTCAAGCTTACGAGCTTCGATAAGAAGAAGTTTGCGCTTTGTTCGATTCCCTGCATCGCTCTGATCGGCGTGTACTTCGCCGTCTTCAACTTGTTTCAACTCAGCGTCGTGCGAGCGATCGTCCTGTTTTATATTGGAGTTGCGTTTTACGTGTATCGCAATGCGATAGCGCTCACGACGAAAGCGGGTTTTGCCGCACTTGTGCTGTTCGTTGCGCTGATCGCGCTCAAGCTTGACGTACCGGCGATGCTGCTCGCTTTCCCGTATGCGTTCTTCTGGCTCGGGTACGGTACGAAAAAGAAATTCAGCGGCTTCGCCCGGCGCGGGGAATACTCCTACGGCATCTATCTTTGGGGATGGCCCGTCCAGCAAATGCTCTGCCTCTTCTGGGCACATCCCATGCTGCCGATCGTCAACGCCGTCCTCGCGAGTCTGATTGCCGTAGGTTTGGGCGTTGCGAACTACCGCCTCGTCGACGTTCCCGTTAAAAAGCTGCAGCGAAAAGTCATGGCCATGCGACGCATGCAGTAAGCCGGTGCATTACGGCAACGAAGCCAGCTTCGCAGAACATCGCACCGCCCTGCGCGAAATACGTTCGATCGTATGCATTGCCGATGATCTGCTTCCAACAGCGACAGGTTCAAACCTGCTCGACAACCGGCCTTCCGATCGACTCGTAGCGGACACCCGTACCCTCAAACGACTCGGGCGGATACAGGTTGCGTCCATCGTACAGCTCCGGGTCGCGCATCAGCCTGCGATACTCGCTCGGCGAAAGCTGCGAGAACTCGTCCCATTCGGTTAGGATGAACGCCATGTCGGCACCGTCGAGCGCAGCCTGCGGGCTTTCTGCATACACGATCGAGCCCTCTTGCTCCGGATAGCGCTTTTCGAAAGCCGGCATACCGCAGGGGTCGTACAGCGCCATGGTCGCCCCCTCGTCGGCAAGCATGCGCACCACGTCGAGCGAGGGAGCGTCGCGCAAGTCGTCGGTGTTCGGTTTGAACGTGAGGCCGAGCACTGCTATCCGTTTGCCGCGAAGCGATCCGTGCCGCTTTTTCGCCTTCGCGACGAGTAGCGTCTTCTGCTCTGTATTCACCTCGATGGCGGCCTTGATGGTTTTGATCTCGTGTCCATGGCACACGCTGAGCCAATGGAGCGCCTTCGTATCCTTCGGAAAGCACGATCCGCCGTAGCCGATGCCCGCACGCAAGAATTTCTCGCCGATACGCGGGTCGGCCCCCATACCCTCAGCAACGCGCTCGACATCCGCACCGACCAGATCGCACAGGTTCGCGATCTCGTTGATGTAGGATATCTTGAGGGCCAAAAAATCGTTGCTCGCGTACTTGACCAGCTCGGCGCTGCGCAAGTCCATAGCCATGACGGGAGCATCGAACGGTTGGTACAGTTCGCGCATGATGCTTTCGGCGCGCTCGCTCTGCACGCCGACGACGATGCGCGAAGGATACAGCATATCGCGCACGGCCGTACCCTGCGAAAGGAATTCGGGATTCGAAACGACTTCGAACCGTGCGTTGCCCTGCATGCCCGTCAGCTCGTCGAAATACGCCTGGATACGGTCGTTCGTACCCGGAGGCACGGTTGATTTGATGACGACGAAGCATCCCTCGCCTCTGCTTTCGACGATTTGGTTGCACGCCTGCATGACGTAAGACAGCTCCGCCGAGCCGTCCTCCTTCTCGGGCGTCGGCACGGCGACGAAGATCGCCTCGGCATGCGCGTACGCCTCGCGGTAGTCGGTCGTGAACGCGAGATTGCCCGTCGACTCGGCCATGAGCTCCTCAAGCCCCGGCTCGAAAAGGGGCGATACGCCGCGCTTTAGAAGCGCTACCTTGCGATCGTCGATATCGAGCCCGACGACCGTATGCCCCTTCGAAGCAAAGACAACTGCGGCAACCAGACCGACGTAGCCCGTACCGCATACCGTGATGTTCATGCTGATGCGCCCTTCTTTGAAAACACGTCCTTGATGGCACAGGGTAGGGCCATAAGGGCCTTTCCTACGGTATACGTTCTTGATTGCAGCACTTCCTGCTTCTCGCGCTGCAGACGTTCGATCGTCTCGTCGCGCCATGCCAGCTCGCCGTCAAGCTTCTCGGCATGGGTGCGCAACCACGCATTGTCGCTTCTCAGATGGGCGGCCTGCGACGCGAGCAGCATGCCGCACCGTATGGCGGTTGCGCGGTCTGCTCTCAAAAGCTCTGCGGCAACGCGCTCACGCTCGTCGAAGTAAAACCCGTCGGGCGGATCGGCGGGCAGCTTCGGCGCAAGACTGTGCTCCAAGCTTTCGACCAGCCCATCGCGCGCCTCGCCCTCAAGCGTTTCGAGGTTCCACAGCGAGAAATTGAGAAACCAGTTCAAGTAGCTTTTTTCGAACGCGTCGTAGCGCTCGCGCTCTTCGAGCCCTTCTCCGATAGCCAGCGCAGCGTTGACGGCGTTGGCCCACGATCGGCTTCTCGTACGTTCGAGAGAGCCGGCGTTGTTCGTCCGATGGAAAACGTACTCCTCGTTCGAAAACGCGATGCGGTCGGCGAGCATGAGTGCCATGAACACGAAGTAGGCGTCGTTCGTCGTACGCGTATCTTGGAACTGCAAGCCGTGACGGCGCACGAAATCGACCCGGAAAAGCTTGTCCCACGGCCATCCGACGCAGAACCTGAACATGACGTCTTGGAGCGCAGAGCCTGAATACACTTCGGTTGGATCGACGTAGAGCAGACAAAAATCGATGGGCTTGACCTCTTCGGTCACGTCGTCGAAGAACAGCGAGCGGCACACGACGACATCGGCTTCGGTGTCGGCCGCGCGCTTGACGAGGCCGCCGATCATGTCGGGTTCGAAGAAATCGTCGGCGTCGAGAAATGCGACGTACTCCCCTCGTGCATGGGAAAGCCCGTAATTGCGAGCCACGCCCGCATAACGGTTCTCTTGCGTAAGAACCGTTATGCGGGCATCCTCGATCGCATGGTTGCGCACATGCTCAAGCGTGTCGTCGGTCGAACCGTCGTCGACGACGATGATCTCGAGGTTCGCGTATGTTTGCCCCTTGATGCTCGTCAGGCATTGGTCGATATACGTGCCGACGTTGTACGCCGGCACGACGACCGAAACAAGCGGTGCCATCGATCCCGGCGTATGATTATCCACCATACTGCATCCTATCTTCCCCTCAGTCTCCTTGCAGCAGCGCCGAGAGCCACCCTAAGCCCTTCGTATTTCACATAAAACCGGAACAACGCAAGTGAGCCTGCTTCATGTGCCTTATTATAAGCCGTCTTTTTCTCGATTTGATAGTTATATTCGGCACAATACGCACGGGGATCGGCCATGATCTGTTGCAGCGCATCCCACTCCTCGGGCCAAAACAATGTCTTGTCAAGCTCATCCAGACGTTCGGCTTCGCGGTACTCTGCGGCATACCGCTCAAGAAACGGCATCTGAAACTGCGGCGCCAAAAGAGAGAACGCAAAATTGAGATTATGCATCTTCTTGTAGTGGAACACACCGATGAAACGCTTCTCAAGCTCGGGGTTCGCAGCGAGAAACTCGCGAATCCAAGCGTACTCGTCAGGCATGCAGAACACTTTGTTGTTCTGGTTGATCGAAGAAGCTGCGTTGTCTTGCCGATAGCAGTAAAACGCCTCGGGAAGCGCGTATATCCGTTTCGCCCAGCAAAACGTCTGGAACCAGAACCCGTTGTCCTGATACGACGCACCTGGACTCTCATGGTGCACGATACGATGCTCGCGGATGAAATCGGTGCGATAGATGCCCGTCCAGTTGAGCATCTGCATGTTGAACACGTCGAGGTTTTCCGCAGGGTTCATGACCGCGTTGTAGTACTCGTCGTGCGGCGTGAGCTTCTCTTCCCAGAACACGCGCTCGCCGTCATCGCCCGTCTTGAATTTCGTGAAGTCGGACCGCACGAAGTCGACGTCGTGCTCGATTGCCGCCGCATAGAGCTTCTCGTACATGGTGGGACGGATGAAATCGTCGGATTCCACGATTCCGATGAACTCGCCGGTGGCCGCCTCCATGCCCCTGTTCATGCTGTGACCGTAGCCGCCGTTGGGCTTGTCGATGATCACGACGCGCGGGTCTTTTGCGGCGTAGCGCTCGATGACGGCAAGCGTACCATCCGTCGACCCGTCGTTTACGCAGATCGCCTCGATGTTCTCAAGTGTTTGGCCCAAAACGCTGTCGAGCACTTCGGGAAGGAAGGCTTCGACGTTGTAGCAGGGAATCACAACCGAAACGGCCGGACGAACTTCTGGGATGCTCTCGCTCATCGGTGTTCCCCTTTCACGGGATCGCTTTGCTCAGACGAGCACCTGTTGACATAGGGAAGCAGCGCCCCGCGATCCTTCGCGCGGCGCTGCGCATCGCTGTCCTGAGCCTTCATCTTCCCGATAAGCCAGTAGACCACATCGCCGACGGCCGATTTGAAGCCGCGCTTCTGCGCTTCGGCGAAGAAGGCCGTCACATAGCTGAGGCGCGGATGCTTTTCGTTTTCGCGCGGATTGCAGGGGGCGGCCCCGTCGAGCTCTCTCACCAAGCTTGCATACCTTTCATGGCAGTCGGGTATAAGCGTGAAGTATCCGACGCCATGGTGCATAAGCTCGATCTCGGGAAAACCGTCTTGCGAGAGCCTCTGGATAAGCTCGAGCCTCACCGCCCCCTCGGGAAGCGTTTCGATATTCCACAGCGTATAGTCGAACGCCCAGTTGAGAAATCCCCACGACAGACGCTCATAGCGAACCGGCTCTTCCCTGAGCTTTTCTTTGAGAAGGCATATGCCCTCGTAGAAATCGGTTGGATTGGCCGTACGCGAATTCGACACCGAACCGGAACGGTTCACCCGATGCCGTATGAGCACTTCGTCGAAGAAGCTGATGCGCTCGGCCAAAACGAGCGAAAGAAATACGAAATACAGATCTTCGCTGTTGTTCAACGCGGGAAACCGCAGGCTGTACTTTTCGATGAACGAACGCCGGTACAGTTTGTCCCACGGCCATCCGATGAATGCAGTCAGGATATAATCGTTCATGTCGCCGCATGAGAAAGGGTCTTTCAGAGGTATCTGCTCCACCTTGGCCGTCCAAGGCGCCTTCGACACGGTTTGCGTGCAGTGATCGTATTCGACCGAACGGCACACCACAATATCCGCATTCGTTTCTTTTGCGCGGGAAAAAAGCTTCTCGATCATGTCATGATCGTACAGATCGTCCGAGTCGAGGAGCATGACGTAATCGCCCGAAGCAAGATCGAGCCCGCGATTGCGGGATCGGGCCGGACCGACGTTTTCCTGCGTGAATACCGTCACCCGCCCATCATCGCGTGCGCACTGCTCGAGGATCTCAAGCGACGTGTCGGTCGAGCCGTCATCAATGCAGATCACTTCAAGATTCCGATACGTCTGCGACAAAACAGAGTCCATGGTATCGCGCAAGCACGACTCCATGTTGTACACGGTCAGGATAACCGAAACTGTATCCGCCAAACCGGCTCCTCAATCCTCGACGATACGCTCAACAAGGGATGCAATTCCCTAGGGCTACGATAGTAGCAATACACGCGGTTCGTGACTAACGAAAATGAGGCAAGAAGCCTCTATTCCACCTTATCAGCATCTGGGCTTGCAGCTTTTCGCTTCGCAAACGATCCGAGGGCGCGAGCGGCTCCGATACAACCCTGCGCCCTGAGCCGTACGGCGAATTCACGCGCAAGGTGGCATGCGTAGGGGAACACGGGGAAGCTTTTCCCCTCGCACCCCGTCTGCTCTACGTAGAACCGCTTTTTCGCAGGTGAAAGCTTGGGATGGTCGAGCACGATATCGCGCTCCATCAAAGCCATGTCGTCGACAATCGCGCCTTTGACCCGCTCGCTTTCCCATCCGCCCTGGGCGATAACGTCGTCGATGTAGTTGAACCCCCGCTGGTAATGCGCCTGCCAGACCGCTCGATCGACCGTACCGTATGCGCGAAGGGCCTGCGTCATATCCTTCCACCGGACAAGCGGCATGACGAGCCGCTCTTCGGCGACTGCCGCACCGGTTTCGGGCGGAAGCTCGTTTCGGTAGCAGTAGTGCATCGCATCGAGATACACGATAGTCCGAGCTTGGCAGAGCGTATCGATGAGAAACGGGTTGTCGGCCCATCCCGCTCCGGGATACTCGTTGAACCTGATCCCGCATTCGACGAGAAATTCCCGTCGGTACAGCGCCGACCAGATGGCGGGGTGGCCCTCGAGGAGTACCGGCATCGCTTCGATGGCCTGGGGAGCCTTCGATGTGCTCAGCCGCTTGTACAGATAACCCGGCACCCTGCGCTCGGTTGCCGGATCGTCCCACGCAAGCACGTCGAACCACGCTTCCTTCACCACGTCGATGGGTTCAAAGAACGCTTCGGCAAACGACGTCAGGGCTTCGTACATGTCGGGAAGCAGGTAATCGTCTGGCTCGACGATGGCAACGTAGGTCCCCTTCGCCTGATCGATCCCCCGGTTGCACGTTGCCCCGTAGCCTTCGTTCGCCTTATCGATCACGCGGATGCGCTCGTCTTGGGCGGCGTGGCGCTTGATAATGGCAAGCGAGTTATCGGTCGATCCGTCGTTCAGGCAGAGTATTTCGATATCGCGCAGCGTTTGCGAGCGAATACTGTCAAGGCACTGATCGAGAAAGCGGCCCACGTTATAGATAGGAACGATAACCGACACGCACGGCGATGTTGATTCGAAGCTCATGCTAGCGCCCCATGATCTTTCCCAGTTTGGCAGCATCGACGCCGAAATAGTGCAGAGCCAGCGCTTTTCGGTAGCGCTTATCTGTAAGCTCGGCATAGGAAGGATACCGCTCGTGCAGCCACGTGCGAAACGCTTTAGCACGTGCAAGCCCCTGTTTGCGATCCTTGTCGAAGATGAGCAGCACGTTGTAATGCGTGTTGATGACGAGCTGGATCTTGCGCGTCACATAGGCTTGAATCGCCGCGCTGAAAGCGTTTTCTTCATCGAACTGCAGCAGCTCCCTCACCACGGTTTCATGATGACGGTAGCGCTTGACCCAGTTTTCGGCCGCAACGCTCTGGTTCGCGTTGCCGACGAGGTATTGGTATATCTCTATCGGGAAGAACGTAACCGTATCGGCACGGCTCGTCGCCTTCACGATGTATTCGTAATCGACGTAGAAGATGTGCTCGCGAATGGCGATGCCGCTCGAACGCAGCAGATCGGTTTTCACGGTGAGCGTGTGGATGGTGATACAGGATTCGGTGTCCTCGCGATTGCATACCTCGGAAAACGACAGCTCGGTTCCGGTTTCGACGTACTCGGGCAAAAACACGACGTCGCCTTGCATCGAGGCCATGTCGACCTCGCGTTTGACGTCGACGACTATGTCGGAATCGGCGGTTCGCAACCGCTCGAGCAGCAGCACGAGATTGTCCGTGTTGACCCAATCATCGCCGTCGACGATACGGAAATATTTACCCGTCGCATGCGCGATACCCGCGTTGATGCCCGATCCGTGCCCCCCGTTCTCTTTGTCGATAAGCGTGAATATCGACGGATGGGCGTCAACGAACCGCTGCGCGATCTCCTTTGTCGAATCGGTCGAGCCGTCATTTACGATGAGAACCTCGAGATCGTCGGAAAAACGCTCATCGGCGAGCGAGTCCAGACCGCGCTCGAGATACGCTTCCACGTTGTAGCACGGCATGGCTATAGTGAGCAGCTTACCCACGGCTGCCTCCTTGTTCGCCACGCGATGCCGCCCGAAGCACTTTGAATTCAAGGCGGAGCAGACCTGGGCAGTGCTTGAGCTGCCATGCCGCGATCTTCTTGCCCGCCGACATCGGCGATTTCATCAGGCGAGCGTAGTTGTCCCCGAAATCGTCGAACAGTCGCGCCACCGTCGATTCCTCGTCGAGATCCGGGTCGGTCACGCCGAACCGCGCCCACTTGATGAGCAGCGAGAACGAGCTTTTGGCGGCACGGTCCTGCGCAAGCGAAAGCACCTGCTCGCCTGCGCACGTTCGCAACGTTTCGACCATGATCCGATCGGCCTCGAGCAGATCGAGTCCGCGCGCATCGAGGCCGTTGTACGAAATGCTCCCGAGGTTCTGGAAATAGAAGTACTCCACACGGCTCGATACCGCAACCCGCCTCGCCTGCGAGAGCAGCTTCGCGTTACCCACACGATCCTCGCAGGTGAGCCCCTCGGGAAAGCACGCAGGTCCGCATGCTTCGAACAAACGACGGCTGTAGATGCGGTTCCACACCGCGTACTCCTCTTTGACGAGCATGTCGGCAAGCGCCTCTTCCGAAGACAGCACCTGCACGGATTCGACCCCGTTTTCCACGGTGCGCGGCCCAGAGCACAGCACGTACTGCACCTGCGCTGCATCGCTTTCGGTTTCGGTCGCTATGCGATAGAGCGTTTCGAACAGGGTGGGCGCCGCCCAATCGTCCGCATCGACGAACCCGACGTAGGCACCCCTCGCCGCTGCAACTCCTGCGTTGCGCGCCGCAGAGACGCCGCGTGCCCGCTCATGGCGGATCACCTGCACGTTCTCGTGCGCAGCGGCGAATTCGTCGCAGAGACTCCCCGATCCGTCGGTCGAACCGTCGTCGACGAGGATCGCTTCGCAATCGCGAAACGTTTGCGCCTTGAGGGAATCCAGGCACCGTGGCAGATACGCTTCGGCGTTATGGATCGGTATGACGATGCTGACAGCGGGCTCGCCCATGCTATTCCCTCATCGACCGGTACGCTTCGCACACCTCTTCGACCGAGCCGTTCATGCGCAAGTGGCCTTTCTCGATCCAGATGGCCTTCTCGCATACGCGTTCGACCTGTTCGATGCTGTGCGACACGAACAGAACCGTCGTGTTATGCTTTTCGATAAGCTCGCTGATGCGCTTCTCGCATTTTTCCTGGAAGAACATATCGCCCACCGACAGCGCTTCGTCGACGATGAGGATATCGGGGACGATAACCGTAGCAACCGAAAACGCTACGCGCGCGATCATGCCCGAAGAGTAGTTTTTCATGGGAAGCTCGAGGAAATCCCTCACCTCGGCAAAATCGACGATCTCTTCGAAATGCTCGTCGATGTAGCGTTTCCGATACCCGAGTAAAGCGCCGTTGAGATAGATGTTTTCGCGAGCCGAAAGTTCCAGATCGAAGCCTGCTCCCAGCTCGATGAGCGGTGCGATGTTGCCGTTGATGCTGCAGGCACCCTTCGACGGCTCGAGCACCCCGGCGACGATCTTGAGCATGGTAGACTTGCCCGACCCGTTCGTGCCGACGATGCCGTAGACATCGCCCTTGCGGACCTCGAAGCTCACCTTATCGAGCGCAACGAATTCCTTGAAGAAGAGTTCGCGCCGCGCGAAGGCAATGAAGAATTCCTTCAAGCTGTTGAGTTGCTGGCTTGCCATGTTGAAGATCATGGTTACATCGTCGACCTTAACGGCAAGGTCGAGCGCATCCATTTCTTTGGGGTTTAAAGGCCGGACGCCTGTTTTGTTTTTTTTCATAGCTGCAACCCTACACGTTTACACATAGAGGATGAATTTCTTCTGTGACTTGTTGAATACGACGATACCGACGGCGAGGGTGATCGCTCCCATCGCAAAGCAGAGCAGATTGCTTTCGAGGCTGGGCGTTTGCGCATAAAGGGCTATCTCGCGAAAGTACGTGACGAAGTGATACATGGGATTGAACTGCATGAGCACCTTCATCCAATCGATCAGCATATCGAACGGGTAGAACAAAGGAGTCGCATAGGTCCAAGCCATGATTATGACACCCCAAAGATGGATGACATCGCGGAAAAACACCGCAAGCGACGCGAGAATCAAAGCCAAACCCGTGCAAAACATAATCATGTACACGAGCAAAAGCGGGAGGAACAGAATGTTCCACGTCGGCGCAACTTGAAAGTACAGCATGACGATAACGACCGCAACGAGGGAGATGACGAAGTTGACGAGCTCGAAGATGACCTTTTCGAGCGGAAACACCATCTTGTTGATGCGGATCTTTTTTATGAGCGAGGCCGAATCGAGAATCGACATCATGCCGCCGTTCGTGGCAGCCGACATGAAGTTGAAAAGCGTCGTTCCGAGAATGAGATAGAGCGGAAAGTTATCGATCCCCGCTCGAAAGATGAACGAGAACACCGCTGAAAGCACGATCATCATGAGCAATGGATTGAGTATGGACCAAACCACGCCCAACACGCTGCGGCGGTACTTGAGTTTGAAATCCTTCGTCACAAGCGATGCGAGGACGAACCCGTCTCGCTTGAAGTTGAAGTTCGCGGTATTCATATATGCTGCAAGCCTTCGCTTTCATCCCGTTCATGCAACCGAATAACCAAGCAATGATAGCACGCACTGCTGCACCCTGCCGAGGTCTCCATGACTCCCACGTAAGCAGAACCCATCATCGAAACTTGCGCCGAAGCTTACATGTATTGCGCCGAGCTGCACCGAACCGACTTCACCAAAACCAGCGAATGACCGTCATGAGAGAAAACGCGTTGATGGCGAGCATGGCGACGGCGAAAGCCGTCACTGGAATGCGGTCGAGCCTCGTCGGTCGCGAAAGCACGAGCGCATAGAGCAGAAGGAACGCCGGCGGGATGAAATACCGACCCTGAAGCCACGTGACGGCGCCTTCGGCCCCCATCCACAAGGCGGCAAATACTACGATTATCTCGAAAAGACCGACCGCAACCAAGCAGATGCGCTCCCACCGTTTGAAGGCTGCCTTCTCATCGGCACTCGCAAAAGCTGCGAGAACGAGCAGCGCCAGAAACACCGTCCAAACCACCGGTACGCGCACGGTCGCACCTGCATCGACGTAGTTCATGTAGGGCCATCCGAGATTGCCGCCCGCGAACTGCCAGAGCATCGTTACGCCCTCCTGCGCAGTCGTGGCGCCGAGGGAACCGAAGAACGTATCCACCTGAAACGTACCGAGCAGCCGGGAGAGAGAATCGCCATAGCCCCGAAGAACGACAAATGCGACCGCTCCGATCATCAACGCGACGATGACAACGGGAAGGGCCTTCTTTACCGCTGTGCTCCGTATCTTCGGATAAAGGATGATAGCCGACAACAGCAAAGGCAGATACACGTACTTGCACACCGCGACGAGCACGGCGAACGCGAACAGCACGAACCATTCCCGCTTCGGGAAATGCGATTCGCGCCCGAAACGCATCGCGATAAGCTGCACGAAGAAGCAGAGTATGGCGATATTGCACAGCGCATCGGCAGAGCACGATGCCTCCTGCTGAAGCAGCATGGGATTGAGCAAGAAGACGAACGCGAGCTTCTTACCAAACGGAAGCCGACCGATCATCCAGTAGCATGCAGCGAGATACAGTGCGGCGTTTGAAAGTCTCGCAACGAAAATCAGCACGTAGCCGTTGATGCCGAAAAGCTTCCCGACGGCAACGACCAGTGCGGGGGGAAGATAGTTGATCTCCGAATACGTCGACGCGCAGAACTCGGTTTCCTTGGTAAGGGAATAATCGAAATCCAGAGCAAGAAAACCGCCGAGCGTTTGATAGGTGTCAATCCAAGCATACGCATCGAGCAGTTGCGCAGGCGTGGTGAGGGGGCAGGCAGACCGATTGTCGAAGACTCTGTTGATATGGGTAAACTCATCGGGCACCGCGAAGGGCATCATGAAGAGAGCGAACCCCGCCAAAAGCGGCGTGGCAACCAGTATGAAAAGCGTTTGCTCCTTCTTGTGCGCCCTGCTCCAAAGCATGAAGAACAAAGCTGCCGCCGCAATGAGAAAGACGAGAGCAACGGCGGTCTCGAACGTGAACCAACCATCCTGATAGTGATAGCAGATGGAAGCGAGCAGGCCCGCTTCCCCGATGATGACGAAAAGACCGTACAGCAGAAACTGGGCGACGTATAAGGATCTGCTTGTACCGAGCATCCGAGAATCCGCTTTCGTAAGAACCATGGTATCCAATCCGCTCGCCGCCGTATACAAATCTGCTCGCCCAGAGAACAGGTAATGCTATTATGAGATTCTGATAGGATACCATACCGATATGCAACGCTCCATGCGGGCTTCGCAATGCCTCCGGTGGGGCTTTCACGTTATCTTTTCTGGGGGGATAATGGCAAAACGAACACTGTACTTCGACCTGCTTACCATCGTATCGTGCTTTGCAGTCGTCTGCCTTCACTGCAACGCGCTCGTGCACTCGTTCGAGCCCACCCCCTCGTGGGACGCCGCGCTCGTCGTCGAGGTCGTCGCCTACTTCGCCGTTCCGGTTTTCTTCATGCTGACCGGTGCCAACAATATGCGCTATCGCGAAAAGTACGGCACGGGCGAGTTTCTCAAGCGGCGTCTCAAGAAGCTCGTCATACCGTTTGTCATCTGGTCGCTTCTCATCTATCTCCTTCAGCATGTCGTCGTAGCCCAACCGATCGATGCGACGATCGGCGGGTTTCTCACGAGCTTCATGGCCGGCACCATCGAACCCATCTACTGGTTCTTTTTCGCAATCATCTCGCTGACGTTGGCGATGCCCGTCCTTTCGCTGCTCGCCGACCACCGAAAAGCACTCTGGTATCTGGTCGGGGTTTCGTTTGCCCTGATGTCGGTAGCGCCGCTTCTTTTCAAGGCGGTCGATCTTCCCTGGAATTCGTCGCTCAACCTCCCCGTAGCAGGGGGCTACGTCATGTACGCCGTACTCGGCTACCTCGTGGCAACCGGTGACGTCCCCAAGAAATATCGGATCGCCGTCTACGTTGCGGCAGTCGCCTGCCTGGTATTCCGCTACGCTTTCACCTACGTCGGTTCGTACGAACTCGGCGCAACGGACAGAACGCTGTTCACCTATACGGCTTTCACCGCGGTACTACCGGCACTGGCGGTGTTCCTCTTGTTCAAACAGCACGATTGGAGCTCGCCGTTCTTCTCCAAGCACGCGCGCGCCATCACCGCGATATCCGGCTGCAGCTTCGGCATATACCTCATACACAAGATCATCCTCGACTACCTGATCGTCGGATACCTGGATATCGGCTACGACCGGATCCTTTTGAGAATCGTCTGCCCGTTCGTCTTATATCTGGGCACCCTGGGAATCGTGTATCTCATAAAAAAGATACCCGTGATCAGAGGCATCGTTCCCTGATTGCACGGTTCGCCCGAAAGAGAAGATCGCTTGGTGGCCTTCGCTTTGCATAAAGAAAACGCGCGCACCGGTTTACGGATGCGCGCGTCGTGCGGATAAGGAAATGGCTATCGAACTTTAGCGATACCGCGGCACGTCGAAGCGCAGGCCCGCCTTGTCCACCGGGATGCTGTTGTAGGTGTAGCAGTCGAACATGACGCTTGAGATGCCCGTCGCCCAGGTGCGGCTCGTGGCGTACTGATGCCATACCTCGCCTTTCAACACCGCCCGTTGCACATCCCATTTCATGCGGTACAGCGTGTTCTGCGGACCCGACACCGCGCCCGACGAAACCGTGGGCTTGTGGTAATTGGCCGAAATCCACTTCGCGGCGCCGAGGATGGCTTTCTTCGGCGTATTCCAGCCCTCCTTGATGGCCATGGAACGTCCGCCAGCCAAGGGAGAACCGTCGTAGGCACCGATGCCGAAGAAATTGTAGTACGTTCCCGCAGGGTACTTCTTTCCGCCGATCTCCGTCTTGCCGTCGTAGTAGTACCCCTTGGCGAGCGTCGACGTGCCCCACCCGCTTTCGAGGATCGCGTTCGAGAGCAAGTACACCTCGTTCATACCGTAGGTTTTCGCCGCTTCGACGAAGTACTCGCCGGTTCCCGCGAGCATGCCGTTTCTCCCGTTAGAAGTGCTCGCGATGAACGAATTCAGCTGCGAGGCCGAAACGATGCCCGAGTACCCGTCGGTCAAAACGGCGAACTGGTAGTACGACCGCGTGCCGAACGCGAAGTTGTTCGGGTCGAGGGATTCGAGCACTTGACTCTTGCTGTACTGGGGGTAGCCCTCCCCCGAAACTGCCTTAACCTCAAGATCGGCGAGCGCACTCAAGGAGATGCTGTAGTCGGTATACGCCACTCGCGCCAAGTTGAGAGCCGAGATGAGGGTAACTCGTGAAGTCGAGGAAACCGAAGGGGTATCGCCGAAGAACTTCACGTAGCTGACTCCCGAACCCTTGAGCACACTTGTAGCGTAGCCGCACCACCCGTCGTCCACGAGCAGGAGCGGCGAGCGCTCCCTGCCCTGCAGCGCGCCGCCGCCGAGCGCGTCTGCCGGGTTCTGGCCCGTGGCGAACGCGGAGCCCTCCCAGGAGCCGAGGAAGCCGTTCTGGATCCCCCACTTCGCGACGCGCGCGCTCGTGTCGTAGCGGTCGGCCCCCGCGAAGCGCTCGGTGCGCCCCGAGGCTGCCGCGGCGGCGGACTCGGCGGCCTTCGAGACCCGGTTCGTATCGCCCATGACGAGCGCCGTCGCGAACCCGCCGGCCGACGAGAGGGCGGCAAGCTGGTCGGCGTTGAGCGAGCAGGAGGCGTCGGCCAGGAAGACCGGGGCCTTGGCGCAGAACGCGACCGGCGAGGCCGACAGGGCGTCGGCGGGCGACACGCCCGAGGCGAGCACCACGGCGTCGGAGCCCCAGAGCACGCGGCCCTCGGGGTTCTTCGACGGGTCCGCCCCGTAGCGGTATATCTCCATCTGGGTGGCGTAGCGGTCCGCGCCCCCGAGGCGCTCGACCGCGATGCCCTTGGCCCCGATCGCGTCGGCCGCGGCGGCCGAGACCGCGTTCTCGTCGCCCACGACGACCACGTGCGACACGCCGAGCGAGGAGAGCGCCTGCGAGGCGGACGCGTCGAGGCCCTCCTTGGGGGTGAGCAGCACGGGGCAGTCGAGCGCGCCGGCCAAGCTCGAGGCCGTGAGCGCGTCGGGCCAGCCGTAGCCGCCCGCCACGACCGCGTAGCGCGAGCTCTGCCAGCCGTAAGTCGCCTGCAGGGCCGCGGTCTCGTAGCGGTTCGCGCCGGAGAACGGCCGCACCGCCCCTTGGGCGGAAACCTCGCGGGAATCGACCGACAAGGGGACGATCAAGGCATCTTGGGCTTCGCTATCCGATTCCGATAGTACGGAGGCGATCTCCTCGTCGGTTATCGCGCTCGCGAACGGCGTGCCTTCCGACTGCTCGTACGTCTCGCTTTGCCCAGCGTCTTCGGCGAAAGCGAGCGAGGGCATCAAGCCGACGGCAAGCATACAGGCAAGTGCAACACGCACGGATGCGCGCGCCATGCCACTGCGAAAACGGGACTGCTTTGCATTCGTTTGAGATTGTTTTTCCATGATCAGCTCGCTATTCCCGACGCGATCGCTTTCGCTACAGCGTCTTTTCTCCCAAGGTAGGTACGTATGTCGGATGCGTTGTCGATGAAGCAAACCTCCAAGAGCACTGCGGGAAGCTCGCCCCCGCACACGGCGAATTCGGCATCCATCGTGCCGCGATCGCGAAGTCCCATGGCCTTAACGAGGCTCGGATGGACTTTCGCTTGCAAGTCTGCCGATTTCCAATCAGCCCTGTAGGAATGGATGTAGGATTCGGTACCCGAGCCGCAGCTTGCGTTGAAGTGGATGGATACGAACAGATCGCACCCGCGATTGTAGGCATCGGTCTGGCGCAGCTTGTACCAGCCGCCTGTGTTGTTCACGTACACATCCATACCGTACTCGTTCTTGAGCTTTTTACCCACGCGATCGGCCAGATCCTTGGTAAGCTCCCATTCGGTGAGCCCGTTGCCGGTCGCGCCGTAATCCATGACGCCGTTATTGCTCGAATTCCACCCGTGGCCCGCATCGATGTACACCTTCAAGCCGGGTATGTCGGCATAGGTCATGCCGTTTATCGTATCGGCGATCTCCATGCGGATGGAGCCCGACACCGCATAGCGGTCGCCGAACACCTTGACCGACGACACGGTTTTGATGTTGGGCATGGCGTAGCCGCACCACCCGTCGTCCACGAGCAGGAGCGGCGAGCGCTCCCTGCCCTGCAGCGCGCCGCCGCCGAGCGCGTCTGCCGGGTTCTGGCCCGTGGCGAACGCGGAGCCCTCCCAGGAGCCGAGGAAGCCGTTCTGGATCCCCCACTTCGCGACGCGCGCGCTCGTGTCGTAGCGGTCGGCCCCCGCGAAGCGCTCGGTGCGCCCCGAGGCTGCCGCGGCGGCGGACTCGGCGGCCTTCGAGACCCGGTTCGTATCGCCCATGACGAGCGCCGTCGCGAACCCGCCGGCCGACGAGAGGGCGGCAAGCTGGTCGGCGTTAAGCGAGCAGGAGGCGTCGGCCAGGAAGACCGGGGCCTTGGCGCAGAACGCGACCGGCGAGGCCGACAGGGCGTCGGCGGGCGACACGCCCGAGGCGAGCACCACGGCGTCGGAGCCCCAGAGCACGCGGCCCTCGGGGTTCTTCGACGGGTCCGCCCCGTAGCGGTATATCTCCATCTGGGTGGCGTAGCGGTCCGCGCCCCCGAGGCGCTCGACCGCGATGCCCTTGGCCCCGATCGCGTCGGCCGCGGCGGCCGAGACCGCGTTCTCGTCGCCCACGACGACCACGTGCGACACGCCGAGCGAGGAGAGCGCCTGCGAGGCGGACGCGTCGAGGCCCTCCTTGGGGGTGAGCAGCACGGGGCAGTCGAGCGCGCCGGCCAAGCTCGAGGCCGTGAGCGCGTCGGGCCAGCCGTAGCCGCCCGCCACGACCGCGTAGCGCGAGCTCTGCCAGCCGTAAGTCGCCTGCAGGGCCGCGGTCTCGTAGCGGTTCGCGCCGGAGAAGGTTTTCATCATGGTACCCTCGACGACAGCCGTCGGAGCCGCCTCGGAAAGGGCTTCGACGCCGCCCTCGTCGTTCGGTGAAATAACCTCGCCGCTCTCGATGGCCGCTTCGATTTCCTCGTCGGAAAGAAGCGATTGGTCGCCCTCGACGAAGGCCCACGCCGGCTGCACGCCGAAGATAAGCGTGATCGCCACGGTGAGGGAAAGTGCAGCTGCTAAGAAGCCGCTTGTGCGTTTTTGTTCCATTTCAGCCTCGTATACACTCGTTGGTAGCCGTTCGTGCGGGATTATAGCATGTCCTTCGGATCGGGTATCGTAACGTTTCGCCACCAGCACTTCTTATCAAGAGGCCGTCCATATCCCGAACCCTTCCGAATCTGGGTGCCCGAGAGGAACCGACGCGTGAAGGCAGCCTACTCCCAGTAAAACCCGAACCGCTCGATATCGTCCTCAGTGAGCATAGGGCCGAGCTGTACTTCGACGATATGCAGGTCGGTGCGAGCCCTTACCCCGTGAAGCGATCCGTGGGAAATGCTGACGGCGTCGCCTCGTGCAACAGCACGGACCTCCCCGTCCACAACCACTTCGCCCGACCCGTCCACCACGGTCCATATCTCGTCGCGCAGCGTATGGCGTTGGTAGCTAATCTGCCGCCCTGCGGCGATCTCCAAGTACTTGGTGAGCGATTTGGTTCCCGAGTTGTACACGGAGTGGTCGAGCACGCGATATTCACCCCAGTTCCGGGATTCGCACATAGCCCGCCCCTCGGCCACCTGCTCGACATACGGCTTCATAGCCGCGCTTGCCTTTTTATCGGACACGAGGATTCCGTCGGGCGTCGCCACAATGACCGCATCCGGGATACCGAGGGCCACAAGCGGTATGTTGAGCTCGTTGACGATATGGGTGTTCGGGTTGCCGCTTCCGATCGCCCTTCCCGCCTGAGGGTCGCGCATCTCCTCGGTAAGGGTGTTCCACGTGCCGAGATCCTTCCACATGCCATCGTAGGCGATCACCGACACCGATTCCGCCTGCTCGACCACCTCGTAGTCGAAGCTCTTCTTGGGAAACGATCCGTATTCGGCAGCAACTTCATCGTACGAAGTTGCTTCGGTGTACCGGGCCGCGATAGAGCGGATATAGCCTAATTTGAAAGCGAAAACACCGCAATTCCAAAGAGCGCCCTCGTCGATAAGGCGCGCAGCATCGCTCGAGGAGGGTTTCTCCTTGAATGCCCGCACGGCAACGGCACCGCCGGCACCCGTGCCCGAAGCTTTGCTGTCAGGCACGATATACCCGTACGATTCGGCGGGATGCGTCGGTTTCACGCCAAGAAGCACGATGTCGGATTCGCCGCTGCGTACGGCCGCATCGAGCATCCCGATAAGCTCGAAATAGCCGTCGTCCACGTACGAATCGATGGGCATCACAACAATCGGCTCGTCGTCGGCAAGGTGCTTTTCAGAGTGCAGGTACGCACCTGCGAGCATAATGGCCGGAGCGGTATCGCGGCGCGACGGCTCTACAGCAACGCCGAAGTCGCCGTCAACCTGCGCGTATAGGGACGATACCTGCGAGGCGCTCGTTGCTATGACGATATCGCATGCGGGATCGGCCTTGCGTATCTGCGCGATAACGCGCTGCACCATCGATTGGGAAGCCCCGCTGTCGTCGCGCAGCACTTTGAGGAACTGCTTCGAGCGCGCTTCGTTGGAAAGGGGCCACAGCCGTGTGCCCGAGCCGCCCGACAAGAGGACAACGGTGCTCACGATGCCATCACCGACCAACGATCCGGCGGTAGAGGCGTCGCACGCACCCGGGCTCGTCGGCAGGCTCAGAGGCTCGGCTCTGCGCTTCGCGCTCCTCGATCGCCTGTACCAACGTGCGCTCTTCTGAAGGATAGCGCTCGAAGAGGACTTTGAGGATGTCGTTGTTTCGCCCGCCGTTGAGGTTATCGATATACAAGCCGCCATCTTGCGTGCCGGGCACGTAGGTCAGGTTTTCGTTGCAGCCGGTACTGACTACGAAAACGCCGAGCCTCAATTCGTTGACCATGAGCCACAAGTCGTCGGCCATAAGCGAGGTTTCACGAATGACAGCTTCATCGAACGTGGCCTCGTCGAACACATGCGGCGGATACAGCACGCCGCCGACCCCGGTCGCCAGAAGATCGCGCCTGGGGGTACCGCAAAGTGCCGACTGCTCGAACACCCAATCGCGGTACGGCGCCACCGCACCTTCCGCATTGCGGGTTACGATGTGCGTACGATTGGCGATAACCGCTTCGGGAAAACGGTAATGCATCTCAAGCAGCTTTTGCACGAGATCGAGCGGATAGACGATGTCGTCGTCGACGGTGATAACGATATCATCGGGGTGCTCGCGCAATGCCCCGTAGTACTTAGTGTGGGGTTTGAGGCTTCGCGGCAGCCACTTGATCGAGAGTCCCGCCTGCACGGATTCTTCCAAGCACGCGGGCAGACCGTCAAAGCGCGACACCTCGTCTTCGGCAAGCCACAGCTCGATGCCATCGGGCGCCACAGTCTGCTTGAACAGGGGCTCGAGCGTTTGCGCAACGGCCTCGAACCTCGCAGGATACGAGGTAAGCGATACGATCACTCTCGGAAACGACATGCACGTCCCTTCGACAAAAGCACGGATTCGGTCTTCCCCATTCTAACCGATTATGACCCGTGTCACAGAAAGCCCGCAGCTGAACGCGCGAAGGGCGCTACCCGAGGCGGGAAAGCACGGCAGCGCGCAGCGACGAGTTGAGCGTGTCGGTCGAGCCGAGCCAGTACACATGGTTCACCTGCCCCGACGAAGCCGCGGCATCGACGGCCGAATACGATCCGGAGTCGACGAGGAGCAGCACGGATCGCTTGCTAGCGCACAACGGTCCCCCGGCCAACGCATCGGGGAATTTCTTTCCCGTCGCGCATGCGGCATTGTTGTATGAGAACCCTTTGCCCGACTGGGAGACAGTCCAATTCGCAATGGCAGCCGATGTGCCGTACCGATCGTTCGAATACGCGTTTCCCACGCCCCCCGCCAGGCGGACGACTTCGAGCGAAGAGCCCTTGAGCGAGCTTTCCACCTTGCCTGACACCGAATCGGTGCTGCCCACGATGATGACGCGCTCGTAGGCGGCAAGTTCTTTGAGCATCGCCTTGCTCGGCGCCGTACCCGGGGCGATGAGGAACAATCCCGCATAGGAAGCCGCACAATACGGCGAAATCGAGAGCGCATCGGGGTAATTGTCGCTTCGTGCGATGACCGCCGTCGTTGCGCCGGCCCCGAGCTGAGAAACGGTAGAGCGGAGTCGCGCAGCCGTATCGAAGCGATCCGTTCCGCCGATGCGAACGCACGACGACACGAGACCGGATACGCTCGTCTGAACGCGCGATGAGAGCGAGTTTCGATCTCCGATGAGCACCGCCTGCTTGACGGTCGGCGTGCTTCGTAGGTAGCTCGAAACCGCCGACGACAGCGAGCCTGAATCGCTCATGAGGATGGGATAGCCGAGCGCGCCGGAAAGCGACGAGGCAGCAAGCGCATCGGGGAAGTTGTCGGAGCGTACGATGATGACGCCGCCTGGGCCGCTTGGATACGCTTCCCGGGCAATGGCAACGCTCGTCGCTACGCGGTCGGCTCCCGAGAGCTCGGTAGACGTGAGAGGTGTCGGTTGGGGCGGGTCCGGGTTCTCCGGAGGCTGTCCCGAGCCTAAGGCGATCGCGCGCGTGACGGCGCCGTACGCATTCACCTTCCCGTGGCCGTAGTACTGATCCCATCCCAGAGCCCCCGCGTCGGTAGCGGTATCGTAGAGGGCCTGCCGCACCTCGCTTCCCGAAAGATCGGGGTTCGCCGCGAACATGAGCGCGCATACCCCCGCCACGACAGGCGAAGCCATCGACGAGCCCGATTTCATGCCGTACGACCCGACGCCGCTGTAGAGCGTACTATAGATGTTCGTACCCGGAGCGGCGATGGTCTTTCCCGGACCGTAGTCGGAACGCTTGTCGATCGTGCCGGAAGCATCGTACCATGTCACCGAAACGACATCGCGGAGATCGGCGGGATAGGACGGCTGCGTGCCCTGAGGTTTGTCCCCCTCGTTTCCT
Organism: Raoultibacter phocaeensis; assembly: GCF_901411515.1. NCBI lineage: Bacteria > Bacillati > Actinomycetota > Coriobacteriia > Eggerthellales > Eggerthellaceae > Raoultibacter > Raoultibacter phocaeensis. Next base: position 1,443,880 of record NZ_CABDUX010000002.1, read on the forward strand.
CCTGCCGCCACAATCACGATGCCTCTGTCCGTAGCAACCGAAACGCTTGTGGCCAGAGCCTGGTCGTAAGCGTAGCCGCCCATGGAGATGTTGACGACGCGGATGTCGTTGAGCTCTCGGTTGTTGAAGTCCAGAATGTAGTCGAGCGCCTCGATGAAATCGGCCGTGGTGCTTTTCCCGGCGTACTGGCCGCTCGGATGCACGACGTTGATAGGGATCACCTCGGCGTTGAAGGAAGAGCCCGCAACGCCTGTGCCGTTGTCTGCCTCTGCGGCGATGATACCTGCCACATGGGTTCCGTGACCGTAGCGGTCCTCTGCTGCATCCCTTCCCGTTTGGTTGGTGAAGGTGTTGTAGGCGCTTGCCAGGTTCAGGTTGTTCTTGAGATCTTGATGGTCGGTTTTGACGCCGCTGTCGATGGTGGCCACCCGAACGGCTTTGTTCGCCTTCGCGCTGTCCCAGGCACGGAATGCGTCGATGTCTTCGAGGTGCCACCATCGGCTCTCGGATTCCTGAAACACCGGATCGTTGGGAACGTACTCGAACGAATACAGATAATTCGGCTGCGCGTAGGCAACCTCTTCGGCTTCCATGAGCTCGTCGACCTTCTGGGCAACCGAGGCGCCGTCCTCGACCGTTACGGCAACGGCGCTCTGGCCCCCGATCGCGGGCTCGTCGAGCGGTTCTATCGGCGCCACGCCCGCTTCGTCGAAGCGCTGCTCGACTTCGCTTGAGGCAGCCTCGGGCGCAAGCACGACGAGCACCTCGCCCTCGGCGTACGCAGTTCCCTCTGCAGCTTCGTCGACCTCGGCGGGCGCTTCTTCTGCAAGCAGCTCGGCCAGGGGGACTGCTGCCGATTCATCAGAAAGCGCCCCGCCCTCTTCCATAGTCGCTTGTTCAACAAGTGCGCGATCGGGTGAAACAGGATCGGCCCAAGCGCTCTGCATACCCGAAAACCCGCCCCAGCAAGCAAGCGTCAAGGACAGGAGCAGGGCTATGGCGGGGCGAATTCTAACCATCGGTATCTCCTTGCAACCGACCCGCCTTCAGAAAGCGGATCACGATGCGGACTTCGTATCCGCTCATTGTGCCATAGTTGCTTAGCTGGTTACCGTTTTGTTTCCGAAAACCGCACGAGACATCGACAAGCGCGCATGCATGCGACCCCGACGAACGCAGCCCACCAAACCCCAAAGAAGCGATCGACTCCGCAAAGGGCTATGCATCCTCGGACAAAACGATCCGGTACAGTCGCATGTCACCCTCGGCAAGCACGATCTCGAATCCGGGCGTACTGTCGTCGATACGGTCAATGCCGAACCAATCGTTGGCCTCGTACGAGAACAGGAAATGGTTCCCGTCATGCTTCCCATTCTGATCGAGCTGCAGCACGTACTCGGCTCCCAGCGAACGTACCGCGTCAGCCACGCTCGGATCGGAAGCGATCACATCGAGGCTGCGCCGAATGATCTTGCTCTCTTCGGATTCGGTTTCGCCGCCCCATCCCGATACGTAGCGTTCGTACACATTCACGTCGTTCGCACCGTACGCGAACACCGATCCGTCGTTCGGCTCGTTCAAGATGAGCGATCCTTCGGGCACCACGCGCTTTGCCTTCTCGATGAACGCTATCTCTTCGACGCCGTAGAGCTTGGGGCCCGAGAGGCTGTAGGCCACATGGAGGAAATTATTCGAGGCGCTGAAGGCGGACGTGGGCCCTGGCTCTCCTTCCTGAAGATAGCCGGGGTAGTAGTTCACCGCAGCGAACGCCACCGCAACCGACACCGACATGCCGACCGAAAGCGCCTTGCCCGGCGCACCGCCTTTACGCACCCGTTGTGCGCCGCGTATAAGGGTGGCAGCGACCACCTGCAAACCAACGCTCGCCAACGGCACGCCAATCATGATCATGCCCGCCGTGATGCGCAGCGCGTCGGTGTACCAGAATCCGGTGAGCAGCTGCTTGGGCAAACCCCCGAACGATGCGGCCGCAACGAAGAGAAAGCACATGATCGCATACGATGCCGCAATCCATCGATACCCCTTGATCGTCAGAACGCGCACGAACCCGACTGCGACGACCATACCTAAAACGGCTTGGGCGACCGTTTCCTTCGATGAATAGAGAAGCACGTGCGCGAGCGCCTGGGGCACATCCGAAAGCGGTTTCCACACATAGGATACGACCCCGCTCATGAACGGCGCATTGAACAGCCCGATCCATACCGCAGCTACGACGATGACGAACAGACCCACGAACAGAGCCTTGCATCTTAGCACGTGCGAACGGTTTCCATCCGCGCGCACCTCGCATGCCGAACGTATCCGATCGATGCAGAAGGGAATCAAAAGCACCCCTGCCGAGAACACCGCATTGGGTTGCGAGAACACCAACGCGATCGACCCCGTGAAAAACAAACAGCCCGAAGCGATGCGCGCCCGCCGGTCAGTACCGATCGAAAACAGCGATACGAAGCAGAACAGAACCGCCGGAAGCAGTGAGAACGCGGTGAGGTTCGGAAGCAGGGGGCCCCACGCGAGGAGCTTCCAGGGAAACGCGATGAACGCAAGCGAGGTAAACGCACCGAAGAGAAGCACTTCTCGTCGTGCAGCGAACAGCTTTCTCATGAGCACGAACATGGAGCAGGGAAACACGATCGCGCACAGCATGAAGTTCACCGCATTCGCACCGAGCGCGACGGGCACGCCGAGCGCATCGACGAGAAGCGTTGCGAGGCAATGCCATGCCGAGGGGTAGAACGCCGATCCCGAAAACGGGGGCTGAAACGAGGTGATGTTTTCGGGATAGAGCGTGCTCGACATCGAAGACCAGATGCCCGAGTCCAAAAACGCGCGGATCGTATTGATATGATGGACGTTATCGAACTCTTGCACGAACGACGCTGCGTCGTCGAACGTTCCCATGAACACGCACGAGGTCACGGCAATGCCGAGTGCCGCATACAGCGCAAGATACCGTGCATCCTGCACGCACGTGTTCTCGAAACGCGCCCCCGCGCCGTTTGGATCGGCCCCGAAAGCCGCCGCTTGCGGGCGAACGAGCACCCGGATCAAAGCGAACAGCAGAAGGGAGCACCCGAACACCGGCAAAACCACCGATTCCCATGAGCTCGCTATACCGAAACGCTCGTAGGCGATGGGAAGAAGGCTGTACGCCACGATTGTGACGAGCGGCGCGCACGCAACCGACACAGCGTGCGGCAGCTTGAACGCCCGCAGGCACAGGTAGCCGGGAGCGTACAGAAACAGCACGCCCACCGCGACGGAAAGAAAGAACGTATCCCACATACAGCCCCCACCGCCCAGGCGCTCGGCTGGGCGTCGATCACAAACAACGAAGCTCTATACTATACCAAAAGAGCAGGCATGACGCACGGTTCGCGCGGCAAGTACCCTGCTTATCTCTCGGTTCCTGCGTCGAGAAACAGTTTCCGAGTCACGAAATTCCACACCATAACGATTGCCGTCACGACTATCTTCGAGATCCGGTAATCGATGCCGAACACGTCGACACCAAGCCAGAGGCATACGTTGTTAATGAGAAGACCGATTACCGACAAGATGACGAAGAGGGCGAATTCCCGACGGCGGCTCAATCCTTCTTTGTGCGCGAATACGTAGCGCATCGATGCGAGGTAGTTGAACACCACGGACACCGTAAACGATATCGTAGCGCTGATGAGGTATTCTATGCCGAACACTTCCGTGAGGAAAACGAGCAGGCCGTAATCGATGACGAAGGCAATAGCTCCGACGACGCCGAATTTCATGATCTGCGCGATGAGCCTGTTCATGACGCTGAGGTGTCCGACCCTTCCTTCTGTTTGAAAAACTCGTCCATTTTGTCATACACGCTCTGAATGGCAAGGGGTTTGCTGATATGGGCATCCATTCCACACGCAAGGCTCTCCCGCACATCCTCGGCAAAGGCGTTCGCCGTCATCGCGAAGATGGGCACCGAAGCCGCGTCGGGCCGATCTGTAGACCGTATCTCGCGCGTCGCCTCGTATCCGTCCATGACAGGCATCTGCACGTCCATCAGGATGAGATCGAAATGCCCTGCCCCCGACGAGCGAAACGCCTCGACCGCATCCTTTCCGTTGACGGCAGTCTCAACCGATGCGCCCGTCATCGCCATGAGCTCGGCTGCTATTTCTAGGTTGAGCTCGTTGTCCTCGACGATAAGGACCGTTCTGCCCGTGAAATCATGCGTCGCACGCCCGCCGTCTGTCGCGGGAGCATACGCCTCGCCGATGCCCGCGCTCATCGAACCGGAATGGTCCGCAAGCCCGTAGGGCAGCTCGACGGCGAAGGTGCTGCCCGCCCCCTGCACGCTGTCAACCGAAACAACGCCTCCCATCGCTTCGGCCAACCGCTTGGTTATGGCAAGTCCAAGCCCTGTTCCGCCGTGCATGCGCGCAACGTCAGCGCTCTCCTGCTCGAATGATCTGAACACCTTATCGATGTTCTCGGCGGCGATGCCGCATCCGGTATCGGTGACCACAATCCGAAGCCATGGGCACTCGCCGCCCTTCTCGAGCTTCTCGAACCGCAGCTCCACGCGACCTCCCGGGGGCGTGAATTTGAACGCATTCGATAAAAGGTTGTAAACGATCTGGTTGATACGCAGGGAATCGGCTACGATGGCCTCGTCGACTTCACCGACGAGGATCGTCTCGTATTCGATGTCCTTCTCGCTCGCCTGCACCTGGAACACAGCCGTAATCGACTCGACAAGGCGTTCGAAATCGAATCGCTCGCGCTTGATCTCCAGCTTGCCGCTCTCGATTTTCGACATGTCGAGTATGTCGTTGATGAGCGAGAGCAGATGGTTCGACGACATCGTGATCTTTTGCAAGTACTCCCCCATTTTAGCCTCATCGCCGAGATGGTGGGTGGCAATATCGGTCATGCCGATAATGCCGTTCAAGGGCGTTCTAATCTCATGGGACATGCGCGAGAGGAAATCGCTCTTCGCCATGTTCGCATGCTGCGCCGCCGAAAACGCCCGCTCGGCGCGCTCCTTCTCTTCGAGAATCCTCTTTTCGTTCACCCGCGTCACGGTGTAGGAGAACAGCGCCGTCAAAGCGAGCACCCCGAGCACCGCAAACGACACGATCGCGACGTTGCGCATGAGCGTCGCGCTGAATGCACCGACCTGTTCGTCGATGACGTTGTACGGCACCGCCGTGTAGAGAAACCAATCGGTGCCGGGAATGGGCGCGAGATAGAGGTACTCGTGCATCCCATCGAACACAAGCTGCGTAACGAACACCGATTCGGTCTCGAGCGCTTCACGGATGTCGTCGAGCGAATGATCGCTGCCGAGTTCGGCATAGGAAGCGAACAGATCGAAGAGGTTGTCGTCAACCGGAGCGTTCGATGTTGCCGGCGAGTACAGAATGTAGGTTCCGTCTTTCGCAACGATGCTCGAATGCGAGTTTCCAATATGTCGGCTCATGACAAGCTCGCTGCCGAGCACCGACGTTTCGAACGACGCGATAGCTCCGATGAACACCGTATCCCCGTATTCAACCGGATCGACCGCATCGACGCACACGATATCGGATACCTCGAACGGCACGTCAGAGGATGCGAGCATCGAAGGGCCGCCTTCGACGAGCGCAAGGATCGAAGCGGTATCGTACTCGCCATCCACATACCCGTCGGCAGAAAAGCATGCACCCTGATCATCGACTAGATAAAACGTTTCGAATCCAGTGATGCGCTTCTGTTCCGCAAGGTAGCTCATAAGCGCCGCCTCGTCCAACTCCCTAGGGCGAAGCGCCGTGACGATGGTGTCCATCTGAGCTATCTTGCTTTCCCTGCCCGCATCGAAATACGCAATCGTCTGCAAGCTCATCTCTTCGAGGTACATCTCGTTGATTTTTTCGATAGTTCGATCAGCGGCCTCGTTCGACGTCACCGTCACAAACGCCATGATGACGGCAAGCGTTGCCGCAACAGCTGCCGCAACGCCGGCAAACCGCCGTACGCTTTTGCGCTTCCTGTTTTCACCCATAGTACTCCACCCGATAATCGTCGGATTCGCGCAAGCGAACCCGGGAATCCGCAGACTATTGTAACATCTAACCTTTTCACGTCGAGTGCACACACCGTAAATGCTGTGGCGAAACGCCCGTTGAGAGCGCGCATGGGCCGCCGTTTGTGTACAATACGCTCTACGAAACCGACGCATCCGAGGAGCCGCCCGCAAGGCGGACGGAGGGAAGAGGGCCGTGAGAGAACCCGCAACGGGCGGCGCCGCGCGCATCGCCGTGCTCATACCGTGCTACAACGAGGCCGTGACGATCGGCAAGGTGGTCGACGACTTCAAACGCGAGCTGCCGGGCGCCGAGGTCTACGTCTACGACAACAACTCCTCCGACGGCACCGCCGACATCGCGCGGGCGCACGGCGCGACCGTGAGGATGGAGCCCAGGCAGGGCAAGGGCAACGTCGTGCGCCAGATGCTGCGCGACGTCGACGCCGACTGCTACGTCATGGTCGACGGCGACGACACCTACCCCGCCGAGGCCGCGCGCGCCCTCGCCGCGCCGGTGCTCGCCGACGAGGCCGACATGGTCGTGGGCGACCGGCTCTCCAACGGCACCTACGGCCAGGAGAACGACCGGGCCTTCCACGGCTTCGGCAACGACCTCGTGCGCGCGCTCATCAAGTGGATCTACGGCTTCGAGTACTCCGACGTCATGACCGGCTACCGCGCGTTCAACCGCGTGTTCGCCAAGACCATGCCCGTGCTCAGCCCCTCCTTCGAGATCGAGACCGAGCTCTCGATCCACGCCGTCGACAAGCGCTGGCGCGTGGCGGAGGTGCCGGTGGCCTACCGCGACCGGCCCGAGGGCTCGGAGAGCAAGCTCGACACCTTCTCCGACGGCGCGAAGGTGCTCCTGACCATCGGCTCGCTGTTCAAGGACTACCGGCCGCTCGCGCTGTTCTCGTGGGTGGCGCTCCTTTTGTGCCTGCTCGGCCTCATCGCGGGCGTGCCCGTGATCGTGGAGTTCGCGCAGACGGGCCTCGTGCCGAAGCTCCCCTCGGCGCTCCTCGCCGTCGCCCTCGTGTTCGCGGGGCTTCTGAGCTTCTCGTGCGGTCTCGTCCTCGACACCGTGGTCAAGGGCAGCCGCAAGGCCTACGAGCTCGAGGTGACGAGGGTCTACGGGGAGATGCGGCGGGAGCCCTAGAGCAAACCTTATGCGCTCAAGTCCCCTGAAATACGCACTCATCGTCTTTCTTGCCGGCGCAAGCTACGGCATCATGGCCACAACGGTCAAGTTCGCCTATCGGGAGGGCTTTGCGTGGACCCAGGTTGCCGCTAGCCAGGCCTGCTTCGGAGCGTTCATCTTCGCCGCCGTGCTCATCGTACGTCGCTTGTTCGGAGCTCGTCTGCAACGGCTGGGCCTGAAGCAGGTTCTCAAACTGCTCGGTCTGGGCATGACCACGTGCACGACCTGCTTGCTGTACAGCTTCTCGCTTACCATGCTTCCCGTGTCGGTTGCGATCACGCTGCTGTTCCAATTCACCTGGATCGGCATGGTCATCCAGATCGCAACGACCAGACGCGCGCCGAAGCCGGCCGAAATAGCCGCTCTACTCGTCATCATCGGCGGCACGTTTCTCGCAAGCGGCGTGTTCGAGGCCGATCTGAACCCGAACCTCGATCCTCTCGGCATCGTATGCGGGTTGCTTTCGGCTGTAAGCTGTGCTGCGTTCGTGTACCTGTCGGGCAGGGTAGAAACCGCCGTCGCCCCCATCCAAAGAGGTCTCGTCGTCTGTTGCGGCGCATCGCTTCTCGCGCTTATCGCATGCCCCGATTACTTCGTCTCGGGCGCACTGCAGGCGGGCATTTGGAAGTACGGCCTCGTGCTCGGGTTCTTCGGATTGTTCGCACCCGTCATCCTGTTCGGCATCGGCACGCCCCATCTGCCCGCAGGCGTATCCACCATCATGGCTTCGTCCGAACTTCCCGCAGCGATCCTCATTTCGGTGTTCGTCTTGCAGGAGGCTATCAGCGCGCTGCAGGGCATAGGGGTCGTCGTCATCCTCGCAGGCGTGGTTATCTCACAACTTCCCAACCTTCTGCGCCGCGCTGATCGACCTCCGCGAAACTCTGTGGCACAATAAGCGAAACGAAGTTGCACCCACCCGTTACAGAATCGAAGCCGAAAGGGAGCACGAAATCGCCGTGGCCCAGATCCATCTGAACATACAGCAAGAAATGGAGCTCATCCGGCTCATCGAGTTCGAGCGCGCGAAATCAGCCACAGCCGAAGGCCAGGGACGGCGCTGCGCGTTTCCCCTCAAACCCGACGACCCGCTGCAAGCCGAGCTCATCTCGCTCGGCGCACTCGCCGTCGCAACGCAGACGCTGCCCGATGGCCGAGCCAACCCGATCGTCGCCATCACATCTGCCGGCTATACGTTCTTTACCGAAAAAGCCCGCAGGGAACGCGAGCTGCGCAGACAGCAGCGTCGCGACTACCTGCTCGTGCTCATTTCGGGCGCGTTCGCCATGCTCTGCACCGTGATCGGTTTTCTCGTCGGCCGCATGGCGTAGCCGCGAAAAACAAAACGAACGGGTAATCCCGTCCGTTCAAATAAGCTATGGTGCCCCCAACGAGAATCGAACTCGTGTCTCAGCCTTGAAAGGGCCGCGTCCTAACCTCTAGACTATGGGGACGGTTCTGCGCGCGATTTCGTTCCCGAAAAAGCAGCTTGAACATTATTGCAAAGCCTCATCGGGAATGCAAGAGAAAATATTCGAACTCATGCAATACGGGTTTTCACTGGTCGGCTCCGCCGTCTTCGCAGGTTCAACGGGCGAATGCGAACAAACCCGGCAGCCGTATCCTACGATTTCGCAGTGAACGAGTGCTTGCACTTGGGACAGGTCACTTTCACCGTCCCCTTCCCCTTCGGAACGCGCAGGCTCTGGCCGCACTGTTCGCAGCGGTAGATGCGATGCGTCGTATGGTATGCCTTCCATTCTTTGAAGCGAGCGTACGCGCTGCGCAGAGGCGCGGTGAGTTTCGTGCGGAGGCTCACGTAGGCGCGGTTCTCTTTGAAGCGGTTCGCCTTTTTGCGCGAGAACACGCGAAAATAGCAGTATGCGACGCCTGCGAACGCGCACGCCATGAGCACCTGGCTCGCAAGCGCATCGTTCACGAACACGCTGACAAGCATGAACGCGAAGGCGACCGCAAGCGAAAAACGCGCAAGGTCGTCGGGGCCGTTGCGTCCGATCATGAACTGTTGGAATTTTCGACCGAGCTTCTGAAACATAGGACCTTCCGAATTCTCTCAAGCGCGCGTGCGGGCGCGCGCTATGCCGAGTGTGCGCGCCCACCGCACTCGCACAGCATAGTGTAACCGCCGCCCGACTCGGCGGATCCACAAGCGCGCACCGTCACCCGATCGTTACACATCGTACTCCATCAGGTGTACAGGCCGAGCATATCGATGAGTTCGTCACGCGAATGGATATCGAGCTTGCGGTAGATGTGGCGGATATGGGTCTTCGCGGTGCCGTTGGCGATGAAGAGCTCCTTTTCGATAGAGCCGACCGTCTTTCGCTGGGCGAGCAGGAGCAGCACTTCCTCTTCGCGCTGCGAAAGTCCGAACTGCTTGGCCAGGTCGTGGCAGCGGTTGGCAAGCTCCTGCTTCTTCACGATAACGCTGTCGCCTTCCTCGTCGTTTCCCCCGAGAAACGTGACACCCCACCTGCTCGAGAGCTCCTTTTCCGAGAACAGGATCATCGTCATCGCCACGACGAGCAGGATCACGATCGCGTTGAGCATGAACTCGGAAGGCACGCTCGCAAACTCGAAGCCCGAAAGCGCAGCCTCCGTTTCGCGGCCGAGCAGGCTGAACAGCGCGCGCACGCCACGTTCGATGCCGAACAGCCAAATAGCCGAGATACCGTAGCGGTAGCTCATGTTCGCAAGGATGAGCATGATGAGGATGGAGAACGCCGTATACGAGGCGGTCACGCAGAAGTCGGCGGCGGCGCTGTTCAAGAACCCGAGGCTCGGCAGAACGAGGAACGCCGCCACCATGAGGGGAAGCGCCACACGGTAGATCGCCCCGAAGTCGAAGCGGCCGCCGCGGGCCACGATGCCGACGAACACGGCTAGCGCCACCGCAAGCGTGCCGAACGCCGAGTGGGGCCCGAACGATCCGGCGTACGTCGAGGATTCCTTGAGACCGTACGCGAACGCGTACACGGCCATGAGCAGCACCGGCTTCCATGGAAACGAGAAGGCGCCCCCGAGCGAGCGCGGCAGTTCGTTTTCGGGAAGCGAGCGAAACCCGAACGCAAGGCAGGCAAGCGACACGAACGGCATCGAAAGCGCGGCCGCGAAAAGCCACGGGTACAGAAACCCGCGGCAGATATAGAGGATCATCGCCGCGGCGATGATCGAGGCGGAGTAGTACAGGGCGACCCGTACGGGATTGAGGCAGCTGTAAAGCTCCGACCAGAACAGGATCACGAGCGCGATGCCGAATCCGCCGAGGATCGCGGCGGGCGTCGCCGCGTACGGCGCAAGCTCGGGCACGTACATCGAGGCGAACACCATAACCGTTGAGACGGCAAGCGCAAGGCCCGCTATCCAGTGCAAAGAGCGCTTGCGGTAGAACACACCGAGCCTCCGCGCGCCGAACGCGCACGAGAACAGCGTCGCGATCATGGCGATGTCGAATACGTTGTGCCCAGCTAACGGCGCTGTCGGGAAGTCGACGAACGAGCCGACGAAGACGACTTCGATCCACGCACGGTACACGCCGAGACCGAGAAAGAACAACGGGATATGGGGCAGCCGGTCGATGATCCCGCCCGCTCGCTCAGGCGCATTCCCGTCCTCGGCGCATTGCTCGGCTTTTCGCTCTGTCACGGCATCGTCCCCTTGCTCGTACGTGAGATCGTGTGCTTTCCTACCGTTCGCCATTGTAGAGGATCATGCGCCTTTGACCAACCCGCCGATCGTGCGCCCGAGGAACAACCGCATCGTTTTACCTGTTCATTATAGGGTTATACGGAAGGATTACCGAAATCATCCCCCCGTGCTGGCTTTGGACGAATGACAGGCGGCCTTTTCGTACGTACAGTTTTCCAAGGCGGACGAAAGCTCGCCGACAAACGGTTACGGCGCACGACATAGATGCGGGCGCCGCAGATTCAAGGAGGTATCCATGGGAGGATCCGTTCGCACTTCAGGCGTTACGCGCCGCGACCTGTTCAAGTTCGGAGGCATTGCAGCAGCCGGCGTCATCAGCGCAGGAACGCTTGCTTCGTGCAGTCCGAGCTCGAACACGGCAAATGCGGAAAACAGCGCAGCGCAGCCGTCCGAGGGCACCACGACGGCAGCCGGCCACACAAGAGACGGCCTGCCGAGCTTTCTCAAAGCTCCCGCGCCCATAACCGACATCGCTGAAACCAAGGACTTCGACGTCGTCGTAGTCGGCGCGGGCGCCGCAGGCGTGCCCGCGGCGCTCTCCGCCGCAGAGGCAGGGGCGAAGGTCGCGCTCATCCAGAAGGAGGCGACCGCCATATCGCAGGGCAACACCGGCTCGGGCATCGATCTGTCGAAAAGCGATCCGGCTGATGTGCAGAACCTCGTCTCGGTGCTCATCGAAGAGGGCCAGCATCGCACGAAACGCGAGCTTCTGGAGCTTTGGGCGAACCACGGCGGCGAAGCGGTGAAATGGGTCATCGAACGGTCTGCTGAAAGTGGCGGCCCCATCATCGACCAGGGAAGCCAGCAGCAGGCAGCCACTATCGCAAAAAACGGCTGGACCATGGAGTTCGTCACCTCGTTCGCAGGTCCGAAGCCCCTCACTGCGGGCGATGCCATGCGCGCGCTTGCCGAAACGGCCGAAAAGGAAGGCGTCGAGATCTTCTATTCGACCCCGGCCGAGCAGCTCGTGCGTGACGGCGATGCGGTCACGGGCGTCATCGCGAAGGGCTCGGGCGGATACATACAGTTCAACGCAAGCAAAGGCGTCATCATCGCCACGGGCGATTACCAAAACGACGAGGAGATGAGCTCGTATTACCTGCCCGACCTTGCAAACTTCACCCGCAAGCAGATGAACAAGACCGGCGACGGCCACAAGATGGTCATCTGGGCAGGCGGTGCCATGGAGCCGATCAACCACACGAAGATGCTCCACGACTTCGATGCGGGTCCTGCCTCCATGTGCGACATGCCGTTCCTCGCCGTGAAGAACGACGGCACCCGCTTCGTGAACGAGGTCGTGGAGATGTCGCTTCTCAACAATTACCTGCGAAGCGCCGAGGATCAGGGCTGGTATTCGCAGATCTTCGACGCGAACTACATGGAGCAGGCGGCGGATTGGCCAGGCAAGCTCTACTCCCCCGAGGAGCTCGCGCTCTACATGCCCGAAGAGGACGTCGACCGCGACGGTGTGTTCAAAGACCTCATCCGCACCTTCAAGGCCGATTCACTCGAAGAACTCGCCGAGAAGCTCGAGATCACCGACGTGGCGGCATTCGTCGCCACCGTCGAGCGCTACAACGAGCTCGCCTCTGCTGGCGCCGACGAGGATTTCGGCAAGCCGACTCAGTATCTCAAGCCCATCGACACGCCCCCGTACTACGGCATTCACCGCTGGCTGCGCGTATCGGCCCTCTGCTCGGGTGTACAGGTCGACGAAAACCACCAGTGCCTCGATGCCGAAGGCGCGCCGATCGGCGGGCTGTACGCCATCGGCAACTGCTCGGGCGAATTCTACGGCGGCGTGGACTACCCCATGACCATTCCGGGCCTCTCGCTCGGCCGCTGCTACACCGAGGGCTACCTCGTCGGCCGAGCGGTCGCCGAACAGTAGGCGCACAAGACGCACCATCGCCAACCCGTCGGGTGCTCGGCGATCCGAGCCGGCACCCGAAGCCATACGGCCGCAGCTTCGCTTTTCCCTCCCTCGTAGCGAAGCTGCGGCCATCTCTGCTATGATGGTCGTCATGGAAAACGACGCACACACTACGCAACCCCCCGAACCTCAGACCGCGCTCGCCGAAACGGAGTTTCCCGAGCTGTTCGCAACTCCCGTACCGGCGCAACCCTGCGAACGGCCTGCAGACGACATATCCGAAGTCCCCCCTCGCCCTACCGTCATCGTCATGCACGCTTCGGTGGGATCGGGCCATCGCAGTGCCGCGAATGCGACCGCCGAGGCGCTCCGCATCCTGCGCGACACCGACGACCCCGATCTGCTCCAGGGCATCGAGGTGCCTGAAGATCTCGACATCGAAGTGCTCGACATCCTCGAATTCGGTCGGCACGTCTTCGACGGCGACCATGCGGCGAGCCTGTTCACCGGCGCAACGCGGCCGCTCTACGACCTCACCTGGCGCTATACGCTCACCGGGCGGCTTCTGTGGGGAGGCGGCACCATTTGGTCGCACGTCAACTTCCCCAAGTTCACCGAGCATGTGCGTGAGAAGCAACCGCTCGCGATCATCTGCACGCATATCACAGCGGCCAACGTCGCCGTGGGCGCGCGCATGATCACCGGTCAGCGCTACCCGATTCTGAGTATTCCGACCGACTACGAAACCGAGGGTCTCTGGCCTCACCGGACAACCGATCTGTTCTGCGTGGCAACCGAATCGATGGCAGAAACGCTGCGTCCCCGCAAAGTGCCCGACGACAACATCCTCATCACCGGCATCCCCACGCGCGACGATTTCCGCAAAACCTACGACAAGGCCGAAACGCGCAGAAAACTTGATCTTCCCGAAGACAAGATGGTCGTGCTCGCCCTCGCAGGGGCCTACCTTCCCCGCCCCTACGTGCACTTCAGGGATACGCTCGACAAACTGCTTCCCTACCTGCACACCTATCCGTCCATGCACTTCGTGTTCATCGCGGGAAGCGATAAGCACTATGCCGAGCATATGCGCCAGCAATGCGCCGAGTTGGGCCTTTCGAACACGACTGTGCTCGGCTACGTGAACGAGATGGCGGCGCTCATGGCCGCAAGCGATCTCGTGATCTGCAAATCGGGAGGCCTCACCGTAACCGAGTGCCTCTGCGCGCAGGTGCCCATGATCCTTTTAGGCCGCGCCTACGGACAGGAGAAGGCCAACGTCCAGATGCTCACCGCCGTCAGCGCCGCCATGCACGTGACCACCGCCCGCGAACTGCTGGAAAGCTTGCGCCACATCGCCAAGCACCCGCAGAGCACCCAGGCCATGCTCATCAACGGCGGCATCATCCGCCGCCCGAACGCCGCGCTCGATGTAGCGCGCGCGGCGTTTCGCCTCATCGAGAAATCGAGGGCAGGCGAGCTTGCCGAGCACCGCAAGCGCTTTTTATGGCTTTACTGGGGAAAGAAACCCGCACATATCCGCTAGGAGGAAAGAAACCTATGGCATTACCGTTCAACGAACTCGGCTTGTCCGAGAAAACCCTCGCCGCCGTGAAGCGTCTGGGATACGAAGCACCCACCCCGGTACAAGAACAGGCCATCCCGCTCGTGCTCAAAGGCCGCGACATCATCGCGGCAGCAAAAACCGGGACCGGCAAAACCGCTGCGTTTTCGCTGCCCGCGCTTGATCGGCTCGGCCACATCCAACGGGGCCAAGGGCCCCTCATGCTCGTCGTAAGCCCCACGCGCGAACTCGCCGACCAGATCGGCGATGTGTGCCGCGCCATCGCCACCTCCACCCACCATCGCATACTCACCGTCGTCGGCGGCCTTTCGCTCGATCCGCAGATCAAGCAGCTCAAGCACGGCGTCGACATCCTCATCGCCACGCCGGGCCGCTTGAATGACCTCATGGAACGAGGAGCCGTACGGCTCTCCAACGTGGAAATGCTCGTGCTCGACGAAGCCGATCGCATGCTCGACATGGGCTTTTGGCCGCAGATGAAGAAGATCATCGCCGCTTGCCCGAAAAATCGCCAAACGCTGCTCTTTTCAGCCACCATCGACGACCAGATCGAGAAAAGCGTCGGCTCGCTTCTGCACGATCCCGCCTACGTCGAGATCGCCCACCGCGGTGAAACGGCCGACACGGTCGAGCAGTTCGTCATTCCGGCAACGCAAACCACCAAAGCCGATCTGCTCAAGGCAGTGCTCGAAGAGAAGGGCTCCGATCGCGTGATCGTATTCGCCCGCACCCGTTCGCGCGCCGATTCCTGCACGAGAAGGCTCAAGCGCGCAGGTTACACCGTCGAAGCCATCCACTCCGACCGCTCCCAAGCCCAGCGCAAACGCGCACTCGACAACTTCAGCAGCGGAAAGACCCACGTACTCGTGGCAACCGACGTCCTCGCCCGCGGGATCGATGTGACCGACGTCGACTACGTCATTAACTACGACCTTCCCAACCAGCCCGAAGACTACGTGCACCGCATCGGACGCACCGGGCGCGCCGGCGAGACGGGCTTCGCCGTATCGTTCGTAAGCCCCGAACAGGAGCCGTGGCTCAAAGACATCGAGAAGCTCATCAAGCAGAAGATACCCACCATGGAGCTTACGAACTTCGACCCCGAACAAGCCGAAGCCGACGCCGCCGCGCGAGCGACGCGCGCTGCGGGCAGGCGCGATCCCGAGCTGGCAGCTGCGGCCGCCGAGTATGCGAAAGCGCAGAAGAAGAAAGCGGCCAAGCCCGCCACCGATGCGCCAAGCGGTAAGCCGGCAAAGAAGAAGAGCTCTCGGGCACCGCAGCAGCAGCCTGTGAAAACGAATCGAAAAGCGCCGAAGCAGACCCAAGCCCACCAGGCGGGAGCGAAGCCATCGAAGCAGGGGCAGGCAGCTCAGGCGAACTCGAAAGGCCCGAGGCAGGGGCAAGCCCTCCCATCGAAGGCAAACGCACCGAGACAGGGACAGGCTGCGAAGGGATCCGGCCGCACGCAAGGATCCGATCTGCGTCCCGGCCGCGCCCACCGCGCCGCCGTGGCTCGACGCCGCAGCCGGTAACGGAGCCGGGCGGCGCATCGGCGAGGCTGGACTAAGCTGGCTCACAGCTGCGTTTCAGGCTGCACACGGACCCGAAAGCGCCCTACCCCATCGGATCTTTGTTCTGGTTGGCAGCGATTCGCATGACCCTGCCCAATATCCACACCAGCAGGAAGAATGCTGCAACCGACAAAACGGCGAGGAGCCAATCGGATTGGATCAGCCCGGCGAGTGCGAAAAAGCACGCTGCCGCCGCTGCAACCACGATGATCACCGCAAGGACCGCAACAACGAGCGTTCCCAGTATACGCGCGCTTCCGGGCGCCTCGCCCACCTGCCTCCGTACAGCGGTTTCTTCCGATTGTTCGGCACCGCCCGCTAGGCACAACCCATCCTGTTCGGCAGCATCGTCCGGCTCGCCTTTTTCAGCCGATCTGGAGGTTTCGTCCAAATCACTGCTCTCTTCGTCAACCACGCGCAACTCCTGTCATGTTCACCTGCTGCCTCCTGCCTATCGAAAAGCTTAGCGCACCTCGGTCAGCTCCACGCCTGCGATACGCCCCTCTTTTCACGAGCGGCCTCTTTTCCGAGCTCGCGGAGCACCTTGTCGTATGCGGTATCGGGAGCGTAGGATTTCGCGCGCGCGTAGCCTTCGCCCACGAGTATTGCATTGACCATGACCTCGGCGGCGGCGTGGTGGTCAAGCGCGCCGTCGGGCTCGTCGAGCCACACGTAGCGAAGCAGCCGATCGTACTGATCGCGATCCGATACGTCCTGCTCGAGATACACGACTGTCCGAGCAGGCAGGAGCTCATGCAGGTACGCAGAGGCAATGCGGCCCTCCTCGGTGTTGCGGCTCTCGTCGGATGCAACGCTTTCAGGAGCATCGATGCCGATGAGCCGCACTTTTTCCTCCGATCCGTCAAGGCGTTCGACCACCACCGTATCCCCGTCGACCACCCGCACGATCTCGACCTGCTCGATTTCGCGCGACGAGGACTGCTGCGGATTCACCGAAACGTCGTCAGACGCTTGACTCCCACCGAAGGCAGATAACGCGACACCTGCGACAAGGAAGAAGACGAGCGCGAGCAAAGCGGCAAGCTGCCGGCGGCGGTGCGCAGGCTCAGACGAAAGGCGAAGCCGCATCAGGGAATATCCTTGGTCGCGATAACCGCAATGCCCGTTGCGCAGACGTCCTCGATGAGCACCGCACCTGTCCGCACGGGGGCCTCAAGGCGCAGGGCGCGGATCGCTTCGAGAACCTCGGCGATCGATTCCTTGGGTACGGGCGATGCGGTTTTCACACTCAAAGGCTCGAGGCACCCCTTGGCGCACACGATCGCCGTAACCATTCGCTCGGGCCGTATCGCCTCGTTCGCCGCGTATTCCTTACCCCGCGCACAGCTGTAGCCCGAAACGTCGGTCACGCAGCCGTCTTCGTCGATCGACACCTCGATCGAACATCCGAGCGGACAGCAGATGCAGGTATAGGTTCTCACTTCAGTTGCGAGCTGCATCAGCAAGCACCTCTTTCATCGGCTGCAAAACGGCGTGCCGCGTTCTGCGCACATGCTCCTTGCATCAGTCGGCACCTCCCCCCTCGACCATGGTTGCAGCACCTTTCGCACGCGGTGCCGAACCGTGGCTTGACTGCTTCGCCTCATCGCCGCTTTCGGCCCACACGCGCACAACCGGATAGCCGGCGACGTCTGAACCCTTGAGCTTGATCTGAACCATTTCAGCAGGAACCGCAACCATCGTCTTTGCCGTCTTCACCGCATGCACGGCTCCCGTATCATCGATGCCCTCCACGAAGAAACGCGGTGTGCGAAGCGTGCGCGCAACCCGAAACGAAAGCGTTATCGCATCATCGGAAGCTGTGGCTGACGCTATGCGCTGAGGCACCGCGTAGCGCACGTTCTCGCCTGCGACGACCGAAGCATCTTTTCCACGCAACACACCGGACGCGCCGCATGCGAACCGAGCCGCAGAGCGCCCCGCTATCTCGCCCTCGTCGGATGCATGGTCGACTAGATCGTGGACATGCAGCGCGTTGCCGCATGCGAAGATGCCCGCTACATCGGTTTCGAGGCCGTTATCAACCGAAGCGCCCCCGGTTACCGGATCGAGCGTCACCCCGGCAGTCTTCGCAACCTCGTTCTCGGGAAGCAAACCCACCGATAAAAGCAACGTGTCGCATGCGATGCGGCGCTCGGTTCCCGGAATCGGGCGATGCGTTTCTTCGTCGACGTCGGACACGTACACGGCGCTCAAACGGCCTTCGCCCTCAAGACGGGTGACCGTGTTGCCCAAATACAGAGGAATGCCGTAATCGTCGAGGCACTGGACGATGTTTCGCCGCAGGCCCGACGGATACGGCATGAGCTCGTAGACGCCGAGTACGTTGGCCCCTTGCGAAACGAGCCTGCGGGCCATAATGAGCCCGATATCGCCCGAACCGAGTATGACGACGTTTCTTCCCGGCAGGCAACCCTGCAGGTTCATGAAGTTCTGGGCGCTGCCTGCAGAGAACACGCCAGAAGGCCTCGAGCCCGCAACGTTCAAGGCACCGAGACCGCGCTCGCGGGAGCCGGTTGCAAGAACAACAGCCTTCGCCGACACGATACGCTCGCCTCCGCGCCCCACGGACACCGCTTCGTACAGCCCTTCCCTGTTCGTTCTAAGCGAAAGCACCGTGGTGTCGCCAAGGACGTCGATCCCCGACTTCGCGAGTGCAGAAACCTCGCGAAGCGCGTACTCGGGGCCCGTCAACTCTTCGCCGAACCGATGGAGGCCGAACCCGTTGTGGATGCACTGCTTGAGAATGCCGCCGAGCTTCATCTCGCGATCGACAAGGGCGACGCGCAGTGCTCCCTCGCGTGCTGCCGCCTTCGCCGCAGCGATGCCCGCTGCCCCACCCCCAACCACCACGACATCGTAGGGTTCACCAGCAGAGCAGAGGCGCTCCGAGCATGCAGAATTCGAGTGCGAAGGGGCTTGAGCACGGCACAGATCGAGATAATCGCCACGCGACGAAGCGACCACGGACGAGCCTAGCAGCCGCTTGTCGATGCGCTCCGGCGGCTGATCCGTCACCCGAGCCATGATCTTTACGATCTCGGGCGAGCAGAATCCTCCATGGCAGCGCCCCATCATCGCCCGAGTGCGCCACTTGAGCGTATCGAGCGAATTCACGGGAAGAGGACTCGCAAACGCATCGGCAATCTCGGCTTCGGTCACGTTGCAGCATCGGCACACCACATGGCCGAAACGCGCGTCCCGTTCGATCGCTTGCGCCCGCTCGCTCTCGTCCATGAGGGAAAACGGCTTTGCGTGGGCGCGCGCAGGATCGAACGACTCGTTGGGCGCGGCGCCGAGGCGTGCGGCGACAGCGCGCGCGACATCGACAGCGACAGCCGGAGCCGAGGTGAGCCCTGGTGAATCGAAGCAGGCGATATTGAAGAACCCCGGCGCGTCGCACGCTTCGCCGATCACGAAATCGCCGCTTTCACCGCTTGCCCGTAATCCCGCGAAGTTCGTGATCATGCCGCGCATCGAAAGCTCGGGCCAGGTTTTCTTTGCCGCCTCGAGCACGAAGGCAAGGCCCTCGGCCGTCGTCGACACGTCGCTTTTGCTCGATTGAGCCACTGCGTTCGGGCCGACGAGCAGGTTGCCGTGCACGGTGGGCGTCATGAGCACGCCTTTGCCCGACGAAGAGGGAGCCTGGAACATCGTGCTCGTAAACGTATCTCCCATATCATCGTCGAACAGGCAGTATTCTCCGCGGCGCGGTGTTATGTGCAGCGCATGCGCGCTCACCTGGTTGTTGATCTCATCGGCGTACACCCCGGCGGCGTTCACCACCGATGCAGCCGTCACGCGCCCGCCCGCTTCGGTGACAAGCTCGTATCCTTGCCCGACATCGAGCGGCCGGACTGTGCGTACCCGTTCGCCGAAGAAGAACGATACCCCGTTTTCCGCAGCGTTCTCGGCAGCGGCGAGGGCAACTTCGTACGGATCGCAGATCGCCCCGGACGGGGCGAAGAGCGCGCCGAGCGCAAGACGGGATACGTGCGGCTCCTTCGCTCTCAGTTCGGCTTGCGAAAGCTCGCGCACGCCCGCGATGCCGTTTTCCCGCGCACGCTCGACGAGGCCGCGAACCGCCGCAAGTTCCTCGTCGGTGAACGCGAGTACGATAGAGCCGTTGTTCACGTAAGCGAATCCGAGCTCTTTGGCGAGTGCGGGATATTGTGCCGATCCTCGCGCATTGTAAAGGGCTTTGAGCGTACCCGGCTCAGGGTCGTAGCCGGCATGCACAATGCCGGAATTGGCCCTGGTTGCACCCGAAGCGATATCGGTGCCTTCTTCGAGCACGGCAATCGAAAGGTCGAAGCGCGCCAATTCGCGCGCTGTACATGCGCCGGCTATGCCCGCACCGATCACGACGACGTCGTAGGAGGAATCGTGTAGTTTCATCATGCCGCAAGCTTACTATTTCTTCCCGCTTGGCGGAAGGAGGAACATTCAATACCTAGAATCGCGTATTGTAACCGTTACAAGGTTGCCACGAAAGGAACGATATGAGGATTGCAGTCGCGAGCGAGGGCCTTGACGTTTCTCCTTATTTCGAACACTGCACCAGCTTCACCTTCTATACCATCGATTGCGGCATCATCGCCGAATGCCAGAATATGCCCAACCCGCAGCTGCCGTCCGGCAGTCTTGCATCGCTGCTCGTCGAACTCGAAGTCGACGTGCTCATCGCCGGTTGCATCAAACGCACGTCGATCCATGCGCTCATGGAAGCGGATATCGAAGTCGTGTCGGGTGTCGTGGGCACAGCGCGCGCCGCCACCGAAGCGTATCTTGCCCAGACGCTCATCGGCTGCGACGAATGGTGCGATTACGACGATGAAAGCGATGTTGAACCCCAACTCGCCGAAGCGTAAACGCAAAAAGCAGCCAAGCCAAGCCAAGCCAAGCCAAGCCAAGCCAAGCCAAGCCAAGCCAAGCCAAGCCAAGAGAATTCTCCCATACAAAAAGCCCGGCACCACTGGTGTCGGGCTTTTTAGATTACGCAAGCAGCACGTGTCGTGCCCGTTTACAGGGCCTTCTTCGCCACCTCGGTCACCGCAGCAAACGCAGCCGGGTCGTTCACGGCCATGTCGGCGAGCACTTTGCGGTCGAGCTGCACGCCTGCCTTCTTGAGGCCGTTCATGAGCACCGAATAGGAAAGGCCGTTAATGCGGGCGGCGGCATTGATGCGGGTGATCCACAAACGACGGATCTCGCGCTTCTTGTTGCGACGATCGCGATACATGTACTGAAGCGAATGCTGCACCTGCTCCTTCGCGGCACGGTAGGAACGGGATTTCGCACCGTAGTAGCCCTTCGCACGGTTGAGAACGGTACGGCGCTTCTTATGAGCGTTGACTGCACGCTTTACACGAGGCATTGTTCAATCCTTCCTGATCGATTAGCGGAGTCCAAGGTTGCGCTCGACGACCTTCTTGTCGGCGGCGGATACTTCGGTCTCGTGGCGGAAATTGCGCTTGCGCTTCTGGCTCTTCTTCTCAAGAATGTGGTTGCGGCCCTGCTTCGAGCGCATGATCTTGCCGGAACCGGTAACGCGGAATCGCTTGGCGGTGCCGCGATGGGTCTTCATCTTAGGCATTATTCGTCGTCCTTTCCTTCTTCTTGCTTTTCAGCTTCCTTTTTCTTCTTCGCCGCTGCGGGCAGTGGCGCAATGAGCATGTGCATGTTGCGGCCCTCCATCTTGGGCTGGCTTTCGATGACCGCTTGATCTTTCAAGTCATCCGCCAAACGCTCCAAGATCGTCAGCCCCTGCTCGGGATGCGCCATTTCGCGACCGCGGAACATGATGGTGATCTTCACCTTGTTGCCCGCATCGAGGAAGCGCAGCACGTGCTTTTTCTTGGTCGTGTAATCGCCCACGTCGATCTTGGGGCGGAATTTCATTTCCTTCGTTTCGATCTTGCTCT
Organism: Raoultibacter phocaeensis; assembly: GCF_901411515.1. NCBI lineage: Bacteria > Bacillati > Actinomycetota > Coriobacteriia > Eggerthellales > Eggerthellaceae > Raoultibacter > Raoultibacter phocaeensis. The sequence goes on from NZ_CABDUX010000002.1 coordinate 1,465,851, forward strand.
GGTTTTTACGGGCCTGTTTGGCCTTGATGGCCTGATCGTACTTGAACTTCCCGTAATCCATGATGCGGCATACCGGCGGTTCCGCATTCGGAGCGATCTCGACGAGATCGTAGCCCTGTTCGTCGGCGATCCGTTGAGCCTCGGAAACCGCGTAGATCCCGAGTTGCTCACCGTCGTAGCCGATCAGTCGGCATTCCCTGACAGTAATTTCTTCGTTGAGCCGTGGCTCCTGAGCAGCTATCGCGCTCACCTCCTCTTTCTTGCGCTTGCGCGCAAACAAAAAACCCGCAGGCGCAGGCCGCGGGTTCGCATTCGATTTCGCACCGCTTTCGCGGCTTGTATCCAAGCAACCCATCAGCAGCCGAAGCGCCGAACCAGGTGGGGGTTTGGGCCCCTCTTGAGTAATCAGCTTGCATACTTTAGCACATGTGCAAGCGATTGTGCGGATGTTTTTCCGAAAACGTAGGTTTCTGCACGAACAGGACGCCTGGGAACGCCCGAGGACAGAGAGCCTACCGATCGAACAGCGCGTCGAAATCTTTGCGGGAATGCACGCCGAACTTGTCGTAGATCCGGCTGGAATGAGCGCGCACAGCCCCGTTCGAGATGAACAGCTCCTCGCTGATTTCGGTCGCGCTCTTCCCCTTCACAAGCAAATGGAACACCGTCGTCTCGCGTGCCGAGAGACCCCTCGATGCGGCGATGTCCTCGAGCCGTTTTCGCTCGGCCGATTCGCCCTCGGGCTGAAACCGCGAATAGTCGCGCTGGCTTCCCAAAAGCGGAACGAACACCGCGATGCCCGCCGCAAGCGTCGCCAAAATGGTCACCGTCACGAGGACGCCCCTGTTCCACGACAGGTTCAAATGCATGAGCAGGATGGCAAGATCGGCCGCGATGAGGGCGAGGATGCGGATGCAGGATCCGGGCAGCATCGCTGACGTTCTGCTCCGATACGCGTTCGAGCATACCATGGTGTACACCAAAAGGTCGAACGCCGAATACGCAGCACTCACCATCACCTGGGAAAACGAAAGGGATATCCCCAGAAATTCGACACCGATGAGGCCCACCGTCATCAGCGGCAACGCGATCGCGTAGAGAATCGTACGGTCGAACCGATCACCCATCTTGAACGCGAGGATCAGGATGACGAGAGAAGGCAGGAGGTTTCCCACCCCCGTCTCATGCGTCGAATGGGAAAGCTGCGTCGCACTGCCGCCCACCCCGTACGCGAAGGCGAACACGCACACGAACAGAAACAGCATACCGTACCCGGAAAGGCCCTTGGCGCCGAGCCCCTCGCGAGGTCGGTCTTCGGCAATCGGGATGGCGCTGAAGCAAAACGATACCTGGACAAACGACGTGGCCGCCAGACAGATGATGACGAGCGTGCTCAAGAGCTCGTCGACTCCCGTGATGATCGGCAGCAATACGAAACGCGCTGCGAACGAGATCGCGAAAACCTGGATCACTTTCACAGGGGGTAGGCACCCGCAGAACTCGATCCATTGCCCGAACAGCATTCCCGCTCCCGCGCCGATAAGGACAAGGCTCGCGAGGATCGCCGTTTCGCCCGGATCGAGTCCGAGCACCACGCCAAGCGGAACCAAGCACCCGACCACGATGAGAGCGCTCGGCAAGATGAGCAGCACGCTGCTCCTCCGATGTTTGTCGAAGCCGTAGCACAAGATGAGATAGACGATCAAACCCACGACTTTACCGACGTCGACAAGCAGAAAAAAACTTTCGCCGACGAACAGCGGCGGCACGCCCACCTGGGTAACCGTCGCATTGAACCATAGAGGCCATTCATGAGCGCATCGATAGATGCCCATGCCGATACCAGCATAGAAGATGAGCGCGTTTTTCCGAATGAACGCGAACAGCTTTTCGAGAAACCGATCCACGAACAACAGCCTCCATCGCAACCGCGAGAATGCGCGGACAATGCACGGATGATACTCGTTTTAAGCATCCTGCACAACGTTTAAGCACGTTTAAACATCCGTGCGCACTTGCTTGGCAGTAGGGTGTGCTCGATTCGAACCCGTCGCTGTGCAGGCATTGAAAAAACCGTGCACCTGCAAAAGGGTCGAACGACCAGACTATACGTACGGAGGAAGGGAAGCATCATGCAATCATCGAAACGAACCCAGCTGGATCGACGCGGTTTCCTCAAGGGAGCCGCAGTCGGCGCGGCGGGACTGGCAGCATTCGGGCTTGCCGGCTGCGCGCCTGAGGCGCAAGGCGAAGCGGGCGGGCAGGCGGCGAAAGCACCAGAATCATGGGATCGCGAAGTCGATGTCGTCGTCATTGGCAGCGGCGGCTCGGGACTGTCGGCCGCTATCGAAGCTGCGGGGGCAGGGGCGGACACGCTCGTGCTCGAAAAGGGCAGCGTCGTGGGCGGAACGACCGCGCTCTCTGCCGGCATCACGCAAGCCGCAGGAACGGAATACCAAAAGAAGTTCACCGAATATCCGGACGACACCCCGGAAAACCACTTTAAGTGGTACATGGCGCTCGGCGAGGAGTGGGTCGACGAAGAGCTTGTGAAGGATTTGGCCTACGGGTGCCCTGAGGTTATCCGCTGGTATGTGGAGGATCTCGGTATCACGATCGGCGATTTTTCAGGCCAATCGCACGTGCCGTATGCCGACGAGTACTACGCCGTGCGCATCCACCGTCCCGACGGCGAGGGCGCGGGTCTCATCGCGGCAATGAAGGCGAAGGCCGAAGGCAACGGCGCAGTCATCGAAACCGGAACCGAGGTTACGCGTCTCATCACCGACGCCGAGGGAGCCGTCATCGGCGTCGAAGCCGAAACGAAAAAGGGCTCCGCTACGATCAAGGCGAACAAAGGCGTCGTCGTCGCCACGAGCAACATCGACCACAACACCGAAATGGCCCGCCAGTTCTGCCCGCAGCAGGTATGGGCGATGGAACTCGCCGATTGTCTGAGCGCCCCCACCAATACCGGCGACGGCATCCGCATGGGCATGGAGATCGGTGCCGACATCCGCAACCTCGGAAGCGGCATGGACGCGATTCTCGACCTCAAGCTCACTTCGGGCAAAGACGCTTGGGGCCTCATCTTCGTGAACCAAGCAGGCACGCGCTACGTTTGCGAAGACGCGCACTACGCCTACAAAACCCGCATGCAGTTCCAGATGGAGCGCTCGACGGGACACCCCTGCTACGCAGTCTGGGCCGAAAGCAACCTTGAGAACTGCCGTGCATGGGATGCAACCACCATCAACGATGCGGTAGCCGACGGCACCGTTGTCGCAGCCGCTTCGATCGAGGAACTCGCGGCTGAGATCGGCGTCGACGCTGCGGGCCTCGCGAACACCATCCAATACTGGAACGACGTCGTGGTTGCCGCAGGCGAAGACAGTCAGTACGGCCGCATCAGCGGATTCGAGCGCATCGAGGGCGCGACGTACTACGCGAACCGCATGCGCCCCGAAATCATGGGGCCCTGCGGCGGTCTGCGCATCGACGTCGAGGCGCACGTGCTGCGCCCCGACGGCTCGCAGATCCCCCGCCTGTTCGCAGCGGGCCTGTGCACCGGCGGCTGGGTCGGGCCGTTCTACCCCGGGTCGGGCACGGCTATGGCCGCGAACGCGCACTTCGGAAGGAAGGCTGGGAGAAACGCCGCGGAGATGGCGTAACGACCCAATGGATGCGAAACGAGGGGGCCATCCCGCCCCCTCGTTTCGTGCGACACAAGCTATCTGCTTCCGCTACAAGCTATCTGCCTGCCTCTTGCGAAGCAGCGTCAACGGCAATGCGCCCGAAGACGTAGCCTTGACTCAGGCCTGACGTGTAGAGCAACCCTTCTCGAATCTCCGAGGATGCGCACACCTCACCGCAGGCAAAAAGACCCGGTATCGCTGTACCTTGCTCATCGAGCACGTGGGCGTGTTCATCGATATCAAGACCGCCGTACGAGTAGTAGATGCACGGTTCAATGCTCATTGCGTAGTAGACGGGACCGGTTATCGGAGCGAGGTACGTCTCCCTTCCGAAATCTTCATCGACGCCAGCTTCCATCATTTCGTTGTAGCGGGCGACCGTTGCCGGAAGCCCCGGCGCGTCGATCTCTTCAGCCAGCTCTTCGAGAGAGCTTCCCCCAAGAACAATGCCCTCGTCGAAATACTGTTCAAAAAGATCGTACTCCTGGCGGATGGTTTCATCGAACACATAATAGGCCCTGTGCTCAGGCTGTTTCATGCCGAGCTTTCCTGCAGTGTCGTAATGGGAATCTTCCGCATGGAAACGGTCACCGTCGATATTGACGACGATGCCAGGCGCGCTTGAGGGGGGAACCGACATGTCGGTCATGCTCTCGGTGCTGACAAAGTACGTATGCTCGCCAGCATCGAGAGCAAATGCAGCGGCTCCGATATCCTGAGCCATGATCAACCCGTCGCCTTCGGCTCCGGCACTCGATATAACGCGGACGCCTACGTAATCAGGCACGTATTCAGCCACCATTTCGGGATTGTTGGTAAAGCCCCCGGTAGCCAGAACGACTGCCGAACCCGTATACAGCTCACCTTCTGCGGTAGTCACGCCAACGACACGACCTTCTTCGACAACAAGGGTTTTCGCTGCGGTTTTCGTTCGTATGTTGACGCCCGCATCGATGGCGATCTGTTTGAGGAACGCAATCAAGGCGCCCCCCGCTCCTTCCACGTTGTGGGCTCGCGTATCCCAATCCTCGATCGGTAAGAACCCTAAGCCCCTCGCATTGAGGTCGTCGACCATTTCTACCGCCCCTTCGTAGAGAATGCGGCAGAGAGGTTCGCCCTGCGAGGTGAACTGAGGATCGGGCAACTTCATGTACTCGATATAGGCGTTCACTGAATCGCCGCCGTAACCCTGCGTTTCCTGAAGCTTCGTACCCGGCGCATGAATCGTCCCGGCGCTCAGAGCCGAGTCGCCACCGACCATGGCTTCTTTTTCCAGGACAATTGCCGATTTACCCGTCTCTGCTGCCCTGATCGCCGCACCAAGACCGCCGACCCCTCCGCCAACGATGACGAAATCAGCTGCTACCGATTTCGTGGCATTTTTTTCTGCTTCTTCTTTCGAACACGCGCTCAAGCCCCCGATCGCCATGAATGACGCTCCAGCAACGGCTGCGAGCTGAACGAAGTTCCTTCGAGTAAGATTTGCTTTCATGATGGTTCCCTTCTCCCTATTTTCCGACCCATCGGTCGCATCGAGGAAACCATCGGCTAAAAAAGAGCAGTACGCATCCCTTGGGCGAGGGTAAGCGGAAAATACCCTTGTTTTAGGTATGCGCGACGAGGACTTTCGATATGGCGCACGACGACATACCGATATAATCGTGCTCGAACGATTCGGAGGCTAATGAAACGCTTACGGGCAAACATAACATGGGAGGCCTGCGGCTTGGGGCTTTTTTGGGCATGGTGTTATTGCCTCTGGTTCGTTCCGAATTTGTATTCGAGCGGCACCGTCGTATCGCCGGGCCAGAATTACTCGTGGCTCGTCGTGCTCGGATCGGCTGCAGTAATTCAGTTTGCGGTGCCCGCATGCCTTAAAACGCGTCGACTGTCGTCGCATCCCTCACTGGCCTATCTCGTACCGACAATCACCTGCGTAGGCACGATTTGTATTGAGCTTACGAGTACCGTGCTTCCCCTCGAATGGCTATACTACCTCGGCGCAATTGCCTCTGGAGCATCTTCTGCACTCCTGTGGCATCTCTGGGGAGACTACTATGCTGCAGCGAGAAACGACAACGCCGAGAGCATAGCCCTCGGTTTCGGAATAGTCGTTCTTTTTTCGGTCGTCATCACATCAATCTTGCCCCACGTGCTCTCAAACGCCTACGTCGCGGCAACACCGCTCGCATCGGGAGCAATCCTCGCAGGTGTAAAGATGCGGGCGAAAAAAGCAAACTATCCAACGCTTTTGCCGAAAGCAACAAGGAAGACAAGCAGAAGCGCCATTGCAAAAGTCTGCATGATCGCCTTTGCCGTCTGTGTTATCTGTACGTTCACTTGGGCGTCCATTCCGCTCGAAACCCTTCCCCTCAAAGACGATGCCATGTCGATCGGCGTCGCGGTAGGAGCCATCTTCATGATCGCAGCCGCGCTCCCGAAGCTCCTCTTCGATGAACCCATGCCAACGGCAAAGATCCTCAGTTGGATGGTATTCCTTGCCGCCGTTGCATTGGCGCTTTCTCTTGTCGGCAGCGAAGAACTCGCATCCGCCTCCTACATCGTCAGCCTGGCTTCTTCAGTTGTCCTCGATGTTCTGCTCGCGACGTATTTTGTGGCTCTCGTCGTCAAAGGATACGTTGCCTCTTCGACCGCGTTCGGATACAGCGAAGGCTTCATTTGCGCGGGCATGCTTGTCGGTAACATGCTGAGAAACGGTCTCGCCTCATATGGACTGCTCGAAACCGATGATATGCTGTCTATCGGATTGTTGTTGATATGCGTACTTTTTGCGTTGCTCATACTGCTTAACGAACAGCGCCAAGGCATTCACGAAATTATGACCGCGCCACCCGTCGCCTCGGACATCGAGCGTAATTGCGCAGCGATTGCCGAGGAGTTCTCCCTATCGAGCCGCGAGTTCGAGATACTTGTCTTGCTCGGCCAAGGACACACAGCCCAAAGCATCGCCAAAAGGATGGTCATCTCGCCCTTGACCGTACAGACGCACATCAAGCACATCTACCAGAAAATGGATATCCATAGTCGAACAGAGCTACTCGATTACATCAATCTCCAGAAAACGGAATTCAGCAGCCGATAAGGGTATTTCGAAGCATGGTATATGCGATAAAGCCGAGTGCGTTGATAACGGAAATATTTCTTTTGGTTTCCAACCAGTTATGAAACAATTATTTCTGTTATGGGTAGAAAGCGAACAACGGTGATGCCGAGTTCTCGGACAGCGCTCGTCCAGATGGGCGACAATCCCTCACTCGGTTTCTCGCGCACAGGTTCTTAGTTCTTATCCTCGTACAGCTCGATCACCGCGCCGTCCTTCTCGACGAACGCGAGGCGCACGCCCGGGCCCGCATCCATCGGGCCGCAAATCGTACGGTCGGCATCTTCTACGTAGCGATCGAGGTCGTCGACCGCGTAGGCCACGTGCCACCGGCGATGCAGCTCCTCGGGAAACGGCGTGCCCTCTTCGAACTTGAGGTACTCGATTTTGTAGTCGTAATCGTCGACATCGGACACCCAGAATTTCATGTCCTTGTTATACGTCATGTTCGGTTTCTTCTCGGTAATCGGAATCCCGATGTGCATATACGTTGCAGTCATAGTAAACCCTTTCAAATCGCTGGTCGGTACTGCGTCACTTCATCGAGAACAGCTCCATGGCGGCCTCGGCATCCGCCTGCATGGCTTCTGTTGCGGCATGCGCGAGCGTATGGAAGTACTTCGGGTGCTCTTCGGCCAGAACCCGTTCCACTCCGCGCACGCCCGCGTTGCTCATGTAGCTGAAGTAGTTGATCTTGCGGATACCGCATTCGATCGCGTGGCGGGTATCCCCAGCCGAGAGACCCGATCCTCCGTGCATCACAAGCGGCACGCCGCAGCGACGCTTCAGCTCGGCGATGCGATCGAAGTCGAGGTTCGGCTCGACTTTGTAAAAGCCGTGCACGGTGCCGACAGAGGCGGCGAGCGCATCGACGCCGGTCGCCGCCACGAAACGCTCCGCTTCGGTAGGGTCGGTGTAGACGTTCTCGCGCATATCGTCGGCGTTTTCCAAACCCTCGTGGCCGGTTGTGAACCCGATTTCGGCCTCCACATCGACACCGCGCACGTGGCACATCTCAACTACTTTTCGCGTCATGCGCACGTTCTCTTCGAACGGATCCTGGCTCCCGTCGTACATGATGGCCGTGAACCCGAGGCCGAGTGCCTTCTTCACATATTCCAGATCTTCGCCGTGATCGAGCATCACGCACACCGGCACGCTCGCCTTCTCGGCGCACATCACCATGATCGGCCCGATCAGGCTGATCGGCGTTTCCGCCTCATGGAGCTGCGCATGCTGGATGATCACCGGCTCGCCTCGCTTCTCGGCCGCGCCGATGGCGGCGAGGAGCAGTTCGAGATTCGGCGTATCGAACGCTGCGGCCGCGCATTCCATGCGCTCGGCCCACGCGAGGACTTCTCTCATCGATGCGAGCATGGCGCTACTTCTTCAGGTACGGCGTGGTGCAGGGCGCGTTCCACAGCCGCAGGAGCTCGTCGTCCATGCGGGCCATGAACATCTGGAAGCCCGCCTGCTCCTGCACGGTGAGCATCTCACCCACGAAGTTTGCTACAACCTCGATATTCTTCTTCTCAAGCTCCTTCACGGCCGCGCGGTACACAATGAGCTGCTCCATGAGCGTCGTCGCCCCCGAGCCGTTGATGATGAGCATGACCTTCTCGCCGTCTTCGATGCCGATGTCGGCGACCAGTGCATTCACCATAATGGCTGCCGTTTCATCGGCCGATTTCATCGGCTGGCGCCCGCCGCCTTCCTCGCCGTGCTGGCCCATGCCGATTTCCATTTCGTCGTCGCCGAGATCAGCGAGAAGCGCTCCTGTTTGGGGATGGGTCGCACCGCGCACGGCTACCGCAAGCGTGGCCATGCTGTCTGCGAAGCGCTGTGCGACGGCGGCGACTTCTTCGAGGCTTCTGCCTTCCGCAGCCGCAGCTCCGGCGATCTTGTAGGTGGGAATGCAGCCGACGAGGCCGCGGCGGTCGTCGGCGTTCTCGCGGGGAGCGTTCGAAACGTCTTCCTGCGTGACCACCTTCACCACGTTCAAGCCCTGTTTTTTACACTGCTTCATGGTCATATTCCCCGTGAGCATGTCGCCTGCGTGGTTAAGCACGATGTAGAGCACGCCTTTGCCCTTGTCGGCGAGCTTGATGGCATCGACGCATGCCTGGGGGCCCGGAGCGGCGAACACATCGCCTACGACATCGATGTCGACCATTCCCTCGCCTACGAATCCCTCGATCGCCGGTTCGTGACCGCTGCCGCCTTGCGTCACAATGGTCACGCGGTCGGCATGCCCGAGCTTTTTGTTGATGACCATGTTCTGCTCGCCAAGCTCGATGATATCGGGGTTGGCCATCGCCAAGCCTTCGAGCAGTTCAGAGGTGAGGTTGTCGGGATCGTTGATGAACTTCTTCATCTTCATGGTGCTTCTCCTGTCGATCGATGACGTGTCGGGCGCGCCCGAAAACGAACCTGCCGCTCAAGGCGGCAGGATGAAACCGAAGCAAGAAACTCAATCCGCTTGAGCGGCCAGGTACCCTTCGTAAAGCCCGTGGATGAACAGCGAGGTGGAAACGGCACCCGCATCGGGCGTGCCGATGGTAGCCTCCTTGTAACTTTTCGCTCGGCCGAACTTCGACGCGTAGCGTTCGGAATCGCGTGCGCCGGCCGCGGCTCCGTCGCTTGCCGCTTCCAGAATGGCCTCGACGTCGTCGGCTGCATCAGCGGCAGCCCCGCAGGCGGGAATGAGCGCGTCCATCATGGTCTTATCGCCCACCTGAGCCGTCGTGATGTCCTGCATCTCTGAAAGGCATCCGGAAAACATGCGCTTCACCGCATCGGGGCCGAGCTCGTCCTCGTCATCGTCGAGCTCATAGCCCAAGCCGCTGATGAGCGTACCGTACAACGGCCCCGCCGATCCGCCCTTTACCTCCATAGCCTTGCATCCGAGCGCATCGAGGAAGCTCCCGATGGGCTCGCTGTCCCATGCGGCTACCTCCTGGTCGATCAGTTTGGCTATCTTCGTCATGGTGATGCCGTGGTCGCCGTCGCCGAATTTCGAATCGATCTCGCTCAGAAGATCGCTTTCAGTTGCGAGCGCCTGCGCGCTTTCGGCGAGCATGGCCGACAGTATCCGCTTGTCGATCAACGCGAACCTCCTCTTGGACGGTGTTTCGTCACATCGAACTCTACCACGCGGCGTCAGGCGAGGTCAATCGGCGGTACCGGGCGTTGCATGCACGCTACGCGGCAGGCTCTTCAGCCGGCGGCTCTTCTTCGCCCGGCTCCTCGGTCACCTCGGCTCCCGGAGTTTCCAGATAGATGTAAATCTGCCGTATCGTGTCGGCGAGGTTGCCCGAAGCGTTCGCGAGCTTGTAGTCGTACATGAGCACGGCAGACCAGTTGTATTCGGTGCCGCCGATCTCGACGGTACCCGAGAACGAACACCGCTCCTGCACGAGCGTCGTGCCGTCCGAAGCGTACGTGGAGTACTCCGTCTTATCGTCCGGAAGCTCGACGGTGCCCGCATCAACCTGAATACCTGCTTCGCCGAGCGTCTTCTCCACGATGTTCTCGTTTTTGACCGCATCGGCAAAACTGAGCGATCCGAATCCGAGCGCTGACATGGCAGCGGAATAGCCCGTCATCACAATCGCGTCGTCCTCGTCGAGGCCGAGATACACCGTCGGCGTTCCGAGCCTTGAATCGGCCGGCTCGTCGGTGAGAGCGACGGTGAGCGAACGCTTGACGGGATTGCCCTCCTCGTTCACCTGCCGTTCGCTTGAAACGGTAGCTCCGCGCTTGAGCGTCTCCACCGCTTCGTCCTCGGTCATGCCCATGAGTGCGGAAAGATCGGGTACCTCGGTGGTTTTCGCCGTTGCCGTCGATGCATCTTGAGCTTCGTTTTGGGAAAGCGCGTCGACTTCCTGATCGCTTTGCTGCTGAGCCTGCTGGATCGCCAGATTCTGACTTTCCTCAAACAGGGTCCAGGTGAAGTACGCGAGCGCTCCGATGAGCGCAATGAGCAAGATGACCACGGCGATGAGCAGTCTGCGCATGCGCCGAGATTTTCTCTGCTGCGCCGTAAGTTCCGCCTTCGGCTTCTTGCTGCCGTGCCTACCCTGCGCCGCCGCTTGTTCGGCAACCACCATCTCGGTCTGCAGGGGCTCCTCGTTGTCGAAGAGCAACGGCGCGTCTACCTCGGGTTCGAGGCTTTCGACCGCATCGGGATACTCGTCTTCCAGAAATTCTTCCGTACGTTTGTCGGTTCGTGCATGTTTCGGCATCGTGTAAACCTTCCTTGCGAACAGCGCGAAAAGCGCTCGAGGTCAGCGATATTCTACCGTAAGAACAGGTAGTAGACGACGAACCCGACGATAAAGAGGAACACACACCCGATAACGGCCTTCTGCGTGTTCGACATGGGCTCGACGGTTTCGAGGTCTTCTTTGGTGGTTTCGCGGTAACGGGGTTTCTTTTGCCGCGGCGCGACAGGCTCGCTCTCCGTCTCAGCGGCCTCGGCGTTGCCCCCGGATGCCCGCTCGCTATCGGCTTCGATCGAAGGATCAAGAGCGATACCGGCTTTTCCATGGTAGTCGCCTTCGCGCAGGGCGCCTCCCTCATCGGCGCCTTCGGCCGGCTCGGACTGCTCGCCTTTGGCCTTGCGCACACCGGTTTGGATGACGATCTCTTCGTCGTCTCCGGCGTTCACCGATATGAGGGAATATGTATCGTCTCGGTCCATGGGCACCCTTTCGCGTATAGAGCGATTATAGATTGATTCTAAGCCCTGATGCCCTTGTCCAAATAATATCCATTGGCCGAGAAGCGCTTGCGATAGGTCGTGAAACACGCCATGACGATGGCGATGGTGTTGGCAGCTGAAAGCATGAGCATGACGACGATCTGGTACTTCGCCGCTGCAAGAGGATCGGCCCCCGCAAGCAGCTGGCCCGACATCATGCCAGGAATCGTCACGATACCCGCAGCCGACATAGAGGCGAGCACCGGCGTCATACCCGCTCCGATTGCGGCCTTGAGCGACGGGAACGCAGCTTCGCGCGCGGTGGCCCCGAGCGCGACGAGCGTGAACATCTCGTCTGAGCGGGAGTCCATGTCTGAGAACAGCCGATCAATGGCCACAGCTATGGCAGACATGGCGTTTCCGATGATCATACCTGCTATGGGGATGAGCTGCCGTGCGTTGTACCACGGATCGGCATGGATGACGCCCTCGACCACAATGAGCCCGACTGCAACCGACGAGACGAACAACGAGATGAACACAGCGAAGACGAGGCCCCTGACCTCGCTTTTAACACGCGATGTGGCAATCTGGGTGGCTGCGGAGATCATGAACACGAGCACGAGCAGCACAAGCCACCACGTCTGCCACTCGAACAGGTATTTGAGCACGAACCCCGCAGCGAGCAGCTGCACGAAGCAGCGTACGATCGAAACGGCGATACGTTTGGTCTGGCCGAGTTCGAGCTTGTACGACACGAGGCCCGCCACGAGCATGAGCGCGCTCGCTGCGAAAAGCTCCAAGTAGCCGATATCGACGACGCCGGCGTCCATCAAAGCTCGCCTTCCTGCTGCGACTGGCTGCAACCAGTCGCACCGTCCGCCTTGCGATACGCAAGCAAGCCCCCCGAAAGCTCGAATGTCCCCGCAGCAAATCCGTCTGCCGCACGATGGCGAATGCGCATACAAGTCATACGAGGCCCCACGAGCGCTTTCGTGAGTCTGCCGACGGCGCACGCCGATTCGGCATCGAGCGCCGCATCGACCTCGTCGAGTAAGAGCACGGGCGGGCGCGTGGCGAACGCACGCAGAAGCGCCACGCGCGCCTGCTGGCCGCCCGAAAGCTGCGAAACGTCGCGGGCGAGCCCGACATCGTGCAGATCGGCTTTGGAAAGCAGGTCGGATAGCTCGTCGTCTGACGGGACCGACTCGCCTGCATGCACCTTGAGCGTCCAGGGCAAAACGAGGTTGCGTCGTACGGTTCCCGCGACGAGCGCGGGCTTCTGCGGCACGAGGCACACGCGGCGGCGCCACAACGTCGCTGCCATGGAATCGCTCGACACGCCGTCCAGAAGAAGCTCGCCTCGATCTCGCGCGAGCATGAGCGCGCATGCGCGCAGAAGCGTCGATTTGCCCGAACCGGACGGACCCACAAGATCGTAGATCGTCTGCTCTTCGAGCGCGAACGAGACGCCGGAGAACAGCGGCACCCTCCCGCCGTCGCGCGGGTAGGACACCGACAAGTTTCTGACCTCGAACAACGCCACGGTTTACTTCTGCCGCCTATTCCACCACCACGCGCCCACAAGCAGCGCGCAGAAGACGATGTCCGCGAATGCCGCCGCCGATCCGTTCATCGCACGTCCTTTCGCCCACGGTTCCTCGAAACGGTAAGGCTTTCAGTATAGCAAGGCCGATCGCCCCGCGAGCGCTCAGCCCCGTTTCGTTACCCTCAAAGAGCACAGAGGGACGGTCCTTTTGTGCTGTATCGATCTACGTCGCACTTTCGGATCGAGCAAGGGAGCACAAAAGGACCGTCCCTCTGTGCTCCCCCTCTGTGCTCCCCTCCAGCTCGGTTACTGCACGCCTGGGATACTCGGGATGGTGGCAAATCCTACCTCGAGCTCTTCGTCGGTTGGGATGTGGTCGGTCATCTCGCCTCGGTTGAACGCATCGTAGGCGAACATGTCGAAGTAGCCTGTGCCCGTGAGGCCGAACAGGATCGTCTTGGCCTCGCCCGTCTCGGCGCAGCGTTTCGCCTCTTCCATGGCCTGGAAGATGGCATGGGCGCTTTCCGGCGCAGGCAGGATGGTCTCAAGCCGTGCGAACTCGACTGCGGCGGCGAAGATGTCGGTCTGCTTGACGGCCACGGCATCGAGGAAGCCGTCCGCCTTGAGCTTCGAGACGATCGGACTCATACCGTGATAGCGAAGGCCGCCCGCATGGTCGGGACTCGGCAGAAAGCCGCTGCCGAGCGTGTACATCTTGGCGAGCGGGCAGGTTTGGCCCGTGTCGGCGAAGTCGTAGGCGTAGCGCCCGCGCGTGAGCGAGGGGCAGCTTGCAGGTTCGACGGCGATGAACCGCGTATCGGGATGGACTCCCTTGATCTTGTCGCGCATGAACGGCGCGATGAGACCGCCGAGGTTCGAGCCGCCGCCCGCGCAGCCGATCACGATGTCGGGGTACTCTCCGAGCTCCTTGAACGCCTCGTACGATTCGAGGCCGATGACGCTTTGATGCAGCACCACCTGGTTGAGCACCGAACCGAGCGTGTAGCGCCCTTTGTTTTCGGGAATGTTGAGCGCGCGCTCGACCGCTTCGGAGATAGCCGTGCCGAGCGAGCCGCTCGAATCGGGGTTCTGGGAGAGCATCTTCTTGCCGATCTCGGTCGTATTCGACGGCGAGGGCGTGACGTTCGCGTTGAACGTTTCCATGACGCTGCGGCGAAACGGCTTCTGCTCGTAGGAGCACTTCACCATGAACACATCGAGGTTGAGGCCGAAATGGTCGGCCGCCTCGGCGAGCGCGGTGCCCCACTGCCCCGCCCCGGTCTCGGTTGTGATGCCGTCGAGATCCTGCGCTTTCGCGTAGTAGGCTTGCGCGATGGCGGAATTAAGCTTATGCGAGCCTGAAGTGTTGTTGCCCTCGAACTTGTAGTAGATCTTAGCAGGCGTGCCAAGGGCTTTTTCCAGGTTGTACGCACGGCACAACGGGGAGGGACGGTATATCTTGTACATCTCCTGGACCGGCTCGGGGATGTCGAAATACGCAGTCTCGTCGTCGAGCTCTTGCGCCACAAGCTCGTCACAGAAGACTGGAGCGATATCCTCAGGCTTCGCGATCGCGCCGTTCGTCAAGCGCATCGGCTCGGGCGGCTCGGGCATGTCGGCGCGCAGGTTGTACCACTGCGTCGGAATCTGATCTTCTTTGAGGTACAGACGATGCGGTACTGCTTGTTCCATGACGGTTCCTTTCGTTTCGTTTCAACACGTACCTGCGCTTCGGTTTCGCCCTTGGTGCGCCCGCTTCGCGTGGTTGTGGTTTCCCGGCCAGCCTGCGTTCGCGCAACAAAAAAGCTCCCGGATCACCGAGAGCTGTTCGTTTTGTATGTAAGCGAGAACAGAAGCTTCGATAACCCGAATTATTGCGTTCCGTTCCACCACCAAGCACCGTTCATCGACGCGCGTTGCGCGGTTGCGATGAGAGCGTTGTTCTTGATCGTGAACATGCGAACCTTTCATTCGAGTTGCCGGTTAGTATAGCGCAGATGCCGAGAAACGCAAGAGCGGCTGTGCGGAATATTCCCGTGGAATATTCCCTGGGAATTATTCCACGGGAATATAAACCTATGGAAATGCCGAGAGCGAGGCGAAACCACAGGCTGCACCTCGGCAGCGTCAGAGGAACCCCGAGTCGGCCCCGAAACCGTTAGCGCTTCGCTCTTGCCCGCATACGTCGATAAGCGAAACCGCCGGCAATACCGGCTGCGGCAAGCGCCAGCAGAGCCATGCCCGAAGAGACGGCGATATCGTCGCCGGCGCGAACGCGGGCGCCCCCGTTGCCGTCCGCGTCGGCGGTGTTGGTTGGGTCGGTGATGCCGGGGGCGATTTCCGCCGCCATGACCGTGAGCGTAAAGGCCTGTGCGGCGTCGGGTGTTACGCCGTTTCGAGCCGCAACGGTGAAACGGTATACGCCGACCGCGGTTTCAGGCGCTATCGCGAGTTCGCCCGTGGTGCCGTCCATGCTCACCCCTGCGGGCTCGCCGGACAACGAGAAGGCGGGTGCCGGGTTACCCGTGGCCGTTACCGAAAAACTGCCGCCGACGCCCTGCGTGACGCAGCAGCGATCAGCCGACGTGATTACCGGAGCGCTGTCGATCGGAACCACCTCGGGCCGATAAAAGGTAATGGATAGCTTCGGAAGAGCCGAAAAACTTTCTTTTGCGACTATGTTGAACGGGAGGGAATACCCCAGGGCCGTAAGGTCGACGGTTGCCGGCTGCGAGGAGTCGTACGCAGATTCATCCCATGCAACCTCAGCATACACAGTCTGCGTTACGAATGAATATATTCCCGTGGCCTTGGCCGATATTGTATTCGGCAGCTGCGCGTCCACAAGGCTCGTGCCCATTGGAAGCCTCAGCGCAAGCTCGTCGTCGAAGCTTTTCAGGTAGTAGAGGTAGGCGTTTCCGCTCGGAACGCTTTCGCTATTGCGATGGCTGACCCCGTCGCCGTTCGCCCGAACGGAGAAATACAGCGAGATCCGCCCTCTGCCGTCAAGGGGCGACAGGCCGTCGAAGAAGCTTTTCGCGATTTCCTGCATCCGGGAGGTTACGTCATAGGACGTATCGGTTCCGGTATAGACTTCTTCCGCCACATAGTTTTCCGCCGCGCTTCCATCGGGACGGTTCACGTAGAGCGTGTACGATACGGCATCCGAAGACGGATCCCACTTGGCAACGCCCCCGCTCCACCTGAGGTTCGTCGGCGGAGCTGCATCGGGGATCACCGGTGCGGAAAACGCCTTCAACTCCGGCCCGGCATCGCCGAAAGCCCAGAGGGACGGATCGAACCCCGGGAAATTGGCGGGATCTTTGATTTCCCGAGCGTCCAAGCCGGCCGTCCCCGGAGGAGACGGGTTAAAATCGCCGATGGCGAACACCGGCATGTTCGACGGGCCCTGTAAAAAACGAAGGGACTCGTATACGGGGCTGCCATCGCCAGAACCAACCAACGCGCCGGCAAAGGGATCTTGATCAGGTTGCGAATCGTTTGTTGTTTCCGCGTAGCAATAGGAAATCGTATTGTTGTCATCAAGAGCGCCCGCAATGCCGCCCAGCGCCGTCACGGCCGACAGAGTCACCTGAGCGTAGCAGTTGCTCACCGTCGAATCGAACATGGTGGCGGCGATTCCGGCAGCCCAATCCCCGTGGGCCATGCCCGAGACACGACAATTCTCGATTCTGCTAGCATCACAGTAGCCTACTAGAAGAGCCGCACCGTAACCTTCGTGGAAATTGTTGACAAAGGCCCCTTCGATGTTCAGGTTCTTGAGGGTCGCCCTGTACGTAGCCGAGAACAAACCCGCTTCTTCGTCGAAATCGGCAACATGCAGACCGCTGACGGTATGTCCGTTTCCGTCGAGCGTACCGCTGAAACCCCTGAAGGTAGGGTACTGCACCGCGCATAGGGGCTTCCAACTCTCACCCGTCAAATCGATGTCGTTCATAAGAACGTAATCGGCCGACGGGTTGTCTTCGATCGCCTTCAGCTCGGTAACGTTTCGTATTTCTATTGTTGCCTGTGGCGCGGAGGCATCCGCCAACGCAACGGCCGGTGAAAGCATCAACGATAACGCGACCGCTAGGCAGAAAGCTCGCTTGATGATCTTGATTTGCTTCATGACGATCCTCCATGAACAGGTCGCGCGTACAGCAAAAATATATATCTATATTGCTTGCAGTAACCAGTACAGTATACCCGCAAAAAGAGATGGGGCCTCGAGCGAGCTGACTGGAAGTGCGCGATACTGCGAGAAAAACTTGAAAATCCGTGATTGCGCCCCCACCCTTTACAAAACTAGCAATCGCTAGTATATTTGCTAGCAACTGCTAGTTACAGCACCGAAACAACCATACCTCAGCCGAAAGGAGGTCCGCCATGCCCCGAAACGCCAGTCGCAACACGAAAGCCGCCATCCTCGATGCAGCTATGCAGCTGTTTTCCGAACGGGGCTTCCGCTCCACCACCGTACGCGACATCGCCGCCGAAGTGGGCATCAAGGACGCCTCGCTGTACAACCATTACCCGAGCAAGCAGGCCATCTTCGACGCCATCATCGAACAGGCGATCGAGAACATGGGCGGGGCCTTCCGCAGCCGCGGCGCGCTGTTCCTTACCACCGACGATCCGTCGGGCTACGGAAACATCCCGCTTGGCGCGCTCACCGAGAAAATCGTGAGCACGTTCGAGTACCTGTTCACCGATCCCTACATCGTGCGGACGCGAAAACTCCTCGTCATCAACCAGTTCGAGAACCAGCGCACGATGGAAGTGTACCGCCTCATCTTTTCCGAACAGCCGCTTCGTTTGCAGGAAACCGTTTTCACGTACCTGATGGGCACAGGCGAGTTCAACCGCGCAGACGCCCGTCTGCTCGCACTCGAATTCTACGGACCCGTGTTCCTCATGTTGCACAACGGCACGCCGTGGTCCGAAGCACGCCCGATCATCGAAGCACACCTCGCCTCGTTCTACCTCTCTCACGCCTCGAAAAAGGAGCTCCCATGAAACCCGTCGTCGTCTACTGCTCGCAAACCGGACACACCGAACGCTACGCCCGGTGGCTCGCCGAAGAACTCGGATGCGAAGCGATCCCCCTCAGCAACCGAAACACCGTGCGAATCGACGATTTCGATACCGTGATCTTCGGAAGCTGGTTTCATGCCGCATCGATTCCCGGCTCGAAATGGCTCAAGCAGCAGATAGCCGCCCATCCCGACAAGCGCTTTGTGCTGTTTGCCACCGGAGCAAGCCCCATGCCCGAGCAAGGAGGCTCGGCCGAAGAAATCGAGGAGGCGTTTCGTCGCACGTTTCCCTCGAGCGAGTATCCCGATCTGCCGTGGTTCTACCTGCGCGGCGGTTTCTCAATGGAAAAACTCGGTGCTGTCGACCGCACGCTCATGAAGCTGTTCTTCAAGCGCACCTCCAAGCTTGCCGAAACCGATCCGAAGGCCGCTGAGGCGGACGCGGACATGCGCGCTGGCTTCGACGGGACCGATCGAACCTACCTCGAACCGCTGCTCACCCACATCCGCAACCTCAGCGCCTAGCCTTATGCAAGATACGAAAGCAACCGAGATCGGAGCATCGATGAGCGCATTCTTCGTGCCGGAACAACCTGAGACCGACAAAGACTGCGACACACGCAACGCCGAACCCCATTGCGAGCTGCGTTCGAAAGACGATCGCAAGCCGCACCGTTACGAACAGCGTCCCCGAACCGACT
Source organism: Raoultibacter phocaeensis (assembly GCF_901411515.1). Taxonomy (NCBI): domain Bacteria; kingdom Bacillati; phylum Actinomycetota; class Coriobacteriia; order Eggerthellales; family Eggerthellaceae; genus Raoultibacter; species Raoultibacter phocaeensis. The sequence continues at coordinate 1,484,655 of NZ_CABDUX010000002.1, forward strand.
GCGAGCAGCACCGCTTTGCCGACCGCGAGCCGCGATTCAAAGTCGATATCGCCCTGCACATCATCTGCGCCCTGAACGGCGTGTGCGCCGCTGTCTTCGGGGCGATCATGATGATAGGGGCAGACGATGCGCCCCTGGGCCTTTCGGAACTTTTGCCGCTCATCCAAACGATGCCGCTTCCCGCCTTCATGACCGAAAACCTCTTCTGGCCGGGTCTTGCCCTCCTGCTCGTAAACGGCGTTGCCAACCTCGTTGCCGCCTCGCTGTTTTTCGTTCGACCCCGCCTGGCGCGAAGATGGGCCCTAGCCGCAAGCATCTTACTTATCTGCTGGTGCGCGTTCGAGATGCTGTACTTCCCGAACGCCGCCTCAATCGTCTACCTGATCGTCGGAATCGTGCAAGCGGCGCTTGCCTTGGCATCTCGCTTAGAGGATTCGGTGCTCCGCCGATAAACCGACGTACGCCCGCCCGGAGCACCGATGCGCCAGATGGCCGTCAGGTGCCATGCTGGGTCGTGTTAATATTGAGCGGCGGAGCCCCCAAAAGCCCAATAATTGTCGCTGTGAAGGGTTTCGTAACGCATTACCGATACAAACAGATTCCTCGATACCGATAACCCCTGTTCACCAGCTCATTGGTTCCTCGGTGCATGCGTCAGCCTACCGTTTGCGCATCCCGTCGACCCTTTATAGTCCGCCGAACGCTTCACAACGGCGGTTTTTGGGCTTCGGGCGGCCTTCCGCCGCTGAACCGCCGCCGGGACATGCCCGCGCCCCTCGCTGATCCCTTGTGCCGATTCTGGTTTGACAGCGGGCTTTGGCGGACATCATAAGTCGCCGCCACCAAGTCGGCTTCGGCTGCCCCGAAGAGGGCACTAGCCCAGCAAAGACGGCGATCGTAACCGGTTCGCAACGGTTCCGATGGTGATCCGCGAACCCCGCGTCAGCACTGTCGCATTCGCGGTATCATAGTCGACGATACACGAACAAGCGCGTCCTACCCGACTCGCCCGATCGGCCCGATCGGCTCTCGACTGACAGCTTGAGCCCTGAAAGCCGCACGAGCGACGTTCGCACGTTCTGCGCATCCAATAGAGAAAGGCAGCGAACTTTGGCACCCGAAAACGATCTCGCAACCGGCACGAGCCTGCAGGGATTCACCGTCGAATCCGCAGAAGAGCTCGAAGAAATCGACGGCAAAGCTTTCGTACTCCTCCATGAGAAAAGCGGAGCCAAGCTGCTCTACTTGCAAAACGACGACGAGAACAAGGCCTTCTCGATCGCTTTCAAAACACCTCCCGCCGACTCCACGGGCGTATTCCACATCCTGGAACACTCGGTCCTCTGCGGTTCGCGGAAGTTCCCCGTGAAAGAACCGTTCGTCAACCTCATTAAAAGCTCGATGCAGACGTTTCTGAACGCGATGACGTTTTCGGACAAGACGATGTACCCGGTCGCAAGCACCAACGAGCAGGACCTGCTGAATCTCATGGACGTCTACCTCGACGCGGTGCTTCACCCGGCCATCTACGAAAAGCGCGCTATCTTCGAGCAGGAGGGGTGGCACTACGAGCTCGACGAAACAAGCGAGGCCCTCAAATACAACGGCGTCGTCTACAACGAGATGAAAGGCGCGCTTTCCGATCCCGATTCGGTGCTCTACAACGCGCTTTCGGCGGCGCTCTTCCCCGACACCGCCTACGCGTTCGAATCGGGTGGCGATCCGGCCGTCATTCCCGAGCTCACCTACGAGGCGTTCCTCGACGAGCATGCGCGCCACTACCGTCTCGACAACAGCTACATCGTGCTCTACGGCGATATGGACGTTCGCCGCGTACTCGCCTTTCTCGACGAGAACTACCTGAGCGAGGAGCAGAAACCCGTAGGCAACCCGAATCCGCTTACGCTCCAGGCTCCCGTTTCAAATCTTGATGTGGTAAAGAAGATGGAAACCGCGCCCGAAAATGCCGCCATGGGGCTCGGCTACGTAGTCGGCACGTCCGCCGATCGTCTGCGCGTGATCGCCACTGACATCCTCGCCGACGTGCTTCTCGGCTCGAACGAAGCGCCGCTCAAAAAGGCGCTCCTCAAAGCCAACATTGCCGACGATATCGACGGCTACCTCATCGACGCGCAGCTGCAGCCGGCGTTCTACATCCTCACGAAGGGTGTGAAGCCCGGCACCGCCGAGCTGTTTCGCGAAACGGTCGAGAACACCTGCCGCAACCTCGTCGAAGGCGGCTTCGACCGCGAGCGCATCGAAGCCTCGCTCGCCCGTGCCGAGTTCATGCTGCGCGAACGCGATTTCGGAACCGCAGACGGCGTGGTGCTGGCCATGAGCGCGATGTCGGGGTGGCTCTACGACGATTCCATGGCCACCGACTACCTGCGCTTCGAAGACGCGTTCGCCGAGCTTCGCCGCCGTATGGAGCAGGGGTATTTCGAGGATCTGCTGCGCGAAATCGTGCTTCGCAACGACCATAGGGCACTTGCCGTACTCGAACCGGTCGAAAGCCTCGACGAAACCTGCGAAGAAGCGCGCCTTGCCGCCATCCGCGCCGATATGAGCGACGATGACCTCGAAGCCGTTAAAAACGAAGTCGCCGAGTTGAGAAGGCTCCAGGAAAAGCCCGATTCGCCCGCCGCCTTGGCAACGTTGCCGCTGCTCACGCTCGACGACATAGCCGACCCGCCGGTGGAACCCGCTTGGGAGCTCATCGAATCGACGCCGTATCCCTGCTTGTACCACGAAGCGCCCACACGAGGTATCGATTACGTATACACCTATTTCGATATGGGCAGGCTGGCCTTCGAGGACCTTCCCTACGCAACGCTTGCCGCGATGCTGCTCGGCAAGCTCGACACCCGCGAGCACACGGCCGAAGAGCTCGACAAGCTCACGCAGACGCACCTGGGCAGTCTGCGCTTCTTCGTCGACGTGTACACAAGCGAGAAAGACGGCTCGATCGCACCGAAGTTCGTCATCGCAACTAGCTCGCTTTCCGAAAACATCGAGCATGCAGTTGCGCTCTCACGCGAAATCCGGTGCGAGACCCGTTTCAACGATAAAGATAAGATCCGCGACGTGCTCACCCAGACGAGGATTCGCATGGAGCAGGCCTTCGCCACCGCAGGAAACTCCGCGGCGCTGCTGCGCTGCGCATCGTACGTTTCGAAATCGGCGCTCGTGCGCGAGCGGCTGAGCAATGTCGATTTCTATCGGTTCTTGAAAGGTGTCCTCGCACACTTCGATACGGACTTCGAAGCAACGGTCGAGCGCATCGAAGACGTAGCGGCACGCCTATTTGCAGCCGACGGCACGATCGTGAGCTTCACGGGTGCGCCCGAGGATCGGGATCGGTTCTGGGAGCTCGCAGGTACCATGGACCTGCCTGAAGCGAACGCTCCGCGCGTGCTCGCCGTCCCCGAGCCTAAGGTCGGAAACGAGGCGTTCGTGGTTCCCGCCGATGTGTGCTTCGCCGCGAAAGGCTACGATGCGAAGCTTCTCGGCATCGGCTTTGAGGGAAGCTGGCAGGTTGCCGCGAAGGCGATCTCCTACGACTACCTCTGGAACGAGGTGCGCGTGAAGGGCGGCGCGTACGGCGCGGGCTTCAGGGCGCTTCGCTCCGGCACGATGCAGTTCTACTCGTATCGCGACCCCAACCTCGATGAAACGATCGCTCGCTTCGACGGCGCAGCAGCATGGCTTTCGGCGTTCGACCCCGACGAAGCCGAGATGCGCGGCTACATCATCAGCTCGATTGCGGGCATGGACGCCCCTGCGAAACCGCGCGATATCGCCCGGCGCCAAGACGGCGACTTCTTCTGCGAACGGCCGCTGGGCTATCGCGAAAAAACTCGCGAGCAACTGCTCGAGACGACACCCGAAAGCCTGCGCGCTAAAGGCGGCGAGCTTGCCCGCGTGAGCGCCGAAGACGTGCGCTGCGCGTTCGGTAACCGAAGCATCATCGAAAGCTCCGTCGCCGAATACGCAATCGTCGACCTACTCGGTTGAAATACGCCTCGTGCGCGCACGGTGTTACGCCTTTTGCGCGCGCGGACGCCAGATTCGCTCTGATCGGCTAAAATCACGTGCCCGCCTTCGCATTTAACGGTAGAATATGCCCGTGAAACTTAAATGCCGGTTTGATGCTTGACGGCGGTTGCCCGCAATGTTACTTATTGAGTATCAAATAGTACGAGAGACGGAGTAAAGCATGTTAGAGATCAAGGACCTCGTCTTCGAAGTCCCCGTTTCGGAGGGTTCGAGCGAGAAGAAGCGCATCATCGACAAGCTGTCCCTTTCGATCGCCGATGACAAGTTCACGGTCATCACCGGCCCCAACGGCGGCGGCAAATCGACGCTCGCCAAACTCATCATGGGCGTGGAGGTACCCACGTCGGGCACCATCGTATTCGACGGCACCGACATCACCGAGCTTCCCATCGACGAGCGCGCAAAGCTTGGAATCGGCTACGGATTTCAGCAACCGGCCCGCTTCAAGGGCATGAAGGTGAAAAAGCTCCTCGACATCGCCGCAGGCAAGAAGCTCCCGATGCTGTCATGCAACGAGTACCTTTCGAAAGTCGGCCTATGCTCGGCAAACTACCTCACCCGGGAGGTCGACAAGAACCTTTCGGGCGGCGAAGTCAAGCGCATCGAGATCGCTACGATCCTTGCGCGCGATCCGAAGCTCGCCATCTACGACGAGCCCGAGGCGGGCATCGATCTGTGGAGCTTCGATCGGCTGACCGAAACGTTTCGCGACATCCACGAAGCGCGCGACGGCCGCTCGATCGTGATCATTTCGCACCAGGAGCGTATCATCCAGCTCGCCGACGATATCGTCTGGCTCAAGGATGGACAGGTTGAGGCACAAGGACCCGCCGAAGAATTGATCCCCCAGCTCGGCCTCATGGCCAAGGACAACCCCGTCTGCAGCTTCACGCAGCCCCCCGAGCTTCATCTGACCGAAATCCCGACGACGTGCTAAGCGCCGCCTGAACGACAATAAGGAGTACATCATGGCAGTCGATCTTTCCCCCATCGACGAGGGGCTGCTTGCAGAGATTGCGAACATCCACGGCATGCCGAAAGGCGCCTTCAACATCCGCAAGGACGGCGAGCTCGTCGAGCGCCACTCGTCGGCTAATATCGAGATAGCAACCAAAACCGATAATCCCGGCATCGACATCCACATCAAACCCGGCACCAAAGGCGAAACTGTCTACATTCCCGTTATCGTCACGCAAGCGGGTCTGAAAGACGTCGTCTACAACACGTTTTACATCGGCGACGACTGCGATGTCACCATCATCGCCGGCTGCGGCATCCACAACGAAAGCCACCAAACTTCCGAGCACGACGGCATTCACAGCTTTTACTGCGGCAAGAATTCGCACGTGAAATACGTAGAGAAGCATTACGGCGAAGGCAAGGGCACAGGCGAGCGCATCTTGAACCCCGTCACGAACGTGTTCATGGAAGACGGCTCGAACTGCGAGATGGAACTCACCCAACTGCGCGGCGTTACCTCGACCGTACGCGACACGAACGCCGAACTCGGCCGCGACGCCAAACTCGTGCTGAACGAGAAGCTCTTGACCCACGACGATCAGATTGCCACCTCGAACATGAAGATCGAGCTCAACGGCGAAGGCTCGAGCGTGCAGGTCATCTCGCGCAGTGTTGCCCAGGATAACTCCGAGCAGGTGTTCAACCCGCTCGTCGTCGGCAACGCCGCGTGCCGCGGACACGTACAATGCGATGCCATCATCATGGGCAAGGCGAAGGTTACGGCCATCCCCGGCATCGAGGCGGCGAGCGAAGACGCGATGCTCGTACACGAAGCCGCAATCGGCAAGATCGCAGGAGATCAGATCACGAAGCTCATGACGCTCGGCCTGACCGAAGAGGAAGCCGAGCAAGAAATCCTCGAGGACTTCTTGAGCTAAGGGGAATCCGAGCGCATAACCCAGCGAACGAAGAGCTATGCGCTCGGGAAATCTTCCTTCTCTGTCACATCGAGGCAGTCGATCAGGATTGCATCGGTCTTATCTTTCCAGGTAACCTTCTTAACCGTCGAAATCAGCGTACGTCCGTTGTCCATCACTTCGATCGGCGGAAGAATCGATCGTTCACCGAGCATGGCAACCGGGCACAGCCTACACGGTTCGTCTTTGCTTCTAATGGCGCGATAGCAGGCTTTGCCTTCCTCAACCTCAGGCGAGAACAGCTTCAACTGCTGGTTCGCATACAGAATGGTGAGATCGTTCGGATCGACGATATACGTGAACGCATTCGATCCTTCGAGTATCGACTGCTGCGTCGCGCAAAATTCTTGAAGCCTGCGATTGTAGCGCTCGCGCAGCAGAAACGTCGAGATGATCTTCGATACGTAAACAAGCGAGCTTTTTTCGTTTTCGCTCCAAACACGCCCGCCAACGCAATCGTCAACACCAAGCACCGTCGCCACATATCCCTCGTCCTTGACTTGCGCATGGAAAAACGAACGGATACCGTGATCGTCCAACATGCGAGAAGCTCCTGGATGATCGATGTGAGAGCAATCGTCGCACGTTATGGCTCCGTCGGCATCGAGTTCGAACAGCTCGTTCCATGGTTGTTTCTCAAAGTTCTGAAGGCGGTCGATGACAGAAGGCGTCTTCGCATTGCACCATTCGAACGTGTTACTGTAGTGCACACCTTCATCGAACGTTTCGAAAACATAGCATCGGTCGGCCTGCATCTCGGCACCGATGAATTTGATGACCGCATTCACCGAGGTCTCGATGTCGTTCGTTTCGTAGAGAAGGTTGAAGGCGGTCGAGACGAGCGCTGCATCGAAGCGCTCGTATGCCGAGCGATCCGCGTTCTCGACAGCGGTTTTATCTACCGTGGTACCGAAGACCATGCTGGTATCGTATAGAGTGAATCCGCCCTTCGCCCGCTTTTTCGTCTGATACAGCGCCTTGTCAGACGCTTGGTAGAGTTCGCTGAAAGATGTTCCGTCCAAAGGATAGCGAGCCACCCCGACGCTCACCGTGATTCGATAGCTGTCGCCCAACTCGGCACTAACCCGACCGAGCATCAAGGCTATCGTGCGCGCCGTCTCGACAATGGAATCCACGTCCTCGAAACCGTTGGAGAATACAACGAATTCGTCTCCGCCGATCCGCCCTATCACGGCATCCTCTTCGAAGCACGACCGAAGCCCCGCAGCCAACTCGACTAAAACAAGATCTCCGAAATGATGGCCGAGCGTATCATTGATGGCTTTGAAATCGTCGATGTCCACAATGAAGAACGCATAATCGTCATGCGCCCGCGGCGCGTGCGCCGCATTTTGCCCATCAGCCGATGAGGCAGCTGCCCCCCGCTCTTCAAGCGGCATGCGCGCAATGAGAGCATCGACCTCTTCCTCGAATGACATCTTGTTGTAGCACCAGGTAAGCAGATCAATGCGCGCCTTCTGCTCAAGGTCTTTTTCGGCTTGAATGTCGACGGCTTTGCCCGCCGCCATAACGGGCTCGCCGTCTGTTCCGTACAGGCAGTCGTATACGATGCGATACCAGCGGCATTCGCCGCTTGCAAGAACGAGCCTGACGTCGATCGGCTCCACGATACCGGCAAGCATACGGTTACCGAACGTGCGAAACAGCGGAATATCGTCTTCGTACACGATGCCCCGCTCGATAACGCATTCGGGGAAGCCCGTCATGAACGGTTCCATATCGAACGAATTGACCATACGCCCGAAGTTCTCGACCGCTGTGGACGCTATCGTGAGTCGGAAAAACAGCTCATCCGATATGCTCGACACCATATCCCAGAAACTCTTGTCTATCCGCAAGGCATCGATAAGGGCCTTGTTGCTGCTTACGTCGACGATAGTGCACACGACGATGTCGGATCCCACCTCGCTGCGCTTCAGCGAGCCGGTGAGACTGACCCATTTCTCTCCGCGGCCCGTCGAAATGCGGAACTCGAGATTAACGTTATCGCCTCTCGCAAGCTGCTCGCGCCACTCAGAACGCAGTTTTTGCCGATCTTTCGGCGAAACGACGTCGGCAAAACTCGGATCGGGTTCGATTTCGGCAGAACCGTCGTCGCCGAAAACCGTTTCGAGTATGCAGTGATACCCGTCGTTGGCATAGTTCACGGTCATGGCATCATCGGCCGTCAGGATTGCGACTCCGTAGGGCAGAAGTTCCGTCATGTCGTAGAAGAACGCTCCGCTCGACGCTTGGGCCCCTGTGGCGCTTCGCAACGAGGCGCTCCGATCGCGCATATCGCGGGTGAATCCGGCGACGAGGTCATGACCCTCGTCGTCTTGCATGTCGATCTTCACAAGCGTTATCTCGGCGGGTATCTCCTCGCCGCTGAACTTGCTGTGCATCCATCCGAACGTGCATTTGCCGGTTCGAAACGCCTCCTTTACTTTTTCGCGTGCCTTTTCTCCGCTCGGTTTGCCATCGGGTTGGTAAGGAGGCGAGAGGCACTCGAACTCATCGAGGTATTGCTGTTCGTTATCCAGGTCGAACAGCTTAACCGCCTCTTTGTTGCACATGACGTTCTCGAGCCGATGGTTCCATAGGTTCAAGCAAAACGGCATTGCATCGAGAATCGCACTGAGCTTTTGATTGAACCTGCGCTCACGCTGTTCGGCTTGTATCTGCGGACGAAGATCGCGCAAGAAACAGGCAAGGAGGTTCTCGTTGTATTCATCATAGATATCGAGCTTGACGAGCGTTACCTCGACCGGAAGCGGTTCGCCGGTTCTGCTCACGTGCTCCCAGGTAAGCGTCAGCCTACCCCGTGCGCGGACAAGCGAGATCTGTTCGTTCGCCTCTTCAGCGCTCAGCCTTCCGTCTGGCTGGTATTGAGGGGAAAGCTCGTCGAACAGGCCGATCTGATCTTCGTCCGCAGGGCAGCCGAAAAGCTCGAGCATGGCCGCATTGCACATGACTACTTCGTTTCGACTGTTCATGAGATGCATGCTGATGGGCATGGCGTTCACGATGGAACGGAGCAGGTCTCGGTTGCTCGAGAGCTGCCTCGTACGGAACGCAGCATCAGGCGTGAACAAAAGCACCGTGCCGTCAAATCCCGTTTCGAGAAACGCCTTTTCGAAGCGATGTTTGCTTACCGGCCTCGAAACGTAGAATCCTTGGATGTAATCGGCCTGCATCGAATTGATGGCCTGCAAGTCCTCAATCTCTTCGACACCCTCGACGCAAACGCGCTTGTTGCTTTTATGACACAGCTCGACAACCGAATGGATGAAATCGTAGTTCGCAGTGTTCGCGTTGAGCATGGGGACGAATGAGCGATCGATCTTGATGACATCGCAATCCATGACCATCAAACGCGATAGCGACGAATACCCCGTACCGAAATCGTCGACGGCAAAGCTGAAACCCATCTGCCGCAACGTGCTGATATTTCCAACCACGGCCTCGTCGTCGTCGAGGTAATAGCTTTCTGTAAGCTCGAGAACGATTCGCTCGGGATCGACCGCGTACCGCTCGACCAAGCGCATCACCGCATCGCTGAAAGACCGATCTGCAAGCTGCACAAGGGAAAGATTGACATTCATTGCAAAGTCGGGCTGATACTCCAGCCATTCGCTGCATGTCGCAATCGCCCGCTCGAGCACCATGAGCCCCACCGACTTGATGAGGCCGGTTGATTCAAGCAGCGGAACCAGCTCTGCGGGACTTACCGACTTACCCGCTTTCGTGCTATAGCGCAGCAGGGCTTCGGCGCCATGTATCGAAAGGGTGCCGCTCTCGCAAACGGGTTGGAACGCAAGCTCGAATCCGCGGAAGCCATCGTTCACATCGTCGGCAACCTGCAAGACAAGTTCCTGCTTGCGCATACCCTCCGCAAGCAGCGCATCGGTGAACAAAACCGCCTGTCCTCCGCCGTCGCTCTTTGCTTTTTGGAGTGCGAGGGACAGGCTTTTCTCGATCTCATCCCACTCGGTTCCATCATCTGGATAAAAGCCGATGCCTCCCGACACCGAGAAACGGTACGACACCTTGCCGAGCACGTTGCCGTGCTGGGCATATCGGACAATCGCCCAGTACAGCTCGTCCATATCGTCAATGGATTTCCCGTACCCGGCAATCAGCATCTGATCGACTCCGTACCGGCAGGCGACGTAAGGTTCTGAAAACAGAGCTGCAATATCGCCCATGGTCTTTTCGAGGAAGAGATCTCCGAAGCTGTGATCGTACAGGATATTGAATCTACTGAAATCGTCGACATCGACGAGAAGGAACGCAGCCTTAGTAAGGCCATTGCTTTTCTCAGCGTCGAAACGTCTCTTGCATTCGCTGCGAGTCAGAAGATCAGATGCAGTGCCCTCTTTCATGCTCCGCCACCTACGTTGTCCGGCTCCGACACCCGAAGCGAGTGCGTTCGCGCATCGGATCTATCCAGCCGCCACGATGCCCCTGTTTCATATACCCTCGCTATGGTTTCGATATATAATAATGCAACATATATATAAAATGAATACCTAAAATACTAGCAACCCGGGATGCGGCTCGTGCTGCCGCTTCCCGGGTTGCTAGTATGCGACGAGGCCTCTAACCTGCGATCAGCTCGTCGCTCCCGGCTGCTGTACGGCGTTCGACCCAGGCTCCATCTGCTCGTCTTGGGATTCTCCCTCGCCCTCGGTCGGCGCAGTATCCTGTCCTTCGGCCTCCCCCCCTGCCACAGCATCCGCACCTTCGCCTGATTCGGACTCATCGGTTGCAGTGCCCGTCGTAGCACGCACCGCCCCCTCGGTCATCGGCACGGCCGACAAATCGATCGACGTGCCGAGCCATTTGCTTTCGATGAGCGAGATTACGCCCCCCCCCGAAAGCGTTGCGAGCGCATCGCTCACCGCAGTTTTGAGGTCGGTGTTCGTGTCGAGCACACCGACGCTGTAGCCGCTCGGAGTCTGCATGAGCGCGACGATGTGCACGTCGATCTCCGAGGCGTTTGCCGCATATGTTCCGATAACGGCATCGGCAGCAGCGTACGAAGCGGTTCCGGAGCTCACCGCCTCGAAAGCGCCCTTCAAATCGGTCGTAGCGTCAAGCGCGTCTTCGCCGAACTGGTTCGTCACTTCCCAGGCGCTCATCGACGAGCTCTGCGCGGCGATAGTCGGAGCGGAATCCTTGGTGGGAACCGCAGTCGTCGCAGGTGCGGCGAACAGGGCGACGGCGCTTTCGACGTACACTTCGGAGCGCCAGCACGTTACCTGCGTGCTCGTTTTGTCGACACCCATCACGATGTCGACCTGCTTGTTTTCAAGTGCCGTATCAACGTCGGTCCCCACGTCGACGATTTCGAGCTTTAAGCCCAGGTTGTCGGCTAAAGCAGCTGCGATGTCCACATCGAGGCCGACGATTTTACCGGACGCCTGCCCAGCGAAGGGAGTATTGTTTTCGGCGGTGACGCCCACGCGCAGCACGCCCGCCTCTATGATAGTATCGGGCGAAACGGTCGGGCTCTTCTCCTCGGGCTTGTAATCCTGGGTAGCGCACCCCGCCAGCGCGAAGGCCGTTGTGAACGCAAGCATGCATCCGAGCATGAGCGTTCCGAAACGCTTAATCACTGATATGCCTCCATCTAGTTAGTACCGTGTGCGCTTCCTTCGACTGACCTAGTCTTTGCCCCCACACTCGCATACCGGGGATGAGCTTGCACCCATGACCCTCTCGCCCGAGGCGACCGTATGTCGCACGAAATCGGGCGGTACGACTTACCTCTAGGATGCGCCATGCTCGCTTGTCTCCCAAGGGCGACAAACTTACGTGGGTCCTTTCGACCGCATCTGCCGTGGACTAGGGGATCACCCCGCAACTACAGACTCGAAAGAAGCGTGTCTGATAGTGTAGCAGATATGAAATGCGCCGAGTGCAGCGCATCTAAAAAACGCAGGCCCCGTGCTTTCCACCCTGTCAAATGCACCCCTGAAAACCTGCGACCCCAGAGGCGATCAGGCGCGTTTCGCACACAGTTCCCAAGCACATGTAAACCGCGTAAGGTTCGCATGCAGATCGCGTAAGGCCTTTGTGCTAAGCTCGCGCCATGAACAACCCGAAACGCATAGCGAAGACACCCCGTATCGGCGCCGCAGGCTCTTTCCTCGTGCAAGCAGCGTGCGAGACGCTCTGGCCGACGCGCTGCGCGGTATGCGACGAGCAGGGCGCCGTACTGTGCGAGCGCTGCGCACGATCGCTTCCCTACATCGATTTCTGGCGTGCCTGCCCGAAGTGCGGAGCACCGTTCGGCTCAGTGCAATGCACCGAATGCAACCCCGTCATGCTCCGCACGATCGGACGCACCGCCTTGCCGTACCGCTCATGCGCAAGCGCCGTTGCATTCGGGCCTGCAACCGCCCGCATCGTGAGCGCGTTCAAGGATCGCGGCGAGCAACGGCTCGCCCTGCGCATGGGAAGGGCGATGGCGCTAACGGTCGCACCCGAATGGATCGACGGGAACGAAGGTGCTGTAGCCGTTACCTTCGTTCCCGCCACTGCCGCAGCGCGCAGACGGCGAGGGTTCGACCACGCCGAGCTTCTTGCCCGTGCCACCGCCGAAGAGCTCGGTATCGCAACCCTTCCTTTGCTCGCTCGGCCCAAGAGCGTCGATCAGCGCACGCTCGGACGGAGGCAGCGCGCACGCAATATAAGGGGCCGCTTCTTGCCGCTCCCGAATGCAGTCCCCCAAAAATTCGTGTTGCTCGTCGACGATGTGTGCACGACGGGATCGACGCTCGCCGAAGCGGCCGATGCTCTGTGCGCTCTCGGATGCGAAAGTATACGGTGTCTCACGTTCGCCCGCGTCTGGTAAACGCAAAGCGGCGGCCCGACCGCCGCATGACATTGCATGAACCGAGTCGGAAAGCCTACACGATGCGCTCGCCCTTCTTCTGGTTGTGGGCATCGGAGAGCTCGGCGACGTCCACCGAGATGCTGTGGCGGATCGGCTTCCACTGGCATTTCTTCACGAGCGCAACGAGCGCGATCGGAATGTAGGTGAGCATGAAGATCGGGAAGGTGAACATGTAGCGCACCTTCTTCGCCGGCGTCGAATGGATGGAGTCCCACTCGACGAACGTGGTGAGCACGCCGAACATGAACATGAACACAAGGTAGTTGAACAGGCAGAAGAATATCGAGGAAACCGACGAGGCGATGGCGACGCCCGTCGACATGAAGCCCGCGGCCGTGAGCACGAGGATGATGGCGTTGAAGGTAACCGCCACGATGGTGAGCAGCATGCCCGGCGCGATGGTCATGAGCATGTCGTAGCAGGCGAACCGCTTGCCCTTGGGGTTGGTGACGGCGCCTTTCGCAAGCCGCGCACCGTAATGGGCGAACACCTGGTAAAAACCCTTCGCCCAACGAAAGCGCTGGTTCCACGAATCGCGAAACGTTATCGGCTGCTCATCGTAGAGCACCGCCGTCGGCGTGTAGCTGATGCGAATACCGTCCAAGATGCTTTGCGCTGAGAACTCGATATCCTCGGTGAGCAGGTGCCACTTCCAACCGCCGTGCTTTTCGATGATGTCCGCTGAAATATAGAAGCCCGTACCCGAAATGGCGCAGCTCGTGTTGAGCGTGAGGCGCGCCTGCGAAAGGAACTTGGCCTCGCGCAGAAACCACACCGCATAACCCGCCGAGATCCAGTTGGAATCGTAGTTCTTGGAATTGCGGTAGCTCGTCGAAACCTTCGCGCCCGAATCGAATGTCGCGTTCATCTCGCGGAAGTAGTTCACATCGAGCACGTTGTCGGCGTCGAAGACGAAAAACGCCTCGTAGCCGCGGTCGGCGTACCGCTCACGCAAACACGTGAACCCGTAATCGAGCGCATAGCCCTTACCCACCTCTTTGGTGTTGAAGCGCTTGAACACGGTAGCGCCCGCTTCCCGTGCGACCTCGGCCGTATCGTCGTCGCAGTTGTCGGCGATGACGAACACGTCGATAAGCTCTTGCGGGTAGTTCTGGACCTTTATGCTGTGGATGAGATCGCCGATGACTGCACTCTCGTTGCGAGCCGAGATCATAACGGCGAACTTATGATTCTTGGTTGCAACGCGCTTCGGCGGCTTGCGCGTCAGCACGACGAATACGTAGTAGAGCTGATAGGTGTAGCAGATGCTGAACGTGATGAATACGCAGAAATTGAATACGTCGATAAACGATATCTGCGAAAAAAACTGATCGAACACTTCTCTCTAGCTCCTTTTACGGGCCGTCCTACCGTTTTTAGACGACCGTTTGCGCTTAGCCGTGCGTCAGCGCGGAAAGGCGCTTCGCATCTTTCCGTCACCGCGCATATGTTCACTAAGCTGGAGTGATTATAGCCACTTCAGGGGCTTGCGTCTTCGATGTTGAGCCGTTCGTTACCTTTTCTTCCGAAATGCCACGATGAAATGCCCTGTATGCACAAACGTTCTGCATATGAACTCCACAACCGAGGCACCGCGAATATCGGGATCGAAACAGAAAGGCCGGACGATCGATCGCCCGGCCCCGTGTTTTCTGGAGCCAGTGACAGGATTCGAACCTGCAACCCGCAGTTTACAAAACTGCTGCGCTACCGTTGCGCCACACTGGCATGCGCTTTCGCGCGAATGCGTATTGTACGACAAACCTTCCGAAAGGAAAAGCGGCGATATCAAGCTTCCTAGACGGTGCCCATCTCCCACGAGTTCATGTACGCGACCTGCTCGGGGGTAAGCTCGTCGATCTCGACGCCGAGGGTTGCAAGCTTCACCCTCGCGATCTCGTTGTCGATGTCGACGGGCACATCGTAGCAGTCGGGCTCCATGTCCTTGGCATGAGCGAGCATGTATTCGGCACAGAGGGCCTGGTTCGCGAAGCTCATGTCCATGACCGACGCCGGATGCCCCTCGGCCCCCGAGAGGTTCACGAGGCGGCCTTCGGCCAAAAGGACGATCGTGCGACCATCGGCGAGCGTGTATTCGTCGACCATCGGCTTGAGTTCCTGCTTTTTCGAGGCGTGCTCTTCGAGCCAAGGAATGTTGATCTCGGAATTGAAGTGGCCCGAGTTCGCGATGATCGCGCCGTCTTTCATGTTCTCGTAGCACGGCTCGTCGATGACGTTGAGGTTGCCCGTCACGGTCACCCAGATATCGGCGATTTTCGCGGCCTCGGCGCGCGGCATGACCCTGAAGCCGTCCATGTGGGCTTCGAGCGCAGCCGTGGGATCGATCTCGCATACGACGACGTTGCAGCCCATGCCTTTCGCGCGCATGGCGAGACCCTTGCCGCACCAACCGTACCCGGACACCACGAACGTGCGACCTGCAAGCAGGCGGTTCGTCAAGCGCACGATGCCGTCGAGCGTGGATTGGCCCGTACCGTAGCGGTTGTCGAAGAAGTGCTTGGTCTTGGCCTCGTTCACCGCGATGATGGGGTACTTGAGCGCACCCTGCTTCGCCATCGCCTCGAGACGGATGACGCCCGTGGTCGTTTCCTCCGTACCGCCGACGATGCTTTCGAGCGCATCGGAGCGGCTTTCGTGGATGCGTCCGACCACATCGGCACCATCATCCATCGTGATCTGGGGTTTGGCATCGATTATGGCGTCAACGTGGCTGTAGTACGTCTCGGTGTCCTCGCCTTTGATGGCGAACACCGGCACGTCGAAATGCTTCACGAGGGCGGCGGCGGTGTCGTCCTGCGTCGAAAGCGGGTTCGACGCGCACAAATACACGTCGGCACCGCCCGCGACGAGCGTGCGTACAAGGTTTGCGGTTTCGGTGGTCACATGCAGGCAGGCGCCGATGCGTACGCCTTCGAGCGGGCGCTCGCGTTCGAAGCGCTCGCGGATGCTTGCGAGCACGGGCATGTCGCGGTCGGCCCAAAGTATCCTCTCAAGTCCCGCGTCCGCCAATGCAATGTCTTTGATGTCGTAGTTCTCGGGCATGGTGCCTCCGTGTCGGTAACGTTTGATTTCACTGCCGCTAGCGTAGCACACGGGCAAAGCCGAAGCCTTCGATCGCGCACCGTTTCATAAAACTGACGGATGGCCTTACGTGCTGTCGCTCTTTGCCGAAGAGCGACAGCACCGCGCCCGCGGGTGCGATGTCAGCCCGGCCCACAGCGGCGAGCGCTTCGCGCAAACGTGTCCGTGCCGCGCGAAACGCTCGTGCGACTCGAAGAGCCGTTGCCACCGAGCAGGCCGTCGACTAAAATCGGCATCGGGGGTTATCGTCCCTAACCGAATACGCTGAACGGAGCCCCATGAAACCGAAACATCCCTTGCGCTGGATCATCCCCATCGCCTATGTCGTCTCACTCGACGGTTGCGTCGCCCTTTTTCTCGTTGGAGCCTTCTTCGAACTTGAGGAATCGAATGCGTTCGAGACGGCGGTCGTGGCCTTGATGGGTATCGGGGGCATTCTGCTTATCGCGAGCATCGTCGAATGTATCGTTTTGCATGCCGTGAATGCTCCGTACCGCCAAACGTTTTCACGGCGCATCATGCTGCTCACGAAAGTCGGCCTCGTCCCGTTTTTCTGTCTGTACGGATTCGCTCTGGCCATTCTGATAGTCGGTTCTACCGATCCCCTGCTTGCAACAACCAGCCGACTCAGTATTTTCGCGGCAGTCCTGATCGGGTGGACGGCCATGATGGGCGGCTCGGCGTGGGCGATCGCATATGCGTTCAGCCTGTACCGCGAGAAGCTCATGTGCGCAGGCGAATTCGTCGTCCACACCCTTTTGCAGCTGATCTTCTTCGCTGACTTCTTCGACGCACTCGTGCTGTTCGCGGTCGGACGTGCCCGAGAAGCGCTGTCGAAACGGATATCTTTCGCTCAGCCGGTTCGCCCCTAAATCCAGGGCTGGGCCGTTACCTCGAACGTCGCATAGGCGGGAATTCCGTATCCGAACACGTCGAACGACGTCGTAGAACCGGCAGTGAGGTTTCTCGCGAACCCGGTGTAGCCGGCAACGATAGCTCCCGCTTCGTCGCGCAAAAGCACGCTCACCGCAACGCTGTCATAATCGGCCGACTCGTGCAGGTTCGCGATCTCGCCGACGAAATTCACGGTGCCGAATCCGCTGTCCTGAGCAGTCGTCCCGCTGATTTCAAACGCCGTAGCATCGGATGGGGAATCGATCCAGTTCCTCTCCGAAACGCTCACGTTGAACTCGACGGTTTCGGGAGCGGTCCCGGTCCCCGCCTGCCCGCCCCATGAGGCTGTCTGGCCCGGGTGAAGCTCCATGAGCACCTGTTCGTCAGACGACACGACGTTGCCGTCGGCGTCCTTGCCGGTGATCGTGACGGCCGGGAACTGTGCGCTTTGCTTTCCCCTGTTCTCCAAAACGATGCCGTAATGGATATAGCCTTGATCATCTGCCGACCAGCCCGATTCGACGATGACCACTTCGTTGTGCTGCACGGCTTCCGCCGCCTCTCCCGCAGAAGGACGATCGGCCTCTGAAGCGTTCGGTTCGGAGGCCGCCTCGCCTTCGGAAGAGCAAGCGGCGAGCGTCAACGCCAACACGGCTCCGCAGCCGATCAGGGCAATCCTGGTAACAATACTGAGCATAGTGCACTCCTTCGCAATACAGTCGCCGATGCGGCGGCGACACGGTAAACTGATGCCGCCCGAACGGTTGCCGAAAAACAATCGGGTCGACAAAGCGTTTCAAGCGAAGGCACAGGATATACGAGAGCGATGCGCGTTGCCGCGTTGCGCGGTCGCCCAGCAGCGTCGAACGGCAGCACAGTACTCCGAGAACAAAAGGATTCCACGATCGCGGTTTTCCGTACGTCCTGCGAAGTACGCTTTGGAACCGACCGATTGCGAATCGGCCCGATTCGGCTTTCGCTGGAAAAGCGCAGCCCCTTATGGTACTGTTTTCCTGTTTTATCCAAAACTGTACTACCAGACGGACTGACGAGAGAGCGGAAGCATATCCGCGAAACCAACCCCGGCCACCGACAGGAGCAAGCATGCAGGACTCCGACGTGCACGCGTCAGGCAGCGATATCCCCCCAAACGAACACGACCCGAAACCCGATCAGGCACCCGTCGATCCCGACGCTCCGCTCGACAACAAGAAAATCCCCCTGCCGCTCAAGATATTCGGCATCCTCTGCATCCTCGGCGGCGTGGCGACCACCCCCATGATCGCGTTCGTAAGCCTCGTGATGGTGGAGGCGTTTCGCGAAGGGCTCTTCGCCGACGATTCCATCATTTCGAACGTCCTGTTCGTAGCGCAGATCGTTCTACTCGCGGCGCTCGCCATCATGTTCATTGTGCTCGGCATACGCCTTCTGCGCAACAAACGGCGCGGCGCGCGGCAGACCGCTGAAGTGCTCATCGTCGCCACCATCCTCATCATCCTCTGCGACATGATGCTCTTCGGCTTGAACGAAGACGATATCTTCTACGCGGTTATCCTGGTGATCCTGATCGCGCTTTCTAGCTACATCGACCCCTCGCTCGCCGAAGAACGCGAGCTGCAGCGCAAGCTGCGCCTCATGGAGGATCGCTCGATCGCCGAACTCGGCGACGAAGCGGGGCGCGACCTTTCGGGCAAGGGCTTCATCACGCTCAACTTTTTCAACATATTCTGGATATTCGTCGTCTGTTGCGTAATCGGCCTTATCCTCGAAACGATCTACCACTTCGTTCTTTTCGGCGGCTACGAAGACCGGGCAGGGCTTCTGTTCGGCCCGTTCTCCCCCATCTACGGATTCGGCGCCGTCCTCATGACCGTCGCGCTCAACCGGTTCCACGACAAGCCCATCATCGTGATCTTTCTCGTAAGCGCGGTCATCGGCGGTGCGTTCGAGTACCTCACAAGCTGGTTCATGCAGTTCGCCTTCGGCATTGTGGCATGGGATTACACGGGCACCTGGCTTTCCATCGACGGGCGCACAAACGGCATGTTCATGATCATGTGGGGCATACTCGGCGTCGCCTGGATCAAGCTTCTGCTTCCCCAGATGCTCAAACTCGTGAACCTCATCCCATGGAACTGGCGCTACGCCGTCACGACCATAGCCGCCACCCTCATGATCCTCGACGGCGTCATGACGCTCATGTCGCTCGATTGCTGGTACGAGCGGGAGTCGGGCCGCACACCCGATACGCCCGTCGAGCAGTTCTTCGCCGACCATTTCGGCAACGACTACATGGAGCACCGATTCCAGAGCATGTCGATCGATCCGAGCAACGCCACGCGTACCGATCGGTAAAGAGCCCTCGTCGCGAACAACGAAGCGGGAAGCGAAAACGGCGGCCACCTCGGCTGCCGTTTTCTTACATGGCGCATGATTGGGCACTTGTGCAGGCAAACCCCTCTCGCGAGCGTTCGATTCGGCGGTGCTTGATTGCGGGAAGCCTCGAATCAATCGAAGTAGAACAGCTCTTCGAATTTCTTGTCGAGGGCGATGCAGATGATGAGTGCGAGCTTTGCCGTAGGATTGAACTGCCCCGTCTCGATCGACGAGATGGTCTGACGCGATACGCCGATGAGCCGCGCAAACTCGAGTTGCGAGTATCCCGCATCCTTACGTGCCGCAGGAAGGTTGTTCTTGAGGATGAGCTTCCCGTCCATCAGATATCGATCCCGTTCAGACGAAGGATGTACGTACCTAAAAAGAGCAGTCCGCCCAAAGCGAAGATGATACCACCCGCAAGATGCGCCCTATCGCGTGAAAATCGAAAGCGGGTGAAGAACGTCACCGATGCGCCGAAAAACGCCAAACCCATGATGTCGTTCGCCGATTGACCGAGCACGATCGATTTGACCTGAGCGTATATCACCATGAGCGCGAACGATACCCACATGCCAACCGATGCCGCACGGATTTCGTCCCTCTTCTCGCGTTCATCGACAATGCCGTATTCCTCACGGCTCTTTTCGAGTATCTCATCCTTGTTCATGGATGCCTCCTTGACGGGAAACGTTGGAACCAATCGACCTCGCATGCGCAACTACATGCAGCGCATGCTTGCCGCTTTCGCCCATAATGCCAAGTTTTCTTGACATTTCGAGTATACGCTGTGCCAAGTTTACTTGTCAATACCAGGTAGACGATCAGGAGGATTCTTCCTGCTCGCCAGCTCACCGAACGCTGCGCCGCCGAGAACGAGCGCCGCACCGAGGATCTGCACGACAAGCAGTTGTTCGCCGAGAAACACCGCGGAGAACGCGAGTGCCGAGAGGGGCTCAAGGTAGCCCAGAATCGAAACGGACTGAGCCGGAAGGCGCTTGATCGCCGAGAAGTACCAAAAGCACCCAAGCCCCGTGTTGACGACCCCGAGGAAGAGCAAAGGCGCGATGCTCGATGCAGAAACGAGGAGCTCGCCTGTATGATTGGCAACCGTGAATGCGCCCACCGTCACACACGCGAACACGAGCTGCCACATCGCGTTCTCTATCCCCTCCACACCGACGGCCTTCTTGTTGGCGATCACCATGACGGCATACAGGACGGCGGAGAGTATCCCGCACGCAAACCCCCACGATGCTTCACCCGAAAGCGGCGTCAACCCGTTCACGCACACCATGCCGATAAGCACGGCCCCGAAACCCACCGCCATAACAGCCGTCACCCGCTCTTTGAAAACAAGCGGCGCAAGCGCCATGACGATGATGGGACCGCAGTAGTAAAGGAGCGTAGATACGCTCACGCCGATCAAGCGGTACGCTTCGAAGAGCAGCATCCAGCTCGCACCCATGGCAGCGCCCGAAAGAACCACGAACCACGCTCGACGTCCCAGGCTGAAGAGCGTCGGCCTTTTCCTGCGGGCGGCGAAGACGGCTACAAGGAACAAGCCGCCGATCACCGTGCGCGCGAACACGATCTCGTAGCTCGGCAGCGCGATCATGCTCGCGACGATGCCGTTAGTGCCGAACAGGACAAGAGCAGCTATATACAGGATGTACGCGCGCTTCATCGAATCCTTCCAAACATCCAGGTATCCCGATGCGATACCGAGCAGTCCATGATACCCGATGAAGCACACCGCGCCAACGACAACAGGTTACTTATTCTTTGCCGCTCGCTTCCGATACGCCTCAAGCGCCTTATCGTAGCCGCCCGCAATCTTTCTGTAGTACAGCGTATAGCCGACGGATATCACGGCGAATAAGACGAGAAAGATGGCGAAGAACCCTACCGCAGCTTCGATGCGCTGTGGAAACCAACCGGCGATCCATCCGCAGAGGTATATCGCGGGTGCTGCCGTGAGCGCGAACCCCGCGAGCCGTACCGTGTAGCGCATGCGTGCAAAGAACACGCCGCTGAACCAAAATCCCTGCAGCAACGCCGCCGCAAGCGCGGCTGCGAGCATGCCGACGCTCATGTTGAGGCCCTCGCTCGGACCGGCAAACGCGTACGCGAACGGCAGGCTCATAACCATGATCGCCGTAAACAGCACGCACGCGGTCACTGCCGCTCTTCCGAAAAACCGTTTCATCGCAATGCCCCTTCCACTGACGTGCGATCAGCTAGATCGCACCGATCTTCTTCTTGATAGCTGTCGAGTACTGCCGCGTTACAATCACCGATTCGCCGTTTTCCAACACGAGCTGCAGTCGTGCGTTGAAATCGGGGCGGATTGCGCGAACCTTGGCGAAGTTAACAATCATCTGCTTGGATACGCGTACGAAATCGAGTGAGGCGAGCTTGTCTTCCGCTTCGTACAGCCGCAGGGCGCACTCGAACACGCCGTCGGCCGTGTAAGCGAACACGCGACGATCCACCGCTTCGACGTAGAGAACGCCCGACGCGTCGATCAGATGCGTGCTCCCCTCCCGCTTGCCGACGATGCGCTTGTCGAACGCCTCGAGGTTCGCGACGATGCGCCCCACGCGCTCGTCGACATGCGGGCAGCGGATATCGACGAGGATGTCGTCGAGATCGCGTTCTTCGTTGATGGATATGCGCATGGCACGCCTTCCGTTCGCTTTCGTTCACGTTGTAGTATCCCGAAGGATGCGCGCAAGGACAAGCGAGAGGTGCGCAACCTGCATCGAAGGCGACATGAGATGCAGCAAGCGGCATCGAATTGTCGCCCGCACGCAATCGGAAAGAAAGAACCGCAGATCTGCAGTGCTCTATACTAAACGGGAAAACCGAGCATGTCGTCAAGCAGATGCGCGATGCGATGCTGCGCTCTCGTCGCGCAGAGGAAGGAGGATGCCGTGTTCTATGTAACAGGCGACACCCACGGCAGCTTCTCGCACATACGGCGGTTCGCACGCAGCCGCGACCTCGGCACAAGCGATACTATCGTCTCCCTCGGCGATACGAGTCTGAACTACCACGGCGACGAACGAGACGACAAAGCGAAGCGCAAGCTTGCCGCCCTGCCGTTCACCCTGCTCTCTCTGCGCGGCAACCACGACCGCAATCCGCTTGAAGTGGACGGAATGGAAACGCATCCGTGGAACGGCGGAACCGTGCAGTGCGAACCGGCTTATCCGAACATTCTCTACGCCGTCGATGGCAGCGTTTTCGACTTCGAAGGCCTGTCAGTGGCGGCTATCGGCGGTGCATACAGCGTCGACCGCGGTTACCGTCTTGAAAACGGATACACCTGGTTTGCCGACGAACAGCTCGATGACGAGCAAAAGCGCACTGTCGAAGCGGCACTCGAGGCGCGCGGCTGGGCGGTCGACTGCGTACTGACGCACACATGCCCGAAGAAGTACCTCCCGCATGAAGCGCTTTTCGACACCATCGACCAGAGCACCGTCGACGACAGCACCGAAGCCTGGCTCGATATACTGGAAGAACGGCTCACCTACCGAAGATGGTACTGCGGGCACTTCCATATCGATAAGACCGTTGATCGCATGCGCTTCCTCTACCGCACCATCGAAGCGCTGAGCGTTTAGGCAGAGCCTGCGTGCGGCACGGGCAACCGGGCCCGAGCCCTCGCGCATTCGGACTTCCGCCGACTTCGGATTACCGTTTGGCCGTCGGGAAACCCCGGGAAGAAAACCAGAGTCCCAAGCATACCTTCTTGACAACGAACATGCGTTCTCGTACCATAACACAAACAAACATTCGTGTCAGGGAGCAGTATGGACGTAGCGGATAAACTGGAGATACTCGCAGATGCAGCTAAATACGATGTCGCCTGCACCTCGTCGGGCATCGATCGCGATGCGCAGAAGGGCAAGCTCGGCAATACGCTCGCTGCCGGCATCTGCCACAGCTTTTCAGCCGACGGGCGCTGCATCACGCTCCTCAAAGTGCTCATGACCAACGTTTGCGTGTACGACTGCGCCTACTGTGTCAACCGTTGCTCCAACGAAGTCGCCCGCGCCGCGTTCAAGCCGCGCGAGCTGGCAGATCTCACGATCGGCTTCTACCGCCGCAACTACGTCGAGGGCCTCTTCTTAAGCTCGGGCGTCATCAAAAGTCCCGACTACACAACCGAGCTCATGATCCAAACGCTTTCCATTCTGCGCTTCGAACATGGCTTTCGCGGCTACATTCACGCGAAAGCCGTTCCGGGCACCTCCCCCGAACTCGTGTACCAGCTCGGCCACCTTGCTGACCGCATGAGCGTGAACATGGAGCTGCCTTCGCAGAAGAGCCTGCAACTGCTCGCTCCCGAGAAGAACAAGCAGAACATCCTCGCCCCCATGAAGCAGATCAAGGAGAACATCGCCGAGGATAAGGATACGCGCGCTATCATGCGCAAGCACACCACCTACATGGCAGAATGCACGCCGAAGAAGAAAACGCGTGCATTCGTTCCGGCGGGCCAGAGCACGCAGATGATCATCGGCGCCACACCCGAAAGCGATTACCACATCCTCAACCTATCGGCGTCTCTGTATCGTACGCTCTCGCTCAAACGCGTGTTCTTCAGCGCGTACCTGCCGGTGAACGACGATGCGCGCCTCCCAGGAAAGGATGCGATCGAACTCAACCGCGAGCACCGGCTCTACCAAGCCGATTGGCTTCTGCGCTTCTATCGGTTCGACGTCAACGAGATCATCGACGAAAAGCATCCGTTCCTCGATCCGCTGCTCGATCCGAAGGCTAACTGGGCTATCAACAACCTCGACAGCTTCCCTGTCGAAGTGAACACCGCCCCCCTCGATATGCTTTTGCGCGTGCCGGGCATCGGCGTGCGCGGCGCAAAGCTCATCGTGCGCGCCCGCAAGCATTCAACGCTCAGAGAACCCGAACTGCGCAAACTCGGCATTGCCTACAAGCGCGCGCGGTACTTCATCACCTGCAACGGCACGTATGCCGGCACGGGAGCCGATTTCTCGCGCGAAGGCCTGCGCGCGCAGCTGGCAGCGCCCATCCAAGGCGGCAGGCACGGCCGTCGGGCCGACAGGGTGATTCCCGGTCAGATGAGCTTGTTCGAACAAACCGATACGCCCGGGCCCCGAATCACGCGCCCCGATGCGCTCGGTGCGCCGGATCCGCTTGCCGCCTCGGTGCCCGAATGGTTTCGAGCTCCCGGGCAGATGGCAGCCGACAAGCTCGCCATACTCGGCACCCCCGGCCGCGAGCGCATCAGTGCGAAAGCGTCGGCATGATCGATATCGCCTACACCTACGACGGATCGCTCGAGGGCCTGCTGTGCGCCATCTTCGCCTCGTATGCGAACAAGGAGGATCCGACCGACGTCGTTTCGAGTACGGCTCTGCAAGCGCGCCTCGGACAAACCGTTCGCGAGGTGGAAACC
The DNA here is from genome assembly GCF_901411515.1 of Raoultibacter phocaeensis. Taxonomy (NCBI): domain Bacteria; kingdom Bacillati; phylum Actinomycetota; class Coriobacteriia; order Eggerthellales; family Eggerthellaceae; genus Raoultibacter; species Raoultibacter phocaeensis. The sequence goes on from NZ_CABDUX010000002.1 coordinate 1,509,373, forward strand.
GACATGGCCGTCGCGCTGCGCGTGCAGAAGGGAATCTGCCGCAGGTGCGGACCTCTTGTATTCGATGCGGTCAAGACCGCTTCGCTCTCCGACGAGCCGCACACGGGAAGCATCGTCTACCGCTTCGTCCGTTTTGCCATGGCCCGACACACGCCGCACGATTGCACAGGCTGCCCGCGCACCATGCGCTGCGGGGGGCTGTGCACCCGCAACCAGAAAAACAGCGTGCTGGGCGACCTCGCCCATCCGATTGTCGCGCCGTTTCAGAAACTCAACCGCTCGGTGTACAACGAACGCCACCGCATGATGCAGTTCTTGCGCTTCGAGCATCTCGAAGGCGACGTCTGGTTCGCCCAATGCAATCCCGCAGCTTCGGTGGTGCCGCTCGTGATGGACTGGTTCGCCGGTAGGTTCAATACGCAAGCCTTCATGATCTACGACGAGGTGCACCATCTTGCGGGCGTGTACGAGGGCAAGGATTGGTACCTCGTCAAAACCGACTCCCTCATACTGCCCGAGCGCTCGGCCGAAGAGCGCGTCATGCAGGCTGCCTGGAAGCGGTTTTACGATACGATCGCCGTCGAATCGCGCTACAATCCCGAGCTGCGCCGGCAATTCATGCCCAAACGTCTTTGGAAGAACATCGTGGAGATGAAGGAAACGCTGCCGGGCAGCGAGATCGCCCTTTAAGGGCGCATCTCTGCCCACTGCGCCTTATGCGTTCATCGTGACGTGCAGGTCAGACGATCCCGAACTCGATGCGCAGGACGGACATGAGCCCGTTGTGCGCCGATGCGGATCGGCACGCGGCTACACTCCGCTTCCGTCGAATGCGGGAACGAAGCTCTCGCCCACCGCATCGCCCTCTTGCCAGAAGTAGTCCTCTATGCCGAGTTCGTCGGCGAAATCGAGCAGCGCCTCGTAGTCCTCGGCGGGCACCCGCTCGTTCAGCTCGGGGTGGCCGGCAACCTCGCGCAGAGGCGTGTACTGGTTCATGAGGCTCAGGGTGATCGAGTTTCCATAGCGCTCAGCGAGAAACGCGACCAAGGCCTTGGAATCGTCGAGCAGGCCGGGAAGCATCATATGCCGCACGACGGTTCCCCGCGCAAGCATCGGCTGCTCTTCGCCTGCAACCTCGCGGTATATGCACGGACCCGTTTGAGCGACCATCTCGTCAAGCGCGGCGATAGCGACGTCGCGGTAGCCGGGAGCGTGCGAGTAGGAGCGGGCCGGTCCTTCCGACCAGTACTTGAAATCGGTCAGATACGCATCGACGACGCCCGCAAGCGAACGGACGGCCCCGACCGTTTCGTAGCCCGAAGTGTTGTACACGATCGGAACGCCGAGCCCGTTTTCCCGTGCGGCTTCTACGGCATAGCGTATCTGCGGAAGGTAATGCGTCCCCGTCACGAGATTCACGTTGTTGGCACCTTGGTCTTCAAGCTCGAGAAACACGTCAGAAAGCCGATCGGCCGTGATTGCCTTCCCCGCTTTCCCCGCCGCAATCTCGAAGTTTTGGCAGTATACGCACCGAAGCGGGCAATGGGAGAAGAACACCGTACCGCTTCCCGCAGTGCCGCTGATCGGAGGCTCCTCCCAAAAATGCAAAGCCGCACGCGCCACCATGAGTTCGGCCCCAGCGCCGCACACCCCGCGCTCGCCGTTTGCGCGGTCGGCTCCGCACGCGCGCGGGCAGAGCATGCACGGAACACAAGGGGACGGTCCTTTTGTGTCGTACCTCGATGAGGGGGCACAAAAGGACCGTCCCCTTGTGTTCTCTACGTCGGCCATGGTCGGTTAGTTTGCCGAATATCCGCCGAAACCGCCGGAGTACTCGTCGAGGTGATGGTGGCCGCCGCAGTCGCATTCATCTTCGTCGGCTTCGCCATCGCCGTAAGCTTGCTCGGCACGCGTCCAATCGAGGCCTTGAGCCGCACATGCGGATTCCTCGCCGTACACGAGGCTCAGCGACGATACCGCCATGTCGGTGCCTCCGATGATAGCAAGCAGTTCAAGCAGGTGAAGGCCAGCTTCCGCTCCCGGCAGGATCAGATCTATGTCATCGGCGGCCATGAGCGCTGCGGTGAGCTCGGCCATGCAGACCCGCACCGTATACTCGCCCACGAACCGCTTTTCGGCCACAGCAGCATAGAGGCGCGCAGCCGACTCAGTCACGAATCCCTGTTCGCGCGCAAACCGAAACGCGCCGGAACTCGAAGCCCCCGACGCACGGCAGAGCGCATCGGCTTCCATGACCGATACGAGCTGTAACGCAGTATTGAGCGTCAGCGCCGCACGGGCAAGCTGAGCCGAACCCGAGGCACCGGTCGGTTCCACCGTTGCGGCAAGCGCCTTGAGCATCGGTAGAATTTCGGCAACGTCGCCCTCTTCGCCCGCAACAAAGCAGATGAGGTTTTCCGGATCGGAGTAAGCGTGCTCGACCGTGACGTCGCGCACCGCAAGCGGAGCTTCGATAGCCGCAAGCTCGCTTACGATGGAAACCGCGTTGAGTTCGCGGGCGAACCCGGGCGTCGAGGGGCTCAGATCGACGAGAAACGCTCCTTTTTGAGCCGTCTGCACGAGGCCCTCGGTATCGAAGTACACATCCTCGAGATCGGTCTGCGTCGCGCAGAACGTAAACACCACATCGGCGTCAGAGATTCCCGAAGCGGCTTTGTAGCCCGCTTTCACCAGGTTATCGGCCAGCACGGCGCCGATCGCCGTATCTCCCGCATACACAAACGTCTTACCCATCGTACAACCCCATACCTTACTCGGCCCGCAGGCCGCACCGTGGTTCTTCCCTGCCTTCGACAACCCGCGCATCGTCATGTCCGTCGAAGCGCTGCGGAGCAGGAACCGCCATCGAATCGAAGTGCCTTAGCCTTGGCTGCCCTTGACCTTCCGGGCAATCTTATCGGCGACCGACATTTCCTCACGCTGATCGTATCCCCAAAATACCACGGCGATCATTCCCGGACCGACATGGCTTCCGATAACGGGGCCGATGTAGCTTTCCAAAAACAAAATGTTCTCGTCGATTTTCGAGAGGAGGTCCTTCAAGCGTTCGGCATCCTTCGGACAGTCCGAATGCGCGATCACGACGCACTGGCCGGGACTTTTGGAGGCAACGCGCTTCTCGTAGTAATCGGCGAGCTGCTTGATGCCCTTCTTGCGCCCGCGAGCCACGCCCGACAAGGTCAGCTTGCCTTCGATGTCGATCGTCAGAAGCGGCTTCACATCGAGCTTCGATCCGGCGTAGGCGACCGAGCCGGGAATGCGTCCACCTCGACGCAGCGATTCGAGATCGTCGACCATGAATTCGGCGTCCACATAGTTGAGCGCCTCTTCTGCCCACAGGGCGAGCTCTTTGGCCGTCATGCCCTTGTCGCGCTGCCTGATGGCTTCGTATACGAGCAGGCCTTCGGCTACCGAAGCGAGCCTGGTATCGACAAGGTAGAGCTCCGCATCGGGATTCTGGGCTTTGACCTGCTCCATAACCATAGAAGCGACATCGAAGCTCCCTGAAAGACCGCTCGAGAAGCTCAGAAACACTGTGGGTACTTTACTGTCAACCGCACGCTGGAACGCTGCCTGCAGCGTCGGTACCGAAATCTGCGCGGTCGAAGGCGTCTCGCCGTCGCGCATACCTTGGAAGAAATCGTGCGCCGTCGTCGATTGGTACAGATCGTCAGAATGTTCGCCGTCGCTCATGATATAGGGAAACTCGATAAGCTCGATGCCCTCGTGGTTCACGACCTCGAACGGAAGGTCGCAGCAGGAGTCGATGATAAGGTTGCACTGGTGCTGCATGCTGTGAATCCCGCCTTCCTATTGGACGCAGAACGAACGGAGGGAACCGTTTATCTTGTTCTGAATCGCCTGTTTGCATTCGTAGGCGATCCCGACGGCGGGTCCTACATGCAATCCGATGACGGGGCTGACCGGAAGCACGCGCACCGACGAGCCGACGAGCGGCTCGATGACGTTTTTAGCCCATTCAAGCGCTGGCGTCCTGTCGCCGATGTAGTGCACGACAATGTTCTTTAGACCGTGCTCCTCGCAATCGTCGAGAAACGTCTGAACAATCTTCTCGAGCGCCTTTTTCCTAGTCCTCACCTTGGCGAACGTGGTCGCCTCGCCATCGCGCACCGTCAGCACGGGAGCGAGTTGGATGAGGTTGCCCAAAAGCGCCGCCGCACCGCCGATGCGCCCGCCCTTCTGGAGGAAGGTAAGCGTTTCGGGCGTGAAGAGAAAACGGCTTGCGGCCATAGTCGAAAGCGCTGCTTCGGTGCACGCATCGAGATCGCCTCCCGCCTCGGCAGCGTCGGCCGCAGCGAGCACGGCCCATCCCTCGTCAAACCCGCACGACGTCGAATCGACGATGCGGTAGGTGAAATCGATATTGCGCGCTTTAACGGCGCGCGCCGCGCGCAGAGCACCGTCGAATGTTCCGGAAAGGTGCGATGAGATGAATATCCCAAGCACTTCATCGCCCGCCTGGGCGGATTGCTCGAACAGCTCTTCGAGCGTAAGCTGGGAGGGCTGGCTCGACGTCGGGATGTTGTCGACCATGTCGTAGATATCGGCGTAGAACGCATCGAGATCCATCGTAGCATCGGCGTATTCCACGCCTTCCCTGTTCACGTACAAGGTAACGACCTCGACCGGCTTGCCGGCAAGCATATCGGGAGGTATCGATGCCACGGAGTCGGTTATGATCTTGATCATGGTATCCTCTCGTCTTGGTAAAACCCTTCGACCGTCCGCCGAACCGTACCAAAAGGCCCGATCGCAGACCGCTTCCTTAAAACTACTCAAAGCCCCGCAATTGCACAACCAAATTAGTCCGACGCTCAAAAAGACCACATTCCAAACCGACCGGATAGGAATGAGGGTTGAGCATGCGCTTCTGACTCTCGTCGAGCATCGCAACCTGTTCGGCCACGCGACCTTGTGCCGCCATAGCATCGCGATCTGCCGGCGCAAGCACCGTCCGCCCCTTGCGCGCAAGGGGCGCAAGCAGCGTATCGAAGCGCTTGTTCGCAAGCATTTTGCGACGCAGGCTGTCGGCTGGATCGACGATGACTTCGCGCTCTGATACGCCGTGGTTCACGTCGTACACCATATCGCCCGCGATGCGGTTGTCTTCATGGTAGTAGCGCCGCACGTCGAGCACGCCGGGAACGGTGAGCTTAGCAGCTTGTTCGGTGATCTTGATGCGGTCCTGCCACGCCGTATCGGATGCGCTTTTCGTAGCGGAAAGCTTGTACACGCCTCCGAGCGTTGGCTGGTCATACGCAGTGGCGAGCTTCGTTCCCACCCCGTACGACGTAACCTTCGCACCTTGGTCGCGCAACGACTGGATAGTGTATTCGTCGAGATCGTTCGAAAGTACGATGCCGCAGTCGGACAGACCAGCTTCGTCGAGTCGGGCGCGGGCCATCTTCGAAAGCCACGCCAGATCGCCCGAATCGATGCGGATGCCGGCAAGCCGATCCCCCCGCTTTTGCATCTCGAGCCCGACCGTGATGGCGTTTTCGATACCCTGCTTCACATCGTAGGTGTCGACGAGCAGCACGCAGTTCTTCGGCATGGCCTGCGCATAGGCGCGAAACGCTTCGAGTTCGGTCGGAAACGACATGACCCACGAATGGGCGTGCGTGCCCGAAACCGGGATGTCGTAGAGCTTTCCGGCAAGCACGTTGCTCGTCGATGCGCATCCGCCCACGACCGCCGCTCGGCTGGCCCACAGGCCGCCTCCCGCACCCTGCGCGCGGCGAAGTCCGAATTCGGCAACGGGGGCCCCGTCTGCAGCAAGACACACGCGCGCCGCTTTCGTTGCGATGAGCGTCTGGAAGTTCACGCAGTTCAAAAGGGCCGTTTCGAGCAACTGGCAGTGCATGATGGGGCCTGTGACCCTCACGAGCGGCTCGTTTGCGAACACGACGGTACCCTCGAGCACCGCATCGATGTCCACGTTGAGCTCAAGCGCACGCAAGTACTCGAGGAATTCGCGTTTGAAGAGCCTGCCGCCGCCAGGTGCCGGCAGCGAGGCGAGATACGCGATATCGTCGTCGGAAAACGCGAAGGTTTCCACCATCTCGGCGAGCATCGCCATACCGCATGCGACGGCGAATCCTCCCTTGAACGGGTTTTCGCGAAAGTACATGTGGAAGCAGGCGAGGTCGTCTGTTTTGCCCGATTCCCAGTACCCCTGCGCCATAGTGATCTGGTAGAGGTCGGTCAGAAGCGAGTACTCGTAGGTCTCACCGCTATTCATCGGCCGCACCGCTTCCTGCTGCGCCTTCGCCGCTTCCCGCCTTATGGCTGCGGCGGCGCGTCTTGCGGTGCGCTCCCTCGCCCGACCCCTGTTGGCTCGAAGGTTTCTGCCCTTGCCCTTGCGGACGCGAAGCGGGTTTCTTCTGCGAGCTCTCAACGCCGCGCAACCCCGAGGACTTCTGGCCGGGGCGCGGGCCTTGTCCCTGCTTCTGGCCCGCCTTGCCGCCCGAGCGCTGCCCCTGCTTCTTGGATTGCTGGTTTGAGCCTTTGTTCTGGTTCTGGCTCTGCCCGCCTTGGCCCTGAGCTTGCCCCTGACCCTTCTTGCGCTGGCCGGAACGCTTCTTTTGACCGGAGGATTGACCCTGCTTTTGGGGCTCGCCCGCTGTCGCGCCCTTCTCGGCACCGACGGTGGTCGAGCGCCTTCTGCGCGGCTTGCGGCTTTCGGTTGCGGGCTGTTCGGATCCCTTGCGCTTGCCCGACGATCCCGAACGGCTCTTCGATCCGCTCGATTTGCGCGCTTTCGCATCGCCGAGCTTGTCCGATCCGGTGAAATGAGGTGTGATGAGCGGAGACTCGCCGAGAGCATCGAGCACGGTCTTGTTCGCGTAGGCATCGAACACATCGGCGCTCACCGAATCGGGGCGCGCCGCACCTTCCGATGTGTCCATTTCGGCAAGTGGAATCTTGACGGTCTTGCCTTCCGGCGTCCTTAAGCTCACGAGCTCCTTGGGCATGTCGAGCTCGACGACCTTTGCGGGGCCGACAGGTGTTTGGATCATCGCGTTTTGCTTGGGAGCGCGAGCCTTGAACTCCTTGTACGCATCGAACTCGTAGCGCAAGCAGCACATGAGACGGCCGCACACCCCCGATATCTTCTGCGGGTTCAGGGAGAGGTCCTGCTCCTTGGCCATGCGGATGGACACGGGGCAGAACTCGCCGCCGAGCCGTTTGCAGCAGAGCTCTTGCCCGCAGTGGCCGAGGCCCCCGACCATACGAGCCTCGTCGCGCACGCCGATCTGGCGCATATCGACGCGCACATGGAAGTGCGAGGCGAGCTTGCGCACGAGGTCGCGGAAATCGACGCGCTCCTCGGCCTCGAAGTAGAACACCGCCTTATCGCCGTCGAGCAGGTACTCGACCGACACCGGGTGCATGTCTTCGCTCGCCTGGGCGGCCATCTCTTTGAAGATGGGAAGCGCCTCTTTGGATTTGAGCTCCATCTCGGCGGCCTTCGCCTCGTCGTCGGGCGTTGCGATCCTCAAAACCGGCTTAAGTTCGGTTTTGAGCTTTTTGATGTCGGCCTCTTCGACTTCGATGATGTCGTCGGCATGGCCGAATTCGGTTCCCCGCGCCGTCTTCACGACGACCGGATCGCCTGCGTGGATATCAAGGTCCTGGGGGTTGAACCACAGGGTCCTCGGATTATACTGCAGCTTTATGGGTGCTACCCGTACCATAGAGGGTACTCCTTATCTCGAATAGCAGAGCATCGAGGCATGTTTCAGGTGATACATTATACGACAACGCCCGATCGGCTTCGGCGCACGCCGCAAGCGCGGCCGCCACGCGGGCTTCGTCGGTTTTACGGGCCGCCTCTTCGATGGCAGTACGCGCATCCGCGTTGATGACGAGCTCGGGCGTTCCCGCGCACACGGCGAGCACGTCGCGCAGCCATGAGCGGATGATGGCCGTCATTTGATGGAGCGATTCGAAGCTCTTCGCGGTAAGCGCCCGCTTGTTGCGCATCTCGATCTGCCTGATCGCCGATTTAGCGAGGAAGTCGGCCGACTCGGCAAGCTCTTCTTCCTGAGCGGCGCGCACGACGTCGAGCGGTGCCTTCGCCTTTACGACGAGGTCTTCGGCATACGTGATCACATCCCAGTCATCTGCGAGCTGAAGCGAAGCGAGCACCTCGAGGATACGACCGCGAAACACCGTACGCTCGTTGGACTTCAAAAACTCGATCGCTTTGGTGATGGAGCCGTCGCATGCCTGAATGGCGATGTCGGCGGCCATCTTCGTGGCACCGGTGTTCTGCATGAGGATGCCTGCGGCCTCGGTCGCCGGGATATGGCGAAACGGCACCACCTGGCAGCGTGACACGATGGTGGGCAACACGCTTTCGCGCGTGCGGCCCAAAAGGATGAGCACCACGTCGTCAGGCGGCTCTTCGAGCGTTTTGAGAAACGCGTTCGCCGCCGAGGAGCCGAGCAGATCGACGCGATCGAGAATGTAGACCTTCTTCGAAGCGCGGATGGGCGCAAGCGACGTGTCGGCTACGATATCGCGGATCTGATCGACCAGATAGCCGCCTGCACCCTCAGGGGCGAAGTAGCGCACATCGGGGTGCTTTCTGCGCATGACGCGCTGGCAGCAGTCGCATTCGCTGCATCCCGCCTTATCGCAGAGGGTGGCTTGGGCGAACGCGTATGCGGAAAGCGTCTTGTTCGATCCCGCAGGCCCCGTGAACAGATAGGCGTGGCTCACCTTGCCGCCCGCGATCGTCGCACGGAGAAACTCGCGAACCTGTGGCTGTCCCAAGATATTCTCGAAAGCATCGGCCATCGGATACTCACATGCCCTTGCGCGACGCCTCGGCAGCATCGCCAAAACATCCGCCAAACGGAGTCTCGCCGATATCCTCGCCGAACAGGACATCGCCTGTGCCGCATGAATGCTCGCACTCATCGTCGCACGCGCCGATGGCTTTCTTGTTGCCGTAGTAGCCGGTATCGATTTTCTCGAACAGCGCGTCGTCAGCGCACGCAGGATCGCCCATCCACTCGAAAAGATCGGCAAGCTCCGAGAACACCGCACGAGCTGTATCCGATTTCCGCGCAGCGGAAGCCACCACGCGGATGCGATCGGGCTCGGCTGCGGCGATTTCCATGAACCCCTCGTTTACGCGGGCATGGAACCGAGCGCCTTCAAGTTCGAGGCGGTCGGCTTCGCCGTGGTGAGTGGCGCGCTTGAGACCGTCATCGGCCGAACCGCCTACGGCGAGCAGGATAGTGCGATCGGGGCGCACGCCTTGGCTTGCGAACCGGTTGGCGGCATCCACAAACGAGCGGTCAAGACCGCGCCCGAACACCTGGTAGGCAACCGTCGAATCGTAGAAGCGGTCGCACAAGACAACCGCCCCGCGCTCAAGTGCCGGAGCGATCACCTCCGAGACGATCTGCGCGCGGGCTGCCTCGTAGATCAAAAGCTCCGCCTCGTCGGCAAGACCCGCGTTCTCGGGATCGAGCACGATGGAGCGCAGATCCTCGCCGATGGCCGTACCTCCCGGTTCGCGCAGGCATAACACCTCGAAGCCGCGCTCCTCGAGCGCTTCGGCGAGGAAGCGAATGTGCGTCGATTTACCGGCGCCTTCGCCCCCCTCGAACGTTATGAAGATGCCAGGGGCATGCGCCCCGCGATATGGTTTCTCTGTGTCCACGAATGCAGTACCTCTAACCGTTAACCGCTTTACAGCGAGTAGATATCGTTTCCTGAGGCATCGAGCCCCACGAATACCGGAAAGCCCGCAACCTCTATGCGACGCAGCGCTTCCGTACCGAGTTCATCATACGCCAAGGTCTCCGAACTTTCCACGCAACGCGCGAGAAACGCCGCAGCGCCCCCGCATGCCACAAAATAAACGGAACCCGTTTCCCTGCACGCTTCGCGCACGTCAGCCGAACGCGCGCCCTTGCCGATGGTTGCGACGATGCCCGCCCGATAGAGGTCGGGCGCCGCGAAGTCCATGCGCGATGCCGTAGTGGGACCGACCGCGCCGAACGGCCGTCCGGCGGCCGGGGGCGTGGGCCCCGCGTAGAAGATCGTCTGTCCGGCAAGCCCGTAGGGAAGCTCGCCTTGCTCTTCGAGCTCCGCAAGAAGCCGGATATGGCCCGCGTCGCGCAGCGTATACATCGGACCCGTCAGCGTGCAGGCATCGCCCGCGCGAAGGGTTGCGGCTTCTTCTTTCGAAAGCGGAAGCGACAGATTCTTAGAGCTCAACGGTACACCTCCGCATAGCCGAGCACCCCATGTTCACGGCAACGGGCAGCGCCGCGATGTGGCAGGGTGCGGTCTGCACGCGCACGCCGAGCGCCGTCGCGTGTCCGCCGAGCGCGCCCGCGCCGATGCCGGTTGCGTTTATCGCTTCGAGTAGTTCGCGCTCGAACGCCGCGGTTTCCTTGTCGGGGGCAGGTTGGTCGAGCGGTCGCATAAGCGCTCGCTTCGCAAGCCCAGCCACCTTGTCGAATGTCGAGCCGATGCCGACGCCGACGATGAGCGGGGGGCATGCATTTGCGGCCTTCTCGCGCACGCACGAAAGCACGGCTTCGACCACACCCGCTCTTCCCGCACCCGGCACGAGCATAACCACGCGACTCGCGTTGTCCGAGCCGCCTCCTTTGAGCATGATGCAAAGCCTGGCCGCCCCAGGCTCGTCCACAACATGGATATCGGTGAACGCCGGCGTGTTATCGCCGGTGTTTCCCCGGTCGAACAGCGCGTCTTTCACGACCGATTTGCGCAGGTTCGCCTCCTGGTAAGCGCGCGCAACCGCCTCGTCGACGCACGAGAACACATCGCCCAAAACGGCGACGTCGGGTCCTATTTCCAAACTCACCCACACCGTGCCGGTATCCTGGCAGATAGGCACTTGGTCGGCTGCGGCGATGCGGGCGTTCTCGACAAGCTGGTCGAGCACGATACGGCCGCGAGGGTTTTCCTCGGCATCCCGCGCCGCCTTAAGGCCTGCGCGTATATCGGCGGGAAGCTCGCATGCCAGACGCGGAATGGCCGCGTAGACGGCATCGGCTACCTCATGCGCTGTAACGGTTCTGCCCATGCGGCAAGCCTGCTACTCGGGTAAGTTCGCAAGACCCGCGCGAACGCTTGCGGCCGAAGCCTGCAGTGCGGCGAGCTCATCATCGGTCAGGTCGAACTCGACGATCTCTTCGACACCGCCCTTTCCGAGACGCACAGGAATGTTCATGTAGAGGTCCTCGATGCCGTACTCGCCGTCGATGTAGGCGCATACGCTCATGATCTCTTTGGTGTCGCCCAAGATGGCCTCGACCATCTTGGCAATCGAAGCGCCTGGCGCGTAATAGGCAGAGCCGGTCTTAAGGTGCGCCACAACCTCGGCACCGCCCTTGACCGTGCGCTCGACGACCGCCTCCACATCGTCCTCGCTCATGAGCTCGGTGATGGGAGTGCCCTGCACCGTCGTGAAACGCGGCCAGCACACCATGCCTTCCCCGTGCGCACCGAGCGCCCAAGCCTCCACATCTTCGGGAAGGCAGCCGAGCTTCTCGCAGACGGCGAACGACAGACGCGACGAATCGAGCACGCCGCCCATGCCCATGAGGCGGTTGGTCGGCAAGCCCGACTTCTTGTACGCAAGATACGTCATCACGTCAAGCGGGTTCGTCACGCAGATGTAGACGGCATCGGGAGACGCTTCGAGCGCCGCATCGATGACCGAGGACATAATGCCCGCGTTCACACCGAGCAGATCTTCGCGTGTCATGCCGGGTTTGCGGGCGATGCCTGCGGTAATGACTACGACATCGGAGTCTTTCGTAGCCTCGTAGTCGTTCGAACCGGAAACGGTGACCGTGAACTTCTCGACCCCGCGCATGTGCATCATATCGAGCGCCTTGCCCTGGGGTAGCCCCTCAGCGACATCCACGAGCACGACGTCGGCAAGGTTCTTCGACGCGATGATGTGGGCCGCCGTAGCTCCGACGTTTCCTGCTCCGACAATGGTTACCTTAGGCATACTGTATCGCTCCTTACTCGTGAAAGTTTTCATCGGCATTGTATCGCGAACCGGCTCCGACGCACAATGTCTGCGAAAACCTTACGCCGAACGGCATCGCAAAACCAGCGTCGCATCCCGACCGAGCACGATGGAAGAACCTCGTGGCAACCGCTGACGCGGTTCCAGCCGAACAACGATAGGCATGAAGACTCGGCACGAAAACGGACGACTTTCAGCAGATTTTTTCGACTTGTGCACAAAACTATACGGCAGTCCGGTGACGCGGCGACGGAACAGCGGTCGCGCGAACCGTCGCAAAAATGCCATCAGGGCAAACGCAGCCGCGTGCGAGCCAAAGTCCGCATACTCATCGTTTCACGTAACGAAACGAATCTCTCAGTGTGCACAAGTCGCAAAAAACTGGCTGTGTTAGACCACTGTTGACATATTCCAGTACTCTCCGAAGGGAAACGGAGTTGAAGGATAGTTCCTTCTGGTCGTCTCGTATGTTCCGCTTATGGCATTTGAGTACAGCACCTCACGACGGTCAGCATCGCTTTTCCTGAATTGCTCAACGTAGCAAAACCAGTCAAGGTAATGTTTAAGGCGCCTTGTGGAAACACCTTTGAACGGGAATAGGAAATCCCTCAAGCGTGAATGGAGAGCATTGACCATGTTGATCTTATACCCCTTACCCGATGATGTGCAATAACGCCTATGCCCCGCACCGATCGATGCCAAGGCTTTGGGGTAAGCTGCATCCCAGTCACTTGATACGATGGCCCCTTTTTCGACCTTGCCCTTTAGGAGCGCCTCGATATCTTCGATGCTCGATTTGCCCCGACAGCACACCTCGCAGAAGCAGTCTCCCCGGTCACTGATGCCGGTTAAGATGCTGATCCTTTCCCTGGACGACCCCGAAACATGTATGGCGTTCCCCCGCTTATGGGGTTTTCTCGGTAGCGAAACAGACCCTGATCTGGTCCAGTTCCCCGAGAGATTCTCATTGACTATGGTTTCATCGATCTGGCAGGCTGACCCTTTCCCGACACGAAAAGGCATGAGTCTTTTCGCCATCACCTCACAAAGGCGGTGGCGCATGAACCAGGCGGTGGAAAGGCAGGTATTGCAACGCTTGGCAGACTCCCGAAGACTCAATGCATCCACCATGCATGCGGCAAAGCTCATCCACGCCCCTCCGCTGAGCTTCGAGTTTGCCAGCAGTCCTTTGGTCGCACCGGAAAAGGTCCGCGCACAGCCGCCGCAAAGCCATCGTTGTTCTCTTGAGCGGCCATGGCCCTTCTTGGTGAAGCGCGCACAGCCGCAGTGCGGACAAACGGAAGGTCCGTTGCCTTCAGAGCTAACGATCAGCTCTTCGGCAATGGCTTCTTTTAGGTGGGCGAGCATCTCGATTTTCTCAGCGCGGGTTAGCTGGGGCAAAAGTTGGTGTAGAATCTCAAGCATAGGCTCTTCTCCTTACTGGTCGTCTGATAACTTTCAGTATAGTTGGAGAGCCTTTTTGGTACAAGTGTTCTTGTCAACAGTGGTCTAACACAGCCAAAAAACTGGTACTCGATTCGAGTTTTTCCGCCCGCAGTACGTTCGAGGATTCCAGCGCGAAAGAACGCCGTCCATACGGAGGTTCCCGGTACACTCGCTCCCGACGTACCCGGCCACCGCCTCGCCTGCGGCGGTGGTCGGGCATCCGCATCCTATCCGTTCAAGCTAAAGCAGAGAACCCGTGGGGCCCTTCGGTCTGCACTGCAACCCGCGGCACAGCCCGAAGGCGCGAGCTCACACACCTACCGCTATTTCTTCTTCGCAGCAGGCTTCTTCGCACCCTTTTTCGCCGACGTGCTCCGGGCGGCGGGTTTGGCGCCCTTCTTCGCGCCCTTCGCTTCGTCTTTCTCCTTGCCCGGGCAATCGAAGTTCGGGCAGAGCTTCCAGGGTCCGCGGTTCGTGGTGACGATGACCATCGGAGCTCCGCAATGCTCGCACACCTCGTCGGTGGCGGTAAGCTTGCCGTACTGCGGCAACGGATACCCCGTGCCGCATTCCTCGTGGTTCTCGCAGCGGATGAAGCGCTTGAGCGTGCGCGGGTTCTTCTGCGCGATGAGCTTTGCGGTCTTGCCCGCAGCCTTGCACGTGGGGCACTCGCCCACCTCGATGTCGGGTTCCTGGTTCGTCTCGCATGCGGGATCGATGCAGAGCGTTCTCGGTTTCGAACGGAACGCCGTCACCTTGATCTGGGGCATGCCGCAGGTCGGACACGGCTCCTCGGTCGATTCGACCTTGCCTTTGGGTACGGGATAGGTCACATCGCAGTCGGGCCATCCCGAACAGCCGATGAACATCGAACGCGTCTTCTGCGACGCGCGCAGCTGCAAATCCTTGCCGCATTTCGGACATTTCCCGATGTAGGCGTCGGCGGCCACCGCGTCGGCGAGCGCCTCTTTCACCTCTTCGGAATGCGGGATGAGTTCGCCGAGCTGCTCGGAGAGGAGGTTGCGCGAGTTGGTGACGACCACATCCTTCGAGGTCGAGCCGGCCGCTATGTTGTCCATCTCGCTTTCGAGTTCGGCTGTCATGTCGGGGTGCGTGATATGCGGCGCGAACTTGTCGAGCGCATCGCATACGGCCATACCGAGCTGTGAGGGCTCGATCGGGTCGTTCATGATGTACTTCACGGCATACAAACGCTCGATGATGGAGTGGCGCGTCGATTTGGTACCGAGGCCCAAGCGCTCCATCTCCTGGATGAGCTTGCCCTGGCTGTAGCGGGCGGGCGGCTCGGTCTGCTTTTTGGTGCACGTCGCGCCGCCGAACGCAATCTCTTGACCCTCGGAGAGCACGGGCAGCTGCTCGTCTTTCTTGAGACCGTACGGGTAGATTGCGCGGAAACCCTGTTTCACGAGCACATCGCCGCGACCGACGAACGTCTCGCCCCCAACCGAAAGCCCCACCTTCGTACCCTCGACGACAGCCGCCTCGGAGAGCGTCGCCAGAAAGCGGCGGGCGATGAGGTTGTAGAGCTTGTACTCGGCCGCGGGTAGATCGTCGGGCGTCACCGATGCGGTCGGATAGATGGGCGGATGGTCGGTCGTTTCCTTCTTGCCGCGCGTGGCGGTGAGCTTCGGTTTCGCCAGAAGCTCCTTGCAGTACGGTGCGTAAGCGGGATTGCCCATGAGATTCTGCACCGTCTCGGCCAAATCGAGCGAGGCGGGATACACCGTGTTGTCGACGCGGGGATACGAGATGTAGCCGTCCATGTACAGACTCTCGGCGATGCGCATCGTGCGCGCCGGTGAAAGGCCCTCGGCGGATGCGGCGGCCATGAGCGAAGTGGTGTTGAAGGGGGCAGGAGGTGCAACCGTGCGCTTTTTCTTCTCGACCGAAGCAACGGTAGCGGAGGTCTTGCCCTCGATATGGGCCATGACGGCCTGCGCCTCGGATTCCACTTTGAAGCGTGCCGTCTCGTGCGGGGCTTCGAACGCGTCGTCTCCCTCGCCGAACATGCCCTTGATGACCCAGTAGTCCTCAGGCGTGAACGCAAGGCGCTCGCGTTCACGCGCGACGATGAGCGCGAGCGTGGGCGTTTGCACGCGGCCCGACGAGCGCACGTTGCCGTAGCCTGCGAATTTCACGAGCGTGAGATAGCGCGTAAGCACCGCACCCCAGATGAGGTCGATGTCTTGGCGCGAGGCGCCCGCTGAGGCAAGATCGGTATCGAGCTCGACGAGATTGTCGAAGGCGTGCGTGATCTCCTCTTTCGTAAACGCCGAATAGCGGGCCCGCGAAACGGGCGCGGTCGGGTTGACCTCCTGGATGCAGGAAAGCGCATCCGAGCCGATGAGCTCGCCCTCGCGGTCGAAGTCGGTAGCGATCACGATGGAGTCGGCCTTCTTCGCAAGCGTCTTCAGAGAGCGGATGATCTCCTTCTCCTTCGGAAGCTTCTCGATGGGCGCGTACACGAGATACGGCAACGCGTCCATCTTCCATGCCTTAAGCTCAACGCCATCGGGAGTGAAGGGCTTCTTTTTCTTGAAAGGGGGCTTGGGCAGCGTTGCGGGCAGCGTAGCGGGCAGAACTTCGCCCTCTTCCGTGACACCCTGCCAGCCCTTCGATTTCTTGTATACGAGCGATGGCGCGAAGTCGGGCTCGAGGATGTGGCCGCGCAGGCCTATCGTCACCCATTCCTCGCCATCGATGTCAAACCGGTATACCGGCGTCGAATACACCTTATCGGCTTTAGGTTTTGTCGCGCCGAGCAAATCGGCGATCTTCTGAGCCGCGTCGTTCTTCTCGGTTACCACCAGTTTCACGCGGTTCCTCCTGTTCTTGCTGCCAGATACCGTCCGGCGCTTTCGTCCACACGATGCCCCATTCGTTTATTTACGTGTGCGGGGATGGTGCTCGCTTCACTCCGTTACGCCGATTCAGTCGATTCGTTCGGCGAAAGACGGCAGCGGAGCCAAAACAGTTTGTTAGCATACACGATTTTCGCACCATGCAACAGATTTGTTTTTTGTCGATCAGTTTTGGTTAATCCGTAGAGATGTTGTCCGCACCCGTTGAAGATACGGCGCACATTCTATGAATCGCCGCGTTATGGATTACTCTACGGTTACGGGAAGCCGTCGACCTGCCCGATACACGCACCGTAAACGCACCCTGTATACCAGCAGCATCGACGACGCACACATGAACCAGCGGCGGCACCCGTCACGAACCGCAACGAACCGAAAGGAGCGCAGTATGAAGAAAGTCATCGTGGCTTTTACCGGTCTCATTGCACTCCTCATTGCAGGCATCCTCGTCATCATGTTCGTACCCACCATCGCCTCGTCGGATGAAAACGACCCCATAGCCGGTCTCAGAGCGGCCAGCATGAACGCGCTCATAGACGTGAGCGGCCTTAAGAGCAAGGCGGCGAGCGCGCTCCATGACAACCTCGATACGATATCCGCAGCCACCGGCTTGAGCGAAGCCGATTGCGCCCAGATCGTCTACAGCCTCGACGTGCAGAATTGGGAAGCCGCCGTACTGCCGAATTCAGCCGAAGAGCTCGGCTCGATCTCGGGCAGCTACGCGGGCCTCGATGGAACGCTCACCTACTACGATGACCCCGAATACATCACCGTGAACGCCTACGGGCAAAACGTGACTATGAAGATTCCCGAATCGGCTCAGGCGTATCTCCCCTATCTGCAACTCGCCGAGCAGTACCTCGACCAAGCGGCATAGGACGCGCCGCGCACTCGACGCTGCGGTCGGAGCCACAACGAGGGCTCCCTGGAAAGGCCCGCCGGATCGACGGAATCGGCGAGTCGGCTCAGCTGTTTTTGATCGACGGACCACGACCGTTCACCGCGCGCGGACGATAACGCTTTGAACCGATTACCATCCACGACTCAGCATGCTCGGCATAGCTTGGTATGGTATGGCGAAAATCATGCCATATGGCATGATCCGCGAAGGGGAATAATATCCTCAAAAAGGGAGCATACTGCTCTGATCAGGCACGACGCGGAGGGCGCTTTCATTCGTTGAAGCGGAGCGGAGATAGCGCGTCAGCAATCGTGCCATGTGGCTCGATTGCTGACGCGCCTCGAAAACACGGTAGGCAACCTGGTCAGGCACACGTTGCGGGGCTTCCTCATGCTCCGCAATGCAACAACGAGCATGTTTGACCCGACTCGATTCAGGTAACAGCGATGATACGCGTAGGTTCGCCATATCCGGAAAAGATCAACCGATGCGACTCCCACAAACCTGGCCGCACCGCGCTCAGCCCTAGCTTTCCCTTCCCTTCTTCAGCTTGCGCTGATAGGCGCGTACGATCTGGGAGAGGGTGAAACACACGATGAAGTACAGCACGGCCATAATGCCGAAGATCATGAAAATCTGCTCGGTCGAGTTGTAGCTGTTCATGAGGATCATGCCGCGGCCCATGAGCTCTTGAAGCGCCATAGCGCCCCAGAGGAAGCTCGTATCCTTGATCGTGGTCACGAATTGCGAAAGCAACGCAGGTATCATGTTGCGCAACGCTTGCGGCAAGATGATGAGCACGTAGGTCTGCACGAGCGAGAAACCCTGGCTCTTGGCCGCCTCGTACTGGCCGAACGGTACGCTCGCCAACCCGCCGCGCACGATTTCGGCAACGCTCGCACTTGTGAACAGCGTAAACGCGAGTACGGCGGCACCCATCGGCGGCAGTTGCGCCACGAAGAACGTGAACATGATCCACAGAAGCAGCGGCGTGTTCTTGAAAATCTCGATGTACACCGTTGCAATGGCGGAAAGCACGCGGCTGTTCGACGTGCGCATGATCGAGATGATCGTTCCGAGCACGATTGAGCATAGAATCGCGATGGCGGAGATGAAGAGCGTCATGCCGAGACCTTGCAGCAAGAACCGCATGTTCACCCAAGTGAAGAGTTCTGCCATGGCTACTTCGCCTCCCTTCCGTCATCGGATGTGCGCGTATGAGGATCGCGCCCGTCGAACGCGTCTTGCGGATCGGTTCCGGACTCGTCGATCGGCTCGGTGTCGCGGGCGTTCTCGCCATCCGCGCTTTCAAGCTCGGGGTTCGGGTGTGCGTCCTTGGCGCCGCCGCCCTCGCCCGCCGCCTGGCCGCCGAGGCTCTGGTGGAGCTTCTCGAGCGCCTCGATCTGATCGGATAGAAACTCGTTGTCGTCGAACGACTCGACGGAAAGCGCTGCCTCTTCGGCAGCCTTCGCACGTTTTACCTGCTCGTCAGTGATCTTCGGGATGGAACCAGTATCCTTCACCGTTGCGGCGGCTTGCTTCACGGCCTCCTTCGCCTCGGATACCACCTGCACCGTCTCCTGCTTTACGGCTTCAGCATGCTCGGCGGCGCGCATGGCGGCCTTACGGTTCGCCTCGGCACGCTCGACCGACAGGGCGCCTTCAGCCATGCGGTCGGCAAGCGCATCGGCTACTTCGGGGTTCTCCGCCGCCTCTTGGACGATCTTCTTCGCAAGAAGCCTTCTCTTTGCACCGGTGCGGCCCGCTTTGGTGTAGGTTCTGCGCCTCACGCACGCCTCATCGCCATCGCACTCGTCTTCGATCTGCTGCTGGATTTCGCGACCGATCTCGTCGGCGATCTCTGCGGCGCGGCGGCCGGTGATCGGATAGGCTTGGCGGATCGAATCGGGGTCGTTCGGATCGACGATTACATGGAGCGGATGGCGCGGCGAGGGAGCAACGACAGCGGGCGCGATATCCACGGTCTCGTGCATCGTCTGGACGCCGGCAGCCAAACTGTCAGCTGCCGCCTGTCCCGTGATGTCATGCGAGCCAGGCGTAACCTCGGTCGGATCGGCGGCCAAGTGCTCGGTCGCGTCGCCCGTGGTCACATGCTTGTGCGAGCGGGTGCGGTGCTCAAGGTAGAGCGCAAGGCGCGACAGGGGGAAACAGATGATGAAGTACAGCACCGCTGCGATCAGATACACCGGCCCATAGTAGCTCGTGGAGCCTGCGAACGAGTTCGAGAAGTACATGATCTCGCCGCCCACGAAGAATGCGAGGATCGATGTATTCTTTACAAGGTTCGCTGCCTGCACCGCCAAAGGCGGCATGATGATGCGCATGGCCTGCGGCAAAATGATGACGAACATGGCCTGCCAGTACGAGAATCCCTGGCTTTTCGCCGCCTCGAACTGGCCGCGGTGGATCGAGCCGATGCCGCTTCGCACAACCTCGGATATGTAGCCGCCATGGTAGATGCCGATGGCGAATATGCCGATGTAGAGCGTCTCCATGCTGATACCGATGAGCGGCAAAAGCGCATAGAACACGAATGCCTGCAACAGCAAGGGAACGTTCTGCACCACTTCGACGTACACGCGCGTGATCGCGCGCAAAACGGCGAACCGCGATACCGAAAGCACGCCGAACACGATGCCGAGCACAAGCGCCAAGATGAGCGCGAAGAACGACACGAGCACCGTCGTACCGAAGGCTGAGAGGATTTCGGGCCAGCGCGCAAACAGCGCTTCCCACTTGAACCACGCGAACGCATCAAGCATCTTCGAGCCCCCATTTCTCTTCGAGGGAGGCAAGCGTGCCGTCGTCCATCATGTCAGTGAGCGCGTCGTCGATCTGCGAGGCGAGCTCGGTATTGGTCTTCTTGGTGGCGATGCCGTACTCCTGGGGCGCGAACTGCGCATCGAGCAGCATCGTCGAATCGTCGAGATACCCCATAAGGATCGAGCGGTCGACCGAGAACGCGTCGACGCGCCCGGTCACGAGCGCGATCTTGATTTCGGGATAGGTGGCGTACTCGGCGAACTCCATGTGGATGCCGATCTCGTCGCCCGCTTGCGTGAGCTTGTCGCGCGTCGTCGCGCTCGAGGCGACACCGACCGTCTTGCCGTTTAAGTCGGCGAGCTCGCGTATGCCCGCATCCTTTTTCACGAGTACCCCGATGTGGTCGGTGAAGTAGGGCTGCGAGAAGTTGTAGCTTTTCTTGCGCGCTTCGGTGATGGTGAAGGTGGCGAGTGTCGCATCGAGCGTGCCGTTGTCGAGCATGATGCCGCGCGTGGTCACGTTCACGCCGGTGACCTCGAGTTTGTCGGGGCTGCCCTTGATGCGCGCGGCAAGCTCGCGGGCGATGTCCACTTCGAAGCCCTCGATGTTGCCCGATTCGGGATTCTGGAACCCGAAACCCGGCACATCGATCTTCGTCCCGACGCGCAGCACGTCGCCGCTTGCGCATCCAGCCAACCCGCCGCCTATCGCAAGGCTGCCGGCCGCAAGGGCCGCAGTGCGTATGAAATCTCTTCTCGTCAGCATGGCAGCCGCCTAGAGTATCTTCGAGAGGAAGCTCTGGATACGCGGGTTGCTCGTATCGTCGAATATATGAGAGGGCGTTCCCTGTTCGACCACCAGGCCGTTTTCCATGAACACGACTTTGTCGGCCGCCTCGCGGGCAAGGCCCATCTCGTGGGTGACCATCACGATGGTCATGTTCGTTTCGGCAAGCGACTTGATGACGTCGAGTACTTCCTGGACCATCTCGGGATCGAGAGCGCTCGTGGGCTCGTCCAAGAGCATGATATTCGGATGCATGTTGAGGGCGCGTGCGATGGCGACGCGCTGCTGCTGGCCGCCCGAGAGCTGATCGGGGTACTTGTCGATCTTGTCTGAAAGACCGACGCGCTCCAGATAGGCCAGCCCCGTCTTCTCGGCCTCGGCCTTATCCACCTTGAGCACCTTCACCGGCGCGAGCGTGACGTTTTCGAGCACGGTCTTGTGCGGGTAGAGGTTGTAGCTCTGAAACACCATGGCCACTTCGCGAGCGAGCGCTCGCGAGGTAACCTTGCGATCGGACAAATTCATGCCGTCGACGACGATCTCGCCCGAATCGGGAATCTCGAGCGCGTTGATGCATCTGATGAGCACGCTTTTCCCCGAACCGGAAGGGCCGATGATAACGACTTTCTCACCCTCTTCAACCTCAAGCGAAACGCCTTTGAGCGCTTCGACCTTTCCGAAGTTCTTCGTGATGTTGCGCACTGATATCATGACAGCTCCCAAACGTTCGTCCGACACGCTCCCGCGCACGTGAGACAGCAAACGCCTTAAAACCGCGCAACGGGAAGAGACCGTTTGCGTCCATCAGGCCAAACGGATGGCGCTATTGTACCGCTCCGCTTAATCCGCTCGGTAACGAGCGTATGACGGTTGCGTTGCCGTATCGGGACGGCCCAGATGAGAGGCAAGCGCGCAAAAACGGCCAACATAGTCCAAAATACGAGCATGCGTCTATCTCTTTCGCAGAAGGCAAAGCCATGCTGTACGGCGCGGTAATGTTCGGATCAGAAATCTGATAGTTGGCTCATTGTCTTTACAACAGATCAAACTAGATTTATAATGCTCATTATTTATTGATTTTAAGGAATGCCAATGAAACAAGATCGGAAGTTCTTTGTCGAGAAAAAGAGCTGGTCGAAAACCAAGGATGACCTTCTTTCGGCTTACCTGGTACCCTATTTTGCAAAAATCAGCATGAGAGCTGAAAAGCTTATCTATTTTGACGGGTTTTCGGGTCCAGGCTTGTTTCACGATGGATCTTCAGGATCGCCCCTTATCGCTCTAGGAATCTACGACAAGCACGTCAAGGAGCATAACCCTCGATACAATGATGCTGCATTCTTCTTTTCGGAAAAGAAAGCCGACTACAGAGCCAGCCTTGAAGAAGCGATTGGGACAAGGATGCATGCGGCAAGCGAAACGGCCGTTTTCGCTTCTTACGAAGAAAACTTAGCTGCAGTTGTAGATGCTGCGAGAACGACGTCTAAACACCTCTCGGCCTTTTTCTACATCGATCCTTTTGGAATAATCGACTTGGATTTCGGACACATTAAAACGATTCGAAACAATATCACATCATCGGAGATTCTTCTTAACTTTTGCTCGCCAGGCTTATTAAGAGAAATGTTTTGTGTGAAAAAAATAAACGGGATGGTTCCGAAAGACGTGGAATACGGAAACGAAATGCGTTTCGAAGGGAGCGACGAGCAGCGGACGCTCAGACTCGACAGGATACTTGGAGGTAACTGGTGGCTCGAGATGGCGCAGTCGCACAAGTCAGGAACAGATAATTATTGGGATCTCGAAAAGGCCATATCCGATCGATATCGACAAAATGCAGCGAATCTTTATACGTACGTTATCAGCATGCCGATAACCATACCTGGAAGCAAAACGCTCAAATACCGTATGATGCATATGACGAACCATCCCGATGGATGCATTACCATGAATGACAACATGATAGTCCGCAAAAGGCATCACAATCCCCAATCGAGCCTTTTCGATGAGGACATCGACGGCGAACTCTTAGGATCATCTCGCGACGATGAAATACAGCAAACCGCAGAAAAGCTCGTCGCCACCATGCCGTTTGACCGAAAAATACAACTTGGTGTCATAATCGCAAAACTCATTTCTGCAACTGGAGTAACATACAGATCGTCAGAACTCGGAAAAAGATTTATAGCTCCATTCGAACATGACGGCGTAATCCAACGAGCTGATCCGCACGCCAATTCGTCCTCCTGGAGCAATAACCGCATCGAATTCATAAGAAGACGCATGGGGAGCTGAACGACACCTTGGAACACATCACAAGAAAAAGCATGCTATACAAAACCGGCGTCGAATACGGCGATTACACCATGAACCACGTTCAGGGATGCAGCCATGGGTGCAGATATCCGTGCTATGCTTTCTTGATGGCGAAACGGTTTGGAAAAGCAAAAACCTACGAACAGTGGTGCGAGCCGAAATTGGTATCGAACACGCTCGAACTGCTTGATAGCGAAATTCCGCGATACAAGGAAAAAATCAATACTGTTCAGCTTTGCTTCACCACGGATCCATTTATGTACGGATACGACGAAATTTGCTCGATGAGCTTGGCTTCCATTGCAAAATTGAATGAGAACGCAATCCCCGTAGTAGCCCTCACCAAAGGAATCCTCCCTCGCGAGCTGTCTGGGTATTCCGCCGAGAACGTCTACGGAATTACGCTCGTATCGCTTTCGGAAGAATACAGAGTAGAAGCCGAACCAGGGGCTTCACCGTATCTTGAACGCATAGCGGCGCTTAAGGCGCTGCATGATGCCGGATGCAAAACATGGGTAAGCATAGAACCCTATCCGACCCCGAACATCATCAAGCAAGAACTCGATACGCTGCTCAATGCCGTTTCCTTTGCCGACCGCATCATATTCGGACGAACCAACTACAATAAAACGGTATCTTCTTTTCCAGAAGCCAAGAGATGGTATACAGACAGAGCGTATGAGGTCATTACCTTCTGCAAAACCCATGGCATCGATTACCATATCAAAAACGGAACGATGCTTGATTGCGCAAGGCCCACCGAAACCGAATCGAATAAAAGGGTTTTATCGCACCGATAAAACCAGCATCCCGTCCCTATGCGCCGCTTGCTGCTCGCGCCGCTTCGCTCGCCGGCTGACCCGCCGCCTTGGCTTCTTCGGCCCGTTCGCGCTCGAGCACGAGCTGCATGGCAGCGATTGCGCACTCGATCTGGCCGTCATCGGGCTCGTTGGTGGTGAGGTACTGCATTTGCATGCCGGGCCAGAGGATCACCTTGACAAGCGGGTTGTCGGGGTGGCTCCCCGCCCACTTCACCGTGATCTCGTAGGAGATACCGGCGATCACGGGCATGAGCAGGATGCGCACGAGGATGACGAGCGCAAGCTTCGGTGCCCCGTCGGGCACGCCCCATGCGTCGATGAGCGCGTTTATGGGCGTCACCGTGTACACGATGATCGCGATCACCATGACCATGATGAGGAACGCCGTGCCGCAGCGCACGTGCAGGCGCGGGAAGCTGCGGGCGTTCTCGGGCGTGAGATCAAGGCCGTGCTCGTAGCAGTGGATGGTCTTATGCTCGGCACCGTGGTAGCCAAACATGCGCTTGATCTCGCCCATGCGCCCGATCAACCAGATGTAGAACACGAACACCGCAACGCGCAGAAGGCCGTCGACGACGTTCCAGAGAAGCGTGTTCTGGTCATACTCGCCCACGATGAGATTCGTGATGAACGCCGGGGCCACGATGAACAGCACGACGCCGAGCACGAGGCCGAGCACCATGGAGAGGGCCATCTCCTTCTTGCCGAACTCGACTTCCTCGTCCATGAACGATTTCTTCTGCTTTTCTTCAGGCTCCGAGAACTCCCCTTCGAGCAAAGCCGCCTCGGCAGCAGCCACTTCCTCGGCGCGCTTCAGGTGCTCGCGCCCCGATTCCTCGATGTGCTCGACCTTGAGCTCGGTTTGCGCTCCGAGCGCGTCGATTACGGTATCGGGGCGTCCGAAATCGTCATTCCACGAGAAGGGCCGCTCTTCGGCGACGCCAGCGGATCCTTCCGAACTCGCACCGTCATCCGAAGCGATCGGATCCGCAGCAGAGCCCGTCTCGCCGCCGTCAACCGCACCCGTAGCAGGCGAAGCGGCCGCTTCCTGTGTCTTTGCCGGTTTACCGTCTTCCTTCTCGCCGGATTCCTCTGCAAACGCATGGAGCGCGGCGATCTCGAGCGCTTTGTAGCCGAGTATGAGCGACTCGACGAGCGCGCGGCACCCGCGCACGAGCGGCCAGTACATCCAGCCGTTCTTCTTTTTCCCGGAGTTGAGGTCGTGCTCCTCGATGTAGATGGAGCCCGACGGCTCGCGTACGGCCACCGACCAGTTGAACTTGCCGCGCATCATGATGCCTTCGATGAGCGCCTGGCCGCCGACATGGGTCTTGAGCGCGCCGTCTTCTTTGAATGCGCGGGATAGATCGCTCTTGTTTTCCGCCATCGCTACTGCCTCGTAATCCGGGAAAAGGGGTTCCCGCAGGTCATTTTACCCTCAGGACACGCCCCCCGAATGCACGGGGCGCCGGCATCCATGAAAATGTAGGGAGCCGTCGGTTTCGCGAGGGCGAGCATCTCGTCGGCCATCGCGCGAATCTCCCATTGCGCGCGGTTGCAGCAGCGCAACTCGAAGAAATGCAGAAGCTCCCGCACGTTCATCGTTATGACGATCTTCGTCTCGGCGGCATTGGGAAGCAGGTAGCGCGCATCCTCTGCGGGCACCCCCGCTTCGAGCAGCTTCGCGTATGCGGTGAGCGCCGCCCCGATAGCCTCGTCGAACACCTCGCTCGTTGCGGGATCGGCTGCAACGCTTTCGGGCTTGATGACCGAAAGGCCGTCGGTGAACTTCACGTAGCGTTGGCTTTGCTGGTTGAAGCTCGCAATGCGATGGCGCACGAGCTGGTGGGTCAGTGCACGGGACACGCCATCGACCGCGAACGTGTAGCTCGCATGTTCGAGCGTGGAGAAATGTCCGCTCTGCATGATGGTGGACAGAACGCTTTTCACCCGTTCTTCGGGCATCGTCTCCATAAGCTCGGAGGCGCCGACTGGCGCATAGCACAGACGCGCCGCCGTGGCGATGGCGCGTTCGGGGTCGGGGGTGTGGTATAAAAGCTCGACTTGCATGGACGTCTTGCACTCCTCGTCGTATGGTTCGGAACGGCTCGCCGGCCGCCCATCCCGATCCAGAGGACGGCTGGGCCGTACGCGGTCGGATCGGAAGAACGTTTGCGGGCGCGGATCGATCCGCGTTTTGTTAGTATAGTACTAGAAGTTAGGATGCTCCGTACGGCGAAAGGATCCCCATGACGCAAAACTTCACACCTCTGCTCTCGGCGACCGATTGGAACGAGGAGTGGAAGCGCCTGCAAATCGCGCGCCGCAAAGCCGATAACGCGGAGTACTGGGACAAGCGCTCCAAAACGTTTTCCACCAAAGACGCGCCGAACGCCTACGTCGAGCGCTTCCTCGAGTTGGCCCGCATCGAGCCGGGCGAAAGCGTGTTCGACATGGGATGCGGAACAGGGAGTCTGTCTATTCCTCTCGGAGCCGAAGGACACAAGGTCGTCGCCTGCGATTTTTCCCAAGGTATGCTCGACGTCATGGAATCCGAACTGCGCGAAAAGAACGTGACGACCGTCTTCCCGAAGCTCATGAGCTGGGAGGACGATTGGGAGGCGCACGGCGTGCGCGAAAACATGGTGGATGTGTCCATCGCCTCGCGCTCGATCGCCGTTTCCGACATGAAGGCTGCGCTCGTGCGCCTGAGTCGCGTTGCGCGCCGACGCGTATGCATCACGCTTTCAACCGGCTCGTCGCCGCGTATGGACGCACGCATCCTTTCGGACCTCGGCGTGAAAAACGAGTTCGGCAACGATTTTCTCTATGCGTTCAACATCCTCGCGACTGCGAGCATCCTGCCCGAGGTGAGCTACATACAGAGTACCCGCACCGATACGTTCGACAGCGTAGACGACGCGTACGAGGACCTCTCGCGCATGGTACTCGACGCGATGGCAGACAAGGAATCCCCCGAAGCGCACGCAGCGCTCAGCCGACTGCGCGACTGGACGCACGAGCACGTGATCGCTAACCCCGATGCAGGTGCGCCCGACAAGAAGGGGCTTCCCCAAAAGAAGTTCACGCTCGACTATAAGCGCATCGTCACCTGGGCGTTTTTGGCATGGGACGCAAAACACTGAGTGAGCGCGGCATCTAGAGCTCGATTCGCTCGAAGAGCTCTCTGCCGACCCCGCACACCGGGCATATGAAATCCTCGGGAAGCTCGTCGACCTCCTCGATGTGGCCGCAAACGGTGCAGCGCCACGCGATGCGAGGGGTTTCGCTCGCTTCGGCAGTCTCGCCGAGGTAGCTCGAAGCCTTCGGAGGCGTTTTGCCCCCCTTGACGCTGTGGTAGTACGCATACGTCATCGGCTTATCGTCGGAAAGGATTTCCGCCTCGATGACGGTGCCGATGAAGAGAAGGTGCGTGCCGAGATCGATCGAATCGCTCACCTGAACGGTGAAGCGCGCGACCGTCTGCTCGGCGATATAGGGAAAGCCGTAGCCGTCGGCCTGCACCGAATACGATTCGAATTTGTCGACGTCACGGCTGCAGAAGAACCCGAACCGCCCGATGAGCTCCATCGAAGCATTCTGCGACAAGCTCACCGCTGTGTACATGCCCGCTTCGCAGATAACCGAAGCCGTATGGTTTTCTTTGTTGATCGCAACGCTTACCTGCAAAGGATCAGATGTTACCTGCGCGAAGGTGTTGACCGTGCATCCAGCCGCTTTCCCATCGACGTAGGAAGATACGAGGTAGAGTCCGTACGATATGCTGCGAAAAGCGTTCGTGTCGAGCATGGTTGTCCTTTCGGTTGTTGACCGCATGCAATTCTAGCACTTGTAGAGGGATGCGGAACAAAATGGTGACTTTGTGATGATCGGCGGATTTTGCGGTATTTGCAGATCAGATCATTACAGTAGCTTGCTTGTAATCCCTTTTTTGGGTCGCGTTCTCTGAACTGAAGGAGATGTTCAATGAACCTGAACCAATGGCTTGTTCAGCCGCAACGATTCCTCGGGCCCTTCGGGCTCATCGCCCTGCTCGTGGTGACCAGCCTCGCCACTCCCCTCTCGCTCGACATGTACACGCCGGCGATCCCTCACATGACCGAGTATTTCGAGACCGATGCAGGAACCGTCAATCTCACCCTAGCCGGGTACTTTCTCTTCTTTGCCGTCGGATTGCTTTTGTTCGGGCCGACAAGCGACCGCTACGGACGCAAGCCCGTGCTGGTAGCGGGCATGGTCGTCTACACAGCCGCAAGCGCGCTCTGCGCGATGGCCCCCGATATCTGGGTTCTCATCGGCATGCGCGTCTTGCAAGCACTCGGCGCGGGAGCTGTGAGCGCCGTTTCGACCGCCGTCGTGAAAGACGCCATCATTCCCGAAAAGCGCGAAGCGATCCTATCGATCGTGCAGGTCATGTTCGTGGTCGGTCCCGTACTCGCACCGGTGGTGGGAGCCCTCGTGCTACAGATCGCCGATTGGCATATGACGTTTTGGGTGCTTGCCGCCGTCGGGCTTCTCTGCACGGTGCTTGCACTCATGTTTCAGGAAACGCTTCCCGAAAAAAGCCGCTTCGACGGGTCGATTCTCGGAAGCCTCGCTCAACTCGGCACCGTTGCGAAGAACAGGGGGTTCACATCGTTTCTGTGCATCGTCGGCCTCTTCAATCTGCCGTTCATGGCCTACATCGCCGTCGGCTCGTACATTTACATCACGTTCTTCGGCTTGACCGAGCTCGAATACAGCTATTTCTTTGCCATAGCCGCCCTGCTCACCGCCGCAGGCCCCCTCATCTGGCTCAAGGCATCCCACTATCTGAGCGCACGGAGATTCACGACCATCCTGCTCTCGGTGGCGTTCGTCTCGGGTTTAGCGATGCTCGCTTTCGGCGAGCTCTCGCCCTTCCTCTTTTGCGCGACGTTTCTCGCATTCGCCATGACGGAAGCGTGCATAAGGCCCTATAGCACGAATATCCTGCTTTCCCAGCAAAAAGGCGAAACGGGCGCAGCGGCTTCGCTGATCAACTTCGCCCACACCGCGATCGGTTGCGTGGGTATGGTGCTTGCCGTGCTTCCCTGGCCGAACTTCGTCATCGGAGTCGGAGCGATCATCGCAGGCACCATGGTCGTTGCAGGCCTTGCATGGGCTTTCCTGCTGCGTTCGAAGGTCTCGCTTGCAGGAATCAAGGACACCGATCCGTCCTCCCCCGCGCATCCGATAGCCGCACCGCATCGGCGCTGAGGTTGCGTCTGGTACCGTAACGCTTCAACGCGCAGCCCGCGCCTCTCATCAAAGGTTGCGGCACGGGCCCGCAAGCGCTCAATCGTCGCGCTTTATTCCATTCCGTACGCCGCCAAAACCGCATGCCAGCCCGCTTCGTCGGGGCCGATGACGGTCGGCGTGCCCCAAGCATCCTCGAAACGCCGCGCGGCCTGGCCTGCAAGCCAATCCCTCACGACAACGAGGGCGCAGGGCCTAAGCGGCGAGGGGCCTTCATCGAGCAACCGCATTGCCGCATCGAGTCCGCGTTTCTGCTCGAGCTCCAAACGCCCTATCTCGTCGACTATGAGGAATTCCGCAGAACCCGCCGCTGCGGTTGCCGATTGTCCGCCGCATCCGAACGGCACGCGCATTCGATCCGCCGCAGCGCACGCGAGCGAAGCCGTCCCCAGACTTGAGAAGTAGCCATTCACCCGCTCGAGCGCATCGTCGAAGATCGCCCATCCGAGCCGCGCTTCATCGCTTTGCGATGTCGCACCGTCTCTCACCCATCGGAAAGATCGCGTCTTCTCGCAAACGAAAACCGATCCCCAGCAGGAAGAAGTACGTTGTCGATGCCCACCTTCTCCCGATCGCCCTGCTCCGAAGCCTCTCGCCATACACCGGGCGCGAGCACCCCGACGCATACGACGCCTCCCTCATCCAGCGTAGCGGCAAGCCGCTCGAGCCAGCGTGTTTTACCGGTCTGCACGGCCCCAGTCAGGATAAAGAGCATCGAAGACATTCCTCTCGCGTCGGTTTGGGAGTATTATACTGTATCAAAGACAATGTTTCGCGCAAGCGGATGAGCGCTTGCACCCAACAGGGAATCGATAGGAGAAACCAATGGGATGCCCCGAGAAAGACTGCTGCGCCTCGAATCCGAACCAAACCGAGATCGCGTTTCCCGGCACCTACGATCATGCGACGCCGTGGAAGTTCTACAACCATCTGATCGGCCATATCCCCGACGACATACGCGTAACCGATTACTGCCTCGGCACCCATTGGTCCTACGTCGAAGCCGAGTGCGGCATGGGCGTGAGCTTCACCTGCAAGGGCGGCGCACGCCGCACCTACACTACCGATCTGCGCGGGATGCCGCTCAAAGCCGTTGCCGAGCTTTCGAAGTCGTGGTGCTTCGAGGAAGCCTCGCTCGGCGTTGCGGGCCTGAACGCCTGGTATTCTCAACCCGAGCTGCTCGATCCGCTCGGCGCTGTATACGACGAAGCAGTCAACCTACCCGATGGAACCGTTCGCAAAATGGACGCCTTCGAACTTTACCGCCCCCGAATGGGCGGTAAGCGTGTTACCGTAGTCGGACACTTCCCTCACGTCGACCGCATAGCCGAATACGCCGACCTAACGGTGCTTGAGCGTTCCTGCACCCAAGAGCTCGACACGCCTGACCCCGCCTGCGAGTACGTGCTTCCCACGACGGACTTCGCGTTCGTCACCGGCGTGACCATTATCAACAAAACCGCTCCCCGCCTGCTTGATCTCACGAAGAACGCGACAACCGTCATGGTGGGTCCGAGCGTTGTGGCTTCCCCGTTCTTGTTCGATTGGGGCGTCGAATCGCTTGCAGGCAGCGTGGTAGCGGATCCCGACAAGGCGCGCTTTGCCGTCATGTCAGGTGCGGGCAAGCTGTTCGGCGAAGCGCTCGCGATGATGACGATCTCGCGAGAGGCCCGCTAGCCGCACGGGCATTGCTGTGCTCGAAGAACCTACGCGGGAAAACGCAAACCCGAACGACGGGCTTGGTGGGGAGCGTCCAAGTAGGTGCACCACAGGCACTCCCCCCGAGAGGATCGCAGCGGATGAGAAGCGCATCGCAGCCGACAAGGCCCCACGCAAAAGATCCGGCCCAAGACCGGATCTTTGGTTCGTGCTCGATGTTCCTCGATCAAGAAGGGTACTACTCGGCGCTTTCCTCAGCCTTGGCTTCCCCTGCGGGAGCCTCGAGTGCGGTTTCGGCGGCGGCGTCGGCGATAGCCTCTTCGGCAGCCTCAACCTCGGTCGCCGTGGCTTCTTCCTCGGCTTTCACGGCATCGGCTTCAGCCTTCTTGGCAAACTCGGCAGCGCGTTTAGCCTTCTCGGCGGCTTTCGCGTCGCGCTCCGCCTTCTTGGCGGCTTCGGCAGCTTCAATGGCTGCCTGGCGCTCGGCTCGTTTAGCAGCCTCG
Source organism: Raoultibacter phocaeensis (assembly GCF_901411515.1). NCBI lineage: Bacteria > Bacillati > Actinomycetota > Coriobacteriia > Eggerthellales > Eggerthellaceae > Raoultibacter > Raoultibacter phocaeensis. The sequence continues at coordinate 1,540,845 of NZ_CABDUX010000002.1, forward strand.
CGTGCGGCGACGGTCTCTTTTGCGGAACCGAACTTATCGGCGAAGCGCTGGACGCGTCCACCGGTGTCGATGAATTTCTGCTGGCCGGTGAAGAACGGATGGCATTTGTTGCAGAGGTCGATCCTCAGCTCGGGCTTCGTGGAGCGGGTCTGCCAGGTGTTCCCGCAGCTGCACGTAACCGTGCAGTCCATGTAGTCCGGATGAATTCCCTGTTTCATTGGTTTCTCCTTTACAGGCCTTGGTTTCCGACCAAGGCGAAGACAAGCTTTCATATAATAGCACACTCGCGGGTGATTCCACACAGAGTTTCCAGCGGCTGCAGTTTTACCGATTGCCCTCACAAACCCTGCACACAAGAAAACCGGCCGCACTGCGACCGATTCTGCGATGCTTCGATTCAACGATCCGAAGTGCTTAGAGTTCTGCGACCCACAGCCCATGGATGTTGCAGTACTCGTATACCTTGAGCGGTTTGTCGCCCTCGGCGACGGCGAAGTCGGCCACAGGCGCATCCTCGGGGTTCAGTTCGGCGATCTGGTAGCCGTTTTCGGTAACAAGGCAGATGAACGTAATATAGTGCTCGGGCGTCATGGGATGCAGCGTGCTCCCCACTTGCACATGGACGTTCGCGCCGTCCACCTTCACGTCGGGAACATGCTTCTCAAGCGCCGCATCGGTGGTGTTCGCGTTAAGCTCTTCCATCTTCTCGCCGCAGCATACCAGCGGCACTCCCGAATCGAACGGTTTGACAGCGATGTTTCCGCAGTGCGTGCAGTGATAGAACGTAACGTCCATGGTTTCCTCCTCGGTGGGTTTTCGTCTTTTCTTATATGCTACTCTTTTGGTTGCAATTCTGGAAGCCCCTGCTGAGGCAGCTTCATCTTAATCGCATAAACCAACACACCGATGCCCACCACGATCAGGGGCACCGAGAGCAGCTGGCCCATGGTAAGCCACCCGCCCCACAGATATCCTAACTGCACATCGGGCTCACGGACGAACTCGATGACAAACCGAAAACAACCGTACAGAATGAGGAACACCCCGAGAAACGTGCCGCGCGGCCGCGGAGGCAGCTTGCGCGACAAGATGAAAAGCACCGCGAACAGAAGCACGCCTTCAAGCAGCGCTTCGTAGAGCTGCGAGGGATGGCGCGGCATCATGCCGGCACTGCCGCCGAACACGACGCCCCAGGCAGCATCAGCGGGAGCACCCCAGAGCTCGCCGTTGATGAAATTGGCGCACCGTCCGAAGAACAAGCCGAGCGGAGCGCCGATGCAACCCATGTCGGCTAACGTCAAATAGGGGATCTTCGTTATCTTCGCCGCCACGATTCCCGCGAGCAAAGCGCCTATGAGCCCCCCGTGGAAGCTCATGCCTCCATGGTTGAACGCGAGTATCTCAAGGGGGTTTTCGAGGTAGGCTCCGTTGGTGTAGAACAGTACGTAGCCGAGCCTGCCGCCGACGATGACGCCGACGATGACGCAGAGGAGTATCGTGAGCAGGGAGTCCGCATCGATGCGAACCCTCCAGCGCTTGGACACCCGATACATGATATAGCCTGCGCAGATGAAGCCGAGCACGTAGGCGATGCCGTACCACCTGACGACGATCGGACCGAGCGAGAACGCTATCGGGTCGAGGTTCTGGTAGATGTCGTTGAGCATGTATCCTCCAAGAAAAAGCGCCGCTTTCAAGCGGCGCGACTATACACCAGTCAGCTGGACACTTCGAATTATCTTGCGTCCGGCCCGCTCGATCCCTATCGAAGCGCTACTGCCCCGCTCCCATGCCCGCGCCGATCTCGATCGCCGCGAACTTGACTTCTTCGCGCAGCTGCACGGGAATGCCGTGAACCGACGAAACCTTGGCACCGCACTGCGGACAACGCAGGGAGAACAGCGCCGTATCCTTGCTGAGCACCATCATGGAATCGTACTTACATACATCGAGATCGGTGGCCCCGCATGCAGGACAGGTCAGATTGGCCGCCATCGCTCTCACATCTCCCTTCGCACGCTCGCTCTCAGTCATGTGCCTTTCCTGACATTGTAGCAGAACGTTTTCGTCAGAGCAGGAAACGATTGGGATTCCCTTGGCGGGAAACGTCGCTTGCGCGGTCGGCAAGCGCAGGGCCGTTCGACAGGAAGAACTCGCAGAAGCGGCATACCTCTTTGACGGAAGCCTCGTAATCGAGTTCGGGATTGAGCAAAAGCTCGAAATCGGTTGCCACTGCATGCGTTTCGCGGTGGCATGCCGCGTAATGGCAGTCGGCGGGACACGGCTCGCCCGGTTGATTGTGCGGGCACCGCGACTGCATTTCATCATCGCAACCCCGCTTCTCCCAGCACTTTGCCATGACCCGCCGACCTTTCTCGTAAACTCCGTGCAAGCCGCAGGCTACATCGCCGGAACGACTTTGGTTACACCCGGCACGCGCTCCTTCAAGATGCGCTCGACGCCGTTTGCAAGCGTCATCTGCGACATGGGGCAACCTTTGCAGGCACCCTGCAACTCGACGGTCACGGTACCGTCTTCGGCGACATCGACGAGCGAAACGTCGCCGCCATCGGCCTGGAGGCTCGGACGGATGAGCTCGAGCACTGCGGCCACATCGTTTTTCTCTACCATAATGCAATTCCCTTCTCGAAGTATGTTCCGGTCGATTGTATCACACCGCACTCAGCAAGAACCTTTGTGCGGCAAGCGGACTAATTGAGCGGCTGCCAGTCTTTTCCGAGCACGACAAGCACATCGGTCTCGAACGTATAGAACCCGTTCGAAGCGATGGCACGCCCGGCTCCGAGGTCGTGCACCACCGATTCGGCTGCATCCTTGAAATCGTTGTCCTGGTACACCACCAGCGTCTCGTTGTACACGTACTGATCGGCGTTGCCGGTATCGGTTACCTTGTAGCCCTTCCCGACAAGCGCGTCTGACATCTGCTGAGCTCCGCCCGTAATACCCGAACCGTTGCGCACAGTGATCTCGAAGCTTGCGGGATCGACAGCAGGGCCCGCCGCAGCAGCGGGAGCAGGGTCCATCCCCGCGTCGAGCGCTTCGAGCATGGCGGTCCATTCGTCGGTCGAAGCGACGAAGTACTCGTCTCCCGTCGAAGAGCTGGTGACGTCGTATCCGGGCATGCGCACGGCATGGACTTGGGAAAGGTCGATGCCGCGCAGCGCGTCGATCAGCGCAAGCGCGTCGGAGGCCGAGTAATCGGTTCTCACCGTTCCCGCAACGACGTCGAGCGTCGGGATGATGCTCAGCGCATTGGTATCGAGCAGCTTGCCCGCAAGCGCGAGCACGACCTTGCGCTGGTTCTCGGCGCGCACCTCGTCGCCTTCGGCGAAGTTGAGCGCCCGGGAAAGCACAAGAACGCCCTGTCCGTCGAGCGTCTGCTCGCCCGCAGGCACATACAGGTCGCCCGCGTTCGGATCGTCGACTTCCTGAGACACGTCGATCGTGAGGCCTCCGAGCGCATCAACCAGCTCGACGAGGCTTTCCTCGTCGGTCTTGATCACATGGGAGATGCGCGCTCCCGTATAGTTCGCTATCGTCGAGATAAGGTAGCTATCTCCACCCATAAGCTGCGCATCGGCAATACGGTGGGTTTTGCCGTCGTTGAGCGAAACCTGCGCGTTCGCAGGCACCGACACGAGCGAGATCTGTTTGTTTTCGGTGTCGATGCGCGCGAGCATGAGCATGTCGGGACCCTCATAGCCCGCTCCGGGCTTCGAGAACTCTCCGACGAGCAGCACGTAGGGCACCTTGCCCTCTTCAGGCGAAACGAGCGCGCTTTTCGCATCGGAATCGCCGAGGCCCATCTTGTCTGACACAGAACCGAAGTAGGCGGCAACGCCTGCCGCCCCCGCAACGCACGCGACGACGAGCACGACAACAAGCGCGATGACGATGCCCTTCGCTTTCGCCTTCCTTTGGAGGCCGCCCTGGAAATCGCGCTGCGCGACGCGTTTCGAGTACGCCGAGTCGCTTTCGCGCGTCGACGTTGCGGGCGTGACGTGGTCGACGATGCCGCGCTTTGCCCGCGAGCTCTTACGCGGATTGGAGAATTCGACCGTACCGCTGCGCACCTTGCCTGCAGCGCGCCGCGCGCTCGCGGGATTGTGCGTCCCGATGCTCGCATTGCGGATGCGACGCGACGTGTGCTTCGAATACGATGCTGATACCTTTCTCGGCTTGTACGCCATACAGATCCTAACCTATCGCAGACAGACCCTAGGAAAGGGCCGTCCTCTCGACATCGGCGCCGAGGGAGCGCAGTTTGCCTACGTAATCCTCGTAGCCCCGGTCGATATGGGATATCTCGTGCACCTGGGTCTCGCCGTCTGCAACGATGCCGGCCAACACGAGCGCCGCTCCGGCGCGCAAGTCGGTTGATGAAACCGGGGCACCCTGCAATCGCTCGACACCGCGCACGAGCGCATGGTGGCCCTCGATCGTGATGTCGGCGCCCATGCGGACGAGCTCGGATGCGAACATGAACCGGTTTTCGAACACGTTCTCGGAAATGACGGAGTTTCCTTCGGCGAGAGCAGCGAGCAGCATGAACTGCGCCTGCAGATCGGTCGGGAAACCCGGATGGGGAAGCGTCTGGATATCGGTTGCCCGAATGGGGCAGCTGCGCGAGACCGTTACGGAGCTTTCCCCTACCTCGACCGTACATCCCATCGCATCGAGTTTCATGAGCGCCATGCGCAGAAACGACGGATCGATGCCCTCGACGGTAACCGGCCCGCCCACAAGCGCCGCACCGGCAAGAAACGTGCCCGCCTCGATGCGATCGCCCACGGTCGTATGCTCGCACGGGTGCATCGACGCAAGCGGCACACCCTCGATTTCGATGATCGACGATCCGCCGCCCGAAATGCTCGCCCCCATGGAGTTGAGCATGTTCACCAAATCCACGATCTCGGGCTCGCGCGCGGCATTCTCAATGACGGTCGTACCTTCGGCCACAACCGAAGCCATGACCATGTTCTCGGTCGCACCGACGCTGGGAAACTCGAGTACGACGTGCGCCCCGTGAAGGCCGTTAGGCGTAGTTGCCTCAAGAAACCCGTGATCGATTTCGAAATGGACGCCGAGCGCCTCAAGCCCGATCATGTGCATGTCGATCTTGCGTGCGCCGATCTGGCATCCGCCCGGCATGGCAACGCGCGCCCTGCCGAACCGGCCGATGAGCGGTCCGAGCACCGAGATGCTCGCCCGCATCTTGGAAACGAGCTCGTAGGGCGTCTCGCAGCGGGAAATGGCAGTCGTATCGATGACGAGCGTATGGCCGTCGCGCTCGACGGTCGCTCCGAGCTTTCGAATGACGTCTGCCATGATGTTGATGTCGGAGATGAGGGGCACGTTGTGCACCACCGAGACGCCCTGGCCGAGAATCGCCGCCGCGATGAGCTTGAGCGCCGAATTCTTCGCACCCGAAACGGACACGGTTCCTGCAAACGTCGAGTTCCCCCTGACGATGATTATTTCCTCTGGCATAACCCGTCTTTCTGCTCGGATACGTCCCCCTCACGATAAAAGAAGCCGCTGCCTTTGGCATGCCCTACCATCGAACATCCATAACGTTAGCAGAAGGATACGACGAGGGTTCAACGCGCGGTTTGGGCACACGCCGCCGGAGGCGGGCCGTGCTCCGCGGTCGTTCGAGCGGCAAAGCAAAGCGCCGACAGCACAACGGCCGCCGGCGCTCGGTTCGACGCGTATGCGCGAAGTTTATTCGGCCTCGCCCAAAACGAAACGGATGAAGCTCTTGATCGCGATCGAGCCGCCCAGGTTCTTGGCGACTTCGGCGGTGTACTCGGACACGCTCTGATCGGGGTTCTTCACGTATGCCTGCTCGGTCAGCGTGTTCTCCTTGAAGAACTTCTCCAAACGACCGGTCGCCATCTTCTCCTGGATGGCCTCGGGCTTGCCGGACTCGGCAGCTTGAGCCATGTAGATGGCCTTCTCGTGCTCGATGACGGCAGGATCGACCGCATCGCGGTTCGCCGCAACGGGGCACGCGGCTGCTACCTGCATGGCGACATCGCGGCCGTACTGAGCGAACTCGGAGGACGCGGGATCGATGCCCTCGACGTCGAATTCCACAAGCACGCCGATCTTGCCGCCGCCGTGGATGTAAGACGAAACAGCGCCCGCCTCGGCAACTGCAAAACGGGAGAGCTGGATGTTCTCGCCGAGCGTGTGGATGGCGTCGGTAACAACTTCCTCCACCGTCTCGCCGTCGGCATCGGCGGCCTTGAGCGCATCGAGATCGGCGGGCTTGGCGGCAAGCGCGGCCTTGGCGATCTTCTCGGCGTAGGCTTTGAACTTGTCGTTGATGCCCACGAAGTCGGTTTCGCAGTTGAGCTCGATGACGGCGCCCGAAGTGCAGTCATCGGAGACGACGGCCATAACGGTGCCCTCGTTGGTGGCGCGGCCGGCCTTCTTGGCGACGGCGGCGAGCCCGCGGGTGCGCAGGACATCGACTGCCTTCTCGATCTCGCCTTCGGCCTCGACGAGCGCCTTTTTGCACTCCATCATGCCGGCGCCGGTCATCTCGCGGAGCTCTTTGACCATAGAAGCTGTGATGTCAGCCATGGTGGTTCCTTTCTCGATCAAGCGGTTGCGCGGGCCGCGCCCGCGCTGAGTCGTATCGTTTCAGTCGTTCATGCCGACGTTGTCGGCATACGCAGTTCGGTCTGCATCCGCAAGGCGAACGCAGCCCCGTCGCGAAAAGCGCGCTTATTCCGCAGCCTTCTCCTCGGCGTCGGCCTCAGCCGCAGCGGCATCGACGACGGCCTCGACAGCAGCCTCGATGGCGGCCTCGGCAACAACCTCGTCGGCAGCGGCCTTCTCGACGGCCTGGGCGGCCTCGGTCTCGGCGATGGCGGCAACCGCCTGAGCTTCG